>NZ_JACVWA010000039.1:0-437840 GCF_020658275.1 Clostridioides sp. ES-S-0190-01 | reverse complement strand
TATCTGCATATCATAAGGATAATTTAGAAGCTAAATCTGCTAATAAAGTGTATAAGATAGGAGGCGGATTAACTTCTAAGGTAATGAATTCTATAGCATCATCATTATCTAAGCATAATACAACACCGACAGACCCAGGAGCTAGTAATGGAGCAAAGACAGTTATGATTGACCCAGGACATGGTGGTTCAGCACCTGGAAATTCATTTGGAGGAATGATTGAAAAAGATTACAATTTAAATACTTCACTTGCAACTACTGAATATTTACGTTCAAAAGGAATAAATGTAATTATGACTAGAGATACAGATAAGACTTTATCACTTGGAAGTAGAACTGCTTTATCTAACTCACTTAAACCAGACTTATTTACAAGTATACATTACAATGGTGATAATAATAGAAAAGGTCATGGAGTAGAAGTGTTTTACAAGCTTAAAGATAAAAATGGAGGAACTTCTAAGACTGTGGCTACAAACATATTAAATCGAATTTTAGAGAAATTTAAACTTACAAATAGAGGTATAAAAACAAGAGTACTTACTAGTGACCCTACAAAAGATTATTTATACGTTTTAAGAACCAATGACATGCCAGCTGTACTTGTAGAATGTGCGTTTTTGGATAATGAGAGTGATATGAAGTTAATAAATTCACCTGCAAAAGTAAAAGAAATGGGCACACAAATAGCTAAAGGAATAGAAGAATCATTAAAGTAATTAAAAATAGAGTGATTAAAGTTTAATATAAATTTATGATTGTGAGTTTATATTAAAGCTATAATTTGAAGTATGGGTGTGTAAATATATAAAGACTATATATACATTGTTGCATATACAAATGCATAACAGTGTATATATGGTCTTTTTTGTAGTTAAATGCAATAATTTGATTGTATTTTGAAAAATGCACAATATGATATAATTAGATAATATACACTTAATTTAATTAAGGAAGGTGATTATGTGGAATATTTATTAAAAAAAAGCAGTCTAAAAAAAGATGAAAATGAATCCTTAGGTAAATATAAGGAATTATTGAATAGAACTGAAAATAACTCAAGAAGTATTATTTTATTAGTACCAAATAACAATACTAGAATAAGATATGAGAGGTCATTAGAATTAGATTATAGTGAAGAATTAAAAATAACAACATATATAGGATTTGTAAAAAAAGAATTATTAAAATATTGGGCACTTATAATAGAGAAATGTGAAGGAATAAATAAAAAATCTATATCTCCAACATTTATATCAAATAGTTTAAGTGAATATTTAATAATTAAAAAAGTTAAGGAAAAAAGAGTGAAAGAAGGATATTTCGAAGATATCACAGGAACGAATAGATCAATCGCAAAAAGTATAATTACAAATATAAGTAAGTCCGCATTTAATTTAATTGACTTTGATTTTATTGGAGAAAAAATATATTCATCAAAGAAAAATAGAAATAGTATATATAGATTTTCATATACTCAGATGGATGAAATTATATCATATTATATAAATACACTGCTTTCAAATTCAATGTTAGATAATGCACTGAGTGTATATCTATATAATAATTACCTTCTTAATGATGAGTTTTATTTAAAAAATTTACTTAAAGAATTGAGATATATAGTAGTTGATAGTCTTGAAAATTCAAGTAATGCAGAAGTAGATTTTATTGAAAAGGTGTCAAGCAATGCATTAGAAAGCTATATATTCTTTGATTTTAGTAAAGATTATTCTGTATTTAATAATATTGACATGGGTTATATAAATGAAAAGATAATATCTAAAATTAAATTTAAAGAAGAAATTAACTTTGAAAAAAGTAATATAAAAATAGAAGATTTATATTTATTACCCTCAAGTATAGAATTAAATCAATCAAGTCAACTATATAATGAAATGTTAGATTTAGTGAGCGAAAAGGTTGTAACACTTATAGAAAGTGGAGTATCTCCAAAAGATATAGCAATTATATCACCTATAAACAATACAATATTGGAGTATCAAATTAGAGATTCTTTGAAAGAAAAAAATATAGATGTTTTTAACACTAAAAAAGATAAAAAAGCTATAGATTACCCATATGGAAATGCTTTAGTGGTTGCAACTTGCATATTTTATGGATATTTAGACTTTATAAAAGATGAAGAATATATAAGTTTTTTAGAGACTCTTTTAGACATAAACAGAATAAAAGCATTTAAGATTTTTAAAGAAACAAGGTATTTAGAAGTTGATAAAATAGGAGGATATAATCAATATCGTGATATTTTACAGTATATTGAAGAAAAAAAGAAAAGTGATATAAAAATACATGAATTTTTAATTCAATTTTATATAGATAAAATGTTAAATTTAAAAGATGGTAAAAAGAATGTTGGTCTATGTAAACAGATAATAACTGAAAGTGAATCATTTAGTGAAAGTGCAAACCTACTTGGATTGAAAGAAGAAAAGATTTTTATAGAAGCTTTAAAGACGACAATAAATGATTATTATTCTGTTATTGATATAGAAGAGTTAAAAAGCAAAGATAAAATAGTAATAACAACTCCTTATTCATATATATCATCAAATATAGATAGAAGTGTCCAGATATTGGTAGATATAGGAAGTAATTCTTGGAATATGAAAATAGAAAAAGATATAAGTAATTTAATTGTACTTAGAAAATCTTTTGAAGAGAAAAAAATTTATACAAATGAAATGGAAGAGTACTACAAGAAATATTATCTATATAATACAATATATAATTTATTGTTGAGTGCAAAGAAAGTTTATGCATATAAGAGTGAATACACAATTAATGGTTATATTCAAGAAAGTATGCTATATAGTATACTTTTGAAACTCTCACATAAAGGAGATAAAATTTATGATTAATATAAACTATAGAGAAGACCAAATACCAATAATAAATTATGAGGATGGAACTATGGCAGTTCCAGCAGTTCCTGGGGCTGGCAAGACATTTATAATAACCAATTTAGTAGCTAAACTACTCCTTGAACAGAAACATAAAGGTGGTAAAATATTAGTTCTTACATATATGAATAGTGCTGTAAATAATTTTAAAGGTAGAATAAAAAAAATACTTGAAGAAAACAAAATAGACGATATTAACTCATATGAAGTAATGACTATACATAGTCTAGCTGTAAAAATAATAAAGGAAAAACCCGAAATAGTAATGCTAAGTGAAGATTTTAATATAGCTGATGATTTACAAAAAAGTATTATATTAAATGAATGTATAAATAAATTTAGATTTGATGGAGGAGAAAGAGCATTTAGATGGTTTCTAAAGGAGCAAAAAGATGAGAGATGGAAAGAGATAACTCTTGAAGCTTGGGAGAGAGGTTTTTTTGAATTTGTAGGAAATGCTATAAGTGAACTTAAATACAAGGGAATTTCTCCAGATAAGCTTGAAGAGATACTATCAAGAGGGCACAAAGGCATGCTTAAAGTGATTTTGCCAATATACAAATTGTATGATAGAAAATTAAAGCAAAATGGCTTACTAGATTATGATGATATATTAATTCTAGCAGAAAAAACCTTATGCTTAGATGAAGGACTTAGAAAAAAATTCCAAACTAGATATAAATATATTTTTGAAGATGAATGTCAAGATTCAAATGAAATACAAGGGAATATAATAAAAATTATATCAAGTGAAAATAATAATTTAGTTAGAGTGGGAGATATAAATCAGAGTATAACAGGTACATTTTCATCATCAGACCCTAGGTTTTTTAAAGAATTTATAAAAAATGCAAAGTGTTGTTATAGGATGGATATGTCAAATAGAAGTTCAAAAGATATACTAGATTTAGCAAATTCACTTGTAGAATATGTCACAAAAGAATTTAAACAAGAGGAATGCAGATATGCTCTTGAGGATATGCAAATAAAAACTGTTCCAACTGGAGTTGGATATAAAGAAAACCCTAAGCCAGAGCATTATAATATAAATGTAAAATGGTATAATAGTTGGAAAAATGAAATAGAACAAACTGCTAAATATGTTAAAGGTATAAAAAAGAAATATCCAGATAAGAGTATAGGAATACTAGTTCCATTTAATGAACAAGTTACACAAGTTGCTAAGGAACTTAGAGAGTATAGTCTAACCTTTGAAGAATTGGGTCCAAATTCTTTAAGTAAAAGAAAGGTTATAAATAGCATAGCTTCTATTATAGATTTTATGCTAAACTGCGATGATATAGAAAAGTTAATAATCGTACTTGATAAGGTTTTTATAAATACAGACAATGAGATAGAAGAAAAGAATTTTTTAGACAGATTAAAAAAATATACAACAGAAGAAATTATATATGATTTGAAATTTAATAAAGATAAATTTGAATCACTAGAAATTAATGAAGAAAGCGATATATATACAAGTTTTAAATATGGTATAGATATTATAAAACAGATATTAGAATACCCAATAATAAGGTTAGACCTGCTGATACTGTTCATTGGTAAAAAGCTCAACTTAGAAAAAGAGGATAAAGCAGTATTAGATTATATATCTTTTTATATAAAGTATTTAGTTTCGGAAAATATATATATGGACTTAGAAGATGTTTACAATGTTCTATTTGATGTTAAAAATAAGGTGTTTAATCACATAATAGATGTAGTTTATGAGATAAATGGATATGAGCCAGAACCTGGTAGCATAACACTATGTAATTATCATAAATCAAAGGGGATGGAATGGGATTGTGTGTTTTTATTAGGTCTTGTTGAATATAATTTCCCTGACAATATTACTCAGAAATTTCAGAGTGATAAATGGTACTTAAAAGAAAAATACAAAAATCCAATGGCTATTATTAAGTCAGAAATTGAAGCTATATTAAAAGGTAGTATTTCAACTGATTACGCTTATCAAACTAAAATTGATTCTATAAATGAGAAGATTAGACTTTTATATGTAGGAATCACTAGGGCAAAGGAGATGTTAGTACTTTCAGGGAGTGCTTATAGAGATGAAAATGATATAGGTAATAAAAGAAAAGAACAGAATCCTTGTGTTTATTTAAGAAGGTTGAATCAATATATTATTGAGAAAAGGTCAAATTAACATATAGATGAGTTAAGTTGATATATTATTGAAAGAAATATAAGTTAATATATGATGAGTTTAGCTTATATACTGTTAAAAGAATGCCAAATTAATATATAATAAATAGTTATTAAAAAATAAAGTTAAGAGAGAAGTGATATGATTGAATGATAAATTAAAATATTTTTCTTATAGTCAAAATTCAATTAACACATATAAATCGTGCCCACTAAAATTTAAATATAAGTATATTGATAAAATAAATTGGAAAAATGATGATATAGGTAGTAGAGAATATTATGATAGTTTAAAAACTGGAAGAGACTTTCATTTAATTTGTGAAAGATACTTTAGTAATATACCACTTGGAATCTATTTTAATGAAGATGATAAAAATAGTAAAAGATTTTCAAAATGGATTGAGAATATAAAAAAAATTGTTCCTATCGAAAAAGAAAAAATGTATTTACCAGAATATGAAGTAAGGATGAATTTAAATGGGGACATATTACAAGCAAAGTATGATTTAATTGTAGTTGGAAAAGGCAATATAGAGATATGGGACTGGAAAACTGAGTCTAAAAAGATTAACTATAAAAATGTGGAAAGTAGGATTCAAACAATAGTTTATATGTTTTTGGCAAAAGAAGTTATACCAAAAGTTTTAAAAATAGAAGTAAATGTTAAAGATATAAGTATGAAATATTACCAACCTGAATTTGATGATTTGCCAATTAATATCTCATATGATGAAGAAAAACATGAAGCAAATAGAAATAAGATTCAAAACTATATAAACATGATAAAAAGTACTAATTATGAAGAACATACATACGAATACAATCTATACAATGATATAGAAAAGGTATATAATAAAGAAGAACGTATGTGCTATAGAAATAAAAGTCATTGTAAGTATTGTGAGTTTAATAAATTATGCAATGACAAAGAAATAGATTATAGTATTTTGGAGGCGGAAATTTATGGGACTTAGGTTTATATTAGGTAGATGTGGAAGTGGAAAATCTACATATATATTAGATGAAATTAAAAAAGAATCTCAAAAAAATGAAATGACATCTGTTATACTTTTAGTTCCAGAACAGTATACATTTGAAGCTGAAAATAGAGTAAGCAAACTATTTTTAGGAAGAGAAAAGGACAAGTACTTAAGAGTTAGAGTGCTTAGTTTTAAAACACTGAGTAACATAGTTTTTTCTCAAACAGGAGGATTAACAGATGTAAATATAAATTCTAGTGGAAAAGCAATGATGGTGTATCGAGCGATAGAAGATGTAAGTGAAGAGTTAAATGTATTTTCAAAATCAAAGTCGCAATCTGGTTTTGTAAGTTCAATTACAGATATGATATCAGAAATGAAACAGTACAATATAAGTCCTGGAATGTTAGAAAATATATCTGGAGAATTAGAAAATGAGACATTAAGTTTAAAGTTAAAAGATATAAGTAAGATATATAATTCTTTTGAAGGAAAATTACATGAAAATTATATAGATGCTCAAGATATGTTGACTTCATTATCAGGCAAAATAGAATTGAGTAACTATTTAGAAGGAGCTTATGTTTATATAGATGAGTTTACAGGTTTTACACCAAATCAATACAATGTTATAAAAAGTATATTAAATAAAGCTAAAGATGTTAATATATCTTTGACTGTAGATAATGTTAATTATATTGGATATAGCAAAGCAGATGTATTTTCTAGAACTAAGTTTACTTATTCAAAATTAACTCAATTATGTAATGAAGAAGGAGTAAAAATATTACCACAAGTAAATTTAAATACAGGCACTATAAAAAGATTTGAAGGAATTCAAGAGTTACAACATTTAGAAAAGTTTTATAATGCTTATCCATATAAAACATATATAAATCCAACTAAAAATATAAAAATAAAAGAATTTAATAATCTATATTCAGAGGTAGAAGAAATAGCTAAAGAAATTGTACATTTGGTTAGAGACAAAAATGTTAGATATAGAGATATAACTCTTGCTACAAGAGACTTAAATAGATATGATTTTTTGGTACATTCTATATTTAATGAGTATAACATACCTAACTTTATAGATAAAAAGAGAGAAGCAAAAAGTAATCCAATAGTTATATTAATTATTTCGGCTCTAGAAATGAAAAACAGACGATATGGATATGAAACTATGTTTAGGTATTTAAAGAGTGGTCTTATAGGAATTGATAATGATGATATAAATTTACTAGAAAATTATGTACTAGCCAATGGGATTAAAGGTAAGAAATGGTTTGATGAAAAGTGGGATTATAGAATAACACAAAGTCTTATTAATGAAGAAAGTGAATTTGAGGTAGAATTAAAAGATAAAATAAATAAAATAAAAAATAGAGTATTAGAGCCAATAATAAATTTACAAGAAAAATTAAAGGGAAAAAACAGAGTAAAAGAAATTTGCAAGTATATATATGAGTTTTTACTAGATATAAATATGCCAGAAACTATAGAGAGTTTAATAGTAAATTTTAAGGATAAAGGAGAACTCGATGTTGCTAATCAGTATTCACAAGTTTGGGATATAGTAGTAGATGTTTTAGACCAAATGGTGGAACTTATGGGTGAAGAAATAATATCCTTAGAAAAATTTATAAAATTAATAACTCTTGGTTTTGATGAGTATGAGTTAGGGCTAGTTCCTCCTAGTATAGACCAAGTACTTGTAAGTAGTGTGGACAGAATGAAAAATCCAAATACAAAATACTTATACTTAATAGGAACTACAGATGGTGTATTTCCTTTAATTACAAAAGATAGTGGAATATTAAGTGATAATGATAGGGAGAGTCTTGGAAATAAAGGTATTGAAGTTGACATAGATAGTAAAACTAGAAGTTTTGAAGAACAATTTTTAGTATATAAAGCCCTTACTTCAACATCTGAAAATCTAATTATAACATATCCTATATCTGACCATGAGGGTAAGACACTTAGACCTTCAATAATTATATCAAGATTGAAGAAAATATTCCCAAATGTAGAAAATAAAAGTTATTTGATAGAAGAAGATAAAAGAACTAATGAAGATATACTTAAAAAAATAACTGTAAAATCACCTACATTTAACAAGCTTATAAGTGTAATAAAAAACTACGATAGTGATGAGTATAGCAAAGAAGAAATGAATAGTATCTGGTTAGATATATATAGATACTATCTAAAGGATGAACTATATAGTTCTATAACAAAAAAAGTTATAAAAGGTCTTAGTTATACCAATCAAGTTCATAGGATTGAAGAGAAAAAAATAAGGTCATTATATAAAAGTAATTCTCTTAGTGTGTCTAGGCTTGAAAAATATGCAGAGTGTCCATTTGCTTATTTTATACAATATGGCCTTAAAGCCAGAAAGCGTAAAGAGTATTCATTTACACCACCAGATTTAGGAACCTTTGTTCATAATATTTTAGATAGATTTTCAAAAGAACTATCACAAGATAATTTATTGTGGAAAGATATTGATGAAGAATATATAGAATTAAAGGTAGGTATTATAGTTGATGAAATAATCTCAAAGATACCAGGATATATATTAAATAGTTCTGAAAGATATAAATATCTTGCGTATAGATTGAAGAATATGCTTACAACAGCTATAAATATAATTAGCCAACAGATAAAACAAGGTTCATTTGAACCTGTAGATTATGAAGTTAAATTTGGTAAAGACGGTAAATACCCTCCTATAAAAATAGTTTTGAATAATGGAGAAGAAGTAAATTTAATCGGTCAAATAGATAGAGTAGATGAGTTTGAAGAAGGTGAAAACAAATATATAAGAATAGTAGATTATAAATCAGGTAATAAAGCTATAAGTTTAACAGAGATATACTATGGTCTACAATTACAATTACTTGTATATCTTGATGCAATCCTTGAAAGTGTAAAAGAAGAAGATATAAATTTAAATCCAGCAGCAATATTATATTGTAGAATAAATAACCCAATAGCAAAGTTTAATGAAGATAAAGATGACGCTGAAATTCAAGAAGCAATATTAAAAGAGCTTAGAATGAAAGGGCTTGTGGTAAAAGATTCTCATATAATAAAAGAGATGGATAAGTCATTGATAGATGGAAAAAGAAAAAATTCATTAGTAATACCAGTAGGTCTTACAAAGGATGGAAATGTAGGTAAAAGCACATCTACAGTAAGTTATGAAGATTTTAGGTTACTTAGAAAATATGTAAAACATGCGATAAAGGATTTATGTGAAGAAATGTTGAGTGGTGAAATAAAGATATCTCCATATAAACATAAAGAGGGAACATCATGTGATTTTTGTGATTATTCAGCTATATGTCAATTTGATTCAACTATGAAAGATAATAAATATAAAATTTTAAATAATAAGAGCAATGAAGAGATAATAAAAATGATGGAAGGAGATGTTGATTGATGAGTTCTCCTAAATGGACAAAAGAGCAAACAGAAGTTATAGAAAGTAGAGACTGTAACTTACTTGTTGCAGCTGCTGCTGGGTCGGGAAAAACAGCAGTACTGGTTGAACGTATAATTCAAATGATAACAAGTAGAGAAAATCCAATTGATATAGATAAATTATTAGTAGTTACATTTACTAATGCGGCTGCATCAGAAATGAGAGAGAGAATAGGTGATGCTATAGGAAAAGCATTAGATGAAAATCCAGAAAATAAACATTTACAAAATCAACTTGTCTTATTAAATAAGTCAAGTATTACAACAATACACTCATTTTGTTTAGATGTTATAAAATCAAACTTCCATAGAATAAACCTAGACCCTAATTTTAGAATAGGAGACCAAACTGAATGCGCTATTTTGAAACAAGAGGCAATAGAAGAAGTATTTGAAAAATTATATGAAGAAAGAGAAGAGGGTTTTTTAAATTTAGTTGAAAGTTATGCAGAAAGAGGCGGAGATAAAGAGGTTCAGGATATTATTTTAGGAATATATTCATTTGCAATGGCTTCTCCTGAGCCTAAAAAATGGCTTGTTGATTCAGCAGAGAGATTTAACATTGATGAGGACTTTGATTTTTCAGAATCTATTTGGGCTAGAGCTATATTAGACACTGTAAAAATAGAAATTGATGGAATTTGCTCAAATATGGAAAAGGCCTTAAAAGAAGTTAAGTCAATAGAAGAGCTAGAAACTTTTACAGAGAAGCTTTCGATTGAGTATAAGAGAGTGGTCGATATTTCAGAAGCATGTAATAAATCATGGAATGAGGCACATAAGAAGATGTCAAGTATGTCTTTTGAAAACTATGTAAAAGGTATAAAAAGGATACCAAAAGATGCTCCTTCATATATAAAAGAATCAAAAGAAAAAGCAAAAGTAATAAGAGATAAAATTAAAAAATCTTTAGAAAGTATAATAAATGCTACATTTAATAAAGATAGCGAATCTATTAAAGACGAAATTAAATATCTTTATAATATAGTTAAACCAATATCCAATATTGTTCTAAGATTTGAAGAAGAATACAGCAATAAAAAAAGTGAAAAAGGAATAATAGATTTTAATGATATAGAGCATTTTGCCTTAAATATACTTACGAATATAGATGAGAACGGAAATATCGTACCTTCTGATATAGCTATGGGGTATAGAGATAATTTCTATGAAATATTTATAGATGAATATCAAGATAGCAATCTTGTACAAGAAGTACTGCTCAAAACTGTAGCAAACATAGATACTCCAAATAGATTTATGGTTGGTGACGTAAAGCAGAGTATCTATAGATTTAGACAAGCAAAACCAGAGTTGTTTTTACAAAAGTACAATAGCTATAAAGATGAAAAAGGAAGTTCTCACAGAAAAATAATGCTTTATAAAAACTTTAGAAGTAGAGAAGAAGTTGTAGACTCTGTAAATTATATATTTGAAAATATAATGAATGAGAATATAGGAGAGATTGAATATACAGAAAAAGAAAGACTTAATTTGGGTGCAGATTTTAAATCAGATTTAGATGAGAACTCTATTGTTGGCGGAGCAACAGAAATACACCTTATACAAAAAAATACTAAACCTAGTAATGATATTATAAATAATAAAGATAATAATGTTAATAATGAAGAAAATGAAGTAGAAGAAGATGAAGAACTAGACAATATACAACTTGAAGCTAGAATGGTTGGAAAGATTATTAAGGATTTAATGAGAGCCAATGAAGATGGAAAGATTCAAAAAGTCTATGATAAAGGAATTGATGCCTATAGACCTGTGGAATTTAAGGATATAGTGATTCTTTTAAGAGCTACATCTGCATGGGCACCTGTGTTTGCAGATGAGTTGATGAATATGGATATACCTACTTATGCTGATGTTGGAGTTGGATATTTTGATACAATTGAAATAAAAACAATACTATCATTACTTCAGATAATAGATAATCCAATGCAAGATATACCACTTATAGCTGTGTTAAAGTCACCTATATTTGGATTTACACCAGAAGATTTAATTGATATTAGAATTCAAAATAAAGATAAAACTTTTTATGAAGTTTTAGAAAGTACATCAGAGTATGATGAATTTACAGAATCACAGAATGAAAATAAGTCGGATTTTGTACCAAGTGAAGAATGTATAAATAAAAGCAAAGACTTTCTGATTAAACTAAAAGAATTCAAAGAAAAATCAATGTACATGAGTACAGATGAATTTATATGGTATTTATATACAAAAACTGGATACTATGCTTATGTTGGAGCATTACCAGGTGGAAGTCAAAGACAAGCCAACTTGAAAGTACTTTTTGAGAGAGCAAAACAATTTGAAGAGACTAGCTTTAAGGGAATATTCAACTTTGTAAATTTTATAGAGAAATTAAAAAAATCTAGCTCTGATATGGGGAGTGCAAAAACACTTGGAGAAAATGCAAATGTTGTTAGAATAATGAGTATCCATAAGAGTAAAGGTCTAGAATTTCCAATAGTTATATGCTCTGCTATGGGAAAAAATTTCAATACTCAAGATTTTAAAAAGAGTATTTTATATCATCATAACTTAGGATATGGACCTCAGTTTGTGGATTATGAGAGACGAATTTCTTTTCCAAGTATAGCTAAAGAAGCACTAAAAAGCAAAATAAATATAGAAAATTTATCAGAAGAGATGAGAGTCTTATATGTTGCATTTACGAGGGCAAAAGAGAAACTGATTATAACAGGCTCTACTAGAAATGTACAAGATAGCATGAAAAAATGGTCCAATGGAATTGAAAATTTAGATACAATATCACAATATGAAATACTAAAAAGTAAGAATTTCTTAGATTGGATAATGCCTTGTGTATTAAAACATAAAGATTTATCTAATTTATTGGAAGATATGGGATTAGATGTACCATTTAATGTTGAACATAATTCAAAATGGTATGGAAAGTTATGGAATAAGGATGATATTTTAATACAAAAGAAAAATGATGAAGAAAAAGAAAGTATTGAAAAAATTCTTGAAAAAATAGATGTAGATGAGCCTGATAGCGATTATTATGCTGAAATAGAAGAAAAGTTAGACTATATATATCCATATGAATTTAGTACAAAAAAACCTGCTAGTATATCAGTTACAGAAATAAAAAAGATACAAAATAATTATGAAGAAGAGTTGATAAATACTATATTCGAACAAAAAATAACCTTAAAAAAACCTCTATTTATTCAAAATGATGAAGAAAAAGAAAAAATAAATGGAGCAGAAAGAGGTACAATAATTCACTTAGTTATGGAAGTTTTAGATTTAAAGAAGGTAAACAACATAAGTGATATAAAGATGCAAATAAAAAGTTTTATTTCAAAGGGTATAATAACAGAAAAGCAAGCTAGTATAGTAAATCCTTATAAAATATATAAATTTTTTACATCTAATATAGGAAAAAGGATGTTAAATGCTGAACTTATAAATAGAGAAAAGTCAATTTATGCACAAGTAAATATGAAAGATATATATCTTTATGAAGAATTGATAAAAAATGATGATAAGAAAATTTATGACAAAGAAAGTGTCATGTTAAGAGGTATAGTTGATGCTTATTTTGAAGAAGATAATCAGATAGTTTTAGTAGATTATAAAACAGATTTTGTAAATGAAGAAAATATAAATCAGATAATAGAGAAATATAAGAGACAATTAGATTTATATGCAGATGTTATTGAAACTTTAACTGGAAAATCAGTAAAAGAAAAATGTATATATTTATTTGGAATTGATGAGGCTGTTTGTTATTAATTATTTTGATATAAATTAGACATAAATATAAATGGGGAGGGAAAAAATGAGATTCATTCATACATCAGATTGGCATTTAGGGAAATACCTAGAAGGCCACTCTAGAATTGAAGAGCAGGCAAAATTTTGTGAGGACTTCATACAAATAGTAGAATCAAATGAAGTTGATATGGTAATAATTGCTGGTGATATATATGATAATTCTAATCCACCAGCTCAAGCAGAAAAACTGTTTTATAGAACTGTTTCAAGACTTGCTAATAATGGACAAAGATGTGTAATAATAATTTCTGGGAATCATGATAATCCAGAGAGACTTTCTGCAATAACACCTTTAGCACATGAACAGGGTATACTTATATTTGGTTATCCATCAAGTTCTACAGAAAGAGCTAAGTATGAAAAGTTTGAAATAATAGAGGCTGTACAAGGATGCACAACACTAAATATAAATGGAGAAAGTATTGTAATTGCTACATTACCTTATCCAAGTGAAAAAAGATTAAATGAGGTTTTTTCAAGTGAAGATGATTTGGAAAAGCAAAAGACTTACTCTGAAAAAGTAGGTGATATATTTAGAAGTTTAGGAGAAAATTTTAGAAGCGATACTATAAATATAGCAGTATCACATATATTTGTAATAGGTGGAGAGAGTACAGAATCAGAGAGACCAATACAACTAGGGGGAAGCTTTCTGGTTGAAAAAAAAGACTTACCAGAAAAAGCTCAATATACTGCATTAGGACATTTGCACAAACAACAAAAAGCTTCTGAACGTTTAAATGCATATTATTCTGGTTCTCCGCTTCAATACAGCAAAGATGAAAGAGCATATACTAAAGGTGCGTATATAGTGGATATAAAAGCAGGAGAAAAACCAAATATCGAGGAAATTTATTTTAATAATTACAAGCCAATAGAAGTATTTAAATGTAATGGTATAGATGAAGCTTTAGATATATGTGAGAAAAATCAAGGTAGAGATATTTGGTCATACTTTGAAATAAATACTGATGAGATAATATCTCAAAGTGAAATTAAAAAAATGAAAGAATTATTAAAAGACATAATAGAGATAAAACCGATAATAACATCTTGTTATGAACAAGAAAGTGTAGATATAAAAGAAAAGTCTATGGCAGAATTATTCAAAGAATTTTATTCCTTTAGTAGAGGAGTAGAACCAAAAGGAGAACTTATGGATTTATTTCTAGATATAATAAGTGAAGAAGGTGAATCAACAGATGAGACCAATTAGATTAGAACTGACTGGACTTAATAGTTATATTGATAAACAAGTTATAGACTTTGAAAAGCTAATTGAAAGAGGTTTGTTTGGAATATTTGGGACTACTGGAAGTGGGAAATCTACAATTTTAGATGCCATAACCATTGCTATGTATGGAAATATATCTAGAAATACAAAAGAATATATAAACAGTGTATGTGACAAAGCAATTATATCATATGAATTTGAGATAGGAAGCAAAAATACAAGAAGAAGATACATTGTAGATAGAACTATTGTAAGAAGTAAAACAGGAACAAAAACTTCTGGCGCTAGATTAGTAGAGGTGTTAAATGATAATACAAAAAATGTTTTGGCTGATAAAGTTGTTGAAGTAAATGAAAAAGTGGCTCAAGTTGTAGGACTAACATCAAACGATTTTACGAGGTCAGTAGTTTTACCACAAGACAAATTCAATGAGTTTTTGAGATTATCACGTGCAGATAGAAGAGACATGTTAGAGAGAATTTTCAATCTTGAAAAGTATGGAAGAAGTCTTGGAGATAAGGTAAAAAAGAGAAAAAATTTACATTTGCAAAAGTTAAAAGACTTGAAATCAAAATTAAGTCAATACGATGGAATTACAGAAGAAGTGTATAATAATATCAATCAAGAACTAATAGAGTTAAAAAAACTAGAAAAAGATAAAAATAAAACTTTAGATTTAGCTCAAAAATCTTATGAAGAGAGTAAAGTAATATATGAGGAACAATTGAAACTAGAGAAAAATGAACTTAGAAAAAATGAACTTAATCTAAAAAGCAATGAGATAAAAGAAAAAACTAATCTTGTAGAAAATGATAATAATGCAAGAAGAGTGGACCCATATATAGGCACAGTTCAAAATTTAGAAAAAAGAATAAAAGAGGACAGTTTCACAGTAGATAATTTAGATAAAAAATTAGTAATTTTAAATCAAGAACTTGAAGTTACAAAGCATAGATATGAAAAAATAAGTCGAATTAAAAATGAAGAAGTTCCTAAGTTAAGTGAGGAAAAAATAAAGTTACAACAAGCAATAAAACTAGAAGAAGAATTAGTTTTACTAGATAAGGAATTAAAAGAATTAAAAGAAAATGGCCTTGATTTAAGTAAAAACAAAATGGAATTAGAAAAACTAAAAAAAGATTCTGAATCTAGAAAAGAAGCAGTTATTAAGTCTGTAAAAGAAGTTGAAGGAAAAATAGATAAAGTAAATATAAGTGCAGAATTAAAACAAAAAATATTTTTAGCATATGAATATGAGAAAGATTATAATAAAGTACTAGAAGAGAAAACTCAAAAAATAAATAAGCTAGGAGAAATATCTAAGGATACAGAAGATATAAATTTAAAAGTTAGATATATTGATAGAGATAAAAATGATATCAACCATAACCTAGAAAGTTTGTCTCTTCATTTAGATGTTCTTCTTAAGAAATGTCCTGGTAAAAGTGAAGATTTGCTTTTAAAATCTGAATATGTAACTGAATTAAGAAATAAGGCAAATAATACCAAAGAAAATGAAAGTAAGAAAAATAATATACAAGATGAATTAAAGGTAGTTTTAGAAAAGAAATTTAATATTGAGAGAGAGCTAAGTCTAGTAAATGAAAAGCTTGAGAATAATAGAAAAAATAGAGAAGACCTTGAGAAAGAGTTGGAAGAACTGAAATACTTGAATTTGGCTTCTGAACTTAGACGTGAATTAAAAGAAAATGTGCCATGCCCAGTTTGTGCTTCAAAGCACCATGAAAATCATAATATAACTAATTATGATGAAAATATAGTTTTTGTCAAAGACAAATTGGATAAATTGGAAAAAGAAAAAGTAAGCATAAGACACAATATTGAAGAATTAAATTCTAAAGTAAGTGGTTATGTGTCTGTAGAAAAAATGAAAACTAAAGAATTGGAAGATGTAAAAGGAAAGCTTGGGGAAATTCCATCAAGTCAATTATTTAAAAGACTTGATGATGAACAAAGAAAATTAGCTGTACTTAAGTCTAATATTCAAGAGTGGGAAAAAGAGAAGGAAAGCACCGAAAATAAAATAACATTGGCAAAAGAAGAAAAAAATAGAATTGAAAAAGAAGAATTAAAGATAAATGAAAGTCTGAATAACTATAAGAAATTAATAAAAGACTTAAATATCGAAATTGAAAACCTGGAACATAAATGTAAGAAATTAAAACAAGAGTATTTAGGATTAAAAACAATTACTAAAGTTTCAAATCTATCATCAAAAGTAGAAGAAATAAGAGAAAATGAAAAAAAATTAGAATTATTAAATACTGGATATTCAAACTTATTAAAAAACAGAGATTTATTAGATATTAAAATAAGAGAACAAGAAAGTAAGTTACATGAAATAGAATTAGAGTTAATAAAAGCTAGAGAGTTATATGTAGAAAAAAAAGTGCATAGAGACAGTAAGTATAAAGAAGTAATTAACATAACAAAAGGTGATTTAGCTGAAAATCTTTTACATAGTGTTGAAGAACGTATATGCAAGATACTAGAACAAGAAGAGTCTAGTAAAGTAAAGCTAGAAGAACAAAGGTCAGAATATGAAAAAAATCTTGCTGAAAAGCACAATATAGATGGAAGACTTAAAACTGCTAAAGAACAATATAAAGAACAAAAAATAATATTAAATAAACTGCTAGCAGAAAATAAGTTTGAAAGTATATACGCAGTAAAAAGAGCGTTATTAGAAAGTGAAGAAGTAAAAAAATTGATTGAAGAAATATTAGAATATGAAGAAGAACAAAAGTTATTATCATTTAAAATAAAATCATCAAAAGAAAAATTAAATGGAAGAATTATTAAAAAAGAATACTTTGAACAATTAAAAGATAATATTTATAATATGAAAGTAGAAATAGGAAATATATCCAAAGACATTGGAGCTAATCAAAATAGGTTGCTAACATTAAAAGATTCTTTAGATAAGATAAATGATTTTAATAAGGAACTTAGATTGGTTGAACATAAAGTAGATTTGTTAGAAGAATTAGATAAATGTATACAAGGAAATAAATTTGTAGAATATGTCTCTACAAATCAACTAAAGTATATAGCTTTAGAAGCATCAAAAAGACTAGAAGGAATAACTAAAGGAAGATATGCACTTGAAATTGACTCAACACTCAATTTTGTAATGAGAGATAATTTTAATGGAGGAGAAAGAAGAAGTATTGATACTCTATCTGGAGGAGAGACATTTTTAACTTCACTATCATTAGCACTTGCTCTTTCATCTCAAATACAATTAAAAGGAAGTGCACCGCTTGAATTCTTCTTCTTAGATGAAGGATTTGGTTCATTGGACAGTGAACTTTTGGAGATTGTTATAGAATCATTGGAAAGATTGCATAGTAATAATCTAAGTGTGGGTATAATAAGTCATGTCGAAGAACTTAAAAATAGGGTTCCTGTTAAGTTATTGGTTTCATCAAGTGAAGCTGGTGTAGGTTCAAAAGTAAAAATTGAATACAGTTAGAAACAATATGTTAATTGAATATATTATCTAACATTTCCAAAAAATATATAATTGTGATATAATTAAAACTAATATTAAATTTATTTATAATTAATGTCAATATAAAAAAACAAGTAAGTAGGAGTGTGGTAAGTGTTGGAATCGCCCAATAGTTTGGTCCAGATTATAATTTTAGTAGTATTACTTATGGGGTCTGCATTTTTCTCAGCATCAGAGACAGCTTTAATGTCTTTAAGTAAAATCAGAATAAGATATATGCAAGATGAAGGAGTCAAAGGAGCTAAGTTAGTAAGTTCATTAATAGAAAGCCCAAATAAACTTTTAAGTTCTATATTAGTTGGAAATAATGTTGTAAATATAGCAGCAACATCCATATCAACGTCACTGTTTATAGGGTTGATGGGAGAAAAAGGAGTAGCAATTGCTACAGCTGTTATGACAGTACTAGTGTTAATATTTGGTGAAATTACTCCAAAGACTATAGCAGCAAGTAACTCAGAAAAGGTTTCTCTTTTGGTATCTAAGCCTATAAGAGTAATTATATTTGTATTAAGACCAGTAGTATGGGTATTTAATATAATTACGAATGTTATATTTAAATTGTTTGGTATAACACATAAAGGAGCCAAGTCATTTATAACTGAAGAGGAATTAAAAACTATGGTAAATGTAAGCCATGAAGAAGGCGTCCTTGAAATGGAAGAAAGAGAAATCATAAATAATGTATTTGAATTTGGAGATATGCAAGCTAAAAATGCAATGATACAGAGAATAGATATGGTAGCTATAGATATGGAAGATAGTTACGATGAAATCATACAAGTATTTAAAGAAGAAAAACTAAGTAGAATGCCTGTATATGAAGAAACTGTAGATGATATTATAGGAATACTTAATATAAAAGATATTATATTTTTATCAGATGAGGAAATAGAGTCATTTGATATTAAAAATTATATGAGAGAACCATTTTTCACATATGAGTTTAAAAAGATAACACAGCTTCTTGAAGAGATGAAACTTGAAAAAAGTCAAATGGCTATAGTCGTAGATGAATATGGTGGGACATCTGGGCTTTTGACTATAGAAGATTTAGTAGAAGTAATTGTTGGTGATATAGAAGATGAATATGATGAAGAAGAAGATGAAATACAAGTTATAAAAGAAGATGAGTATATTGTAGATGGAAGTACTAAAATTGGTGATGTCAATGAACTTATAGGTGTAAACTTAGAATCTGAAGAATTTGATTCTATAGGTGGGTTTATAATTGGACATTTAAGCAGACTGCCAGAAGAAAATGAAGTAATTGAAGTTGATAATATAAGATTTTGTATAGAAAGTATAGAAAAAAACAGAATAAAAAAAATAAGAATATATACATGATGTAATAATGTTCTTAAATTTATTATAAGTGCATTGAATGTAGAATTTAAATTCTATATTTAATGCACTTATTTTTATTTTATATTCAAATAAAACTAGTATTAAATGGACAAAATAGAAATATAAATTAGAAGGAAGGAGATTTTTAAGATGAATATATTAGAAAATGATTTTTTATACAAATTAAAAAATAACACTATCTTTTTTTGTATATACACATTGTTGTTTATTTTTATTTATAAAGCGTTTCCATACATAGCTCCATTTTTTTTAGGTGGAATAATAGCTCTTATGATTAATCCTATATCCCAAAAATTAGAAAATAAGTTTAGCATCAATAAGGGTGTATCTACATTAGTTTTGAGTTTTCTTGCAGTAGCAGTAGTAAGTACAGTTACTACAATAATAGCAATAAATTCAGTGAAAGAATTAATGAGATTCCTAAATAATATATCTGCTAACCCTGAAGATATAAGCAATACAATTATGTATTTTTTAAATAAAGTAAATAACTATATGAAATCATTTCAAGAAATAGCTAACTTTGATATAGAACAATTAGTAAGTAAGTTTAGTAATGAAGTAATGCATATTACAAAAAATCTCCTTACAAGTATAATTGGACTGGCTACTTCTATTCCATATATTATAATATTTATAATTACTTTGTTTATTGCTACATATTTTATAGCAAAAGATTTAGATAAAATTGAAAATAATTTTTATAATATGTTTACTAGTGATGTAAGAAAAAAGGTAAAGAATGTAAAGAAGGAAGCAGGTCTTTCTCTTGTAGGGTATATAAGAGCTTATACAATACTTATGGCTATAACTTTTTTTACTATATGGGGAAGTTTTGCTATATTTGGATTGAAATATGGTCTTATAGTAGCTTTTGTAGGAGCTTTAATGGACTTAATTCCATTTTTAGGAATAATAACAATATACCTTCCAATAATCGTGTACTATTTTCTTATAAAAAATTATTTTATAGCTGTAAGTATGACTATAATATTTTTTGTTTTGTCTCTGATAAGAGAAATACTTGAACCTAAATTAGTATCAGTAAATGTTGGGTTAAATCCATTAGCAACACTGGCTGCAATTTTTATTGGAATTCAGGTAAAGGGAATAATAGGAGTAATTTTTTGTTTGGGTTTGGTATGTATGCATGATATACTTAAGAAGGTGGATATCTTTTAACTATAAATAATTAATATATTTTTGTAGTAAAATTTTATTCACTAATAAATAAAAATTCCATTAATATTGTAAGAAAGAAGGTATATGCATGAAGCAAAAAGTAGTAGAAAGATTTTTAAAGTATGTATCATTTGATACAACATCGAATTCTCAATGTGAAAATTGTCCATCTTCAGAAGGTCAAAGAGTTTTAGCTGAATATATAGTTGAAGAGTTAAAATCAATTGGTATTGATGAAGTAAGTTTAGATGAAAACAGTTATGTAATGGCTACTTTAAAAGGAAATGTTGAAGGTGTAGATACTATAGGGTTTATATCACACTTGGATACAATTGAAGATATAAGTGGAAAAGATATTAAACCAAGAATAATAAAAAATTATGATGGAAAAGATATAGTTTTAAATGAAGAATTAAATGTTGTTACCTATATAAAAGATTCTCCAGAATTAGTAGAATTTAAAGGAGATGATTTAATAGTTACTGATGGAACAACTTTGCTTGGTTCTGATGATAAAGCTGGAATAGCCGAAATAGTAACTGCAATAGAATACTTAATCAATCATCCTGAAATTAAGCATGGAGATATAAAAATAGGATTTACACCTGATGAGGAAATTGGAAGAGGTGCAAATCTATTTGATGTTAAAAAATTTGGAGCAAAATATGCATATACTTTAGACGGAGGAGTAGTTGGAGAACTTGAATGTGAAAACTTCAATGCAGCAAATGCAACTATTACTATACATGGTAGAAACGTTCATCCAGGTTCAGCTAAGAATAAAATGGTCAATGCTATACATATAGCAGCTGAAATATCAGAAATGTTCCCAGCGGATGAAAGACCAGAAACAACAGAAGGTTATGAAGGCTTTTGGCATCTAAATACTATAAATGGAAATGTTGAAACTGTAAGCATGGCTTATATTATTAGAGACCATTGTAGAGAAAAATTTGAACAAAGAAAATCTATATTGATAGAAAATATAGAAAAAATAAATAAGAAATATGATAATAGAGTGGAACTAGACTTAAAAGATTCTTATTATAATATGAAAGAAAAGATTGAGCCAGTTATGTTCATCGTTGATATAGCCAAAGAGGCAATGGAAGAAGTAGGCATAAAGCCACGTTTAGTTCCTGTAAGAGGTGGTACTGATGGTGCAAGACTATCATTTGAAGGACTACCTTGTCCAAATATATTTACGGGAGGATTAAACTTCCATGGTAAAAATGAATGTATTCCAGTTAGTTCTATGGAGAAAGCTACTAAATTAATTATAAGAATAGCTGAAAAATATGCTGAAAGAGTTTAGTTAAAAAGTATTCAAAAATTAAGAGTTTAAAGTTATAATAGCTATATCATTCTTTATGAAACAAATGGATTATAAGTTTGTTTTGTATTTAAGATGATGTAGCTATTTTATAATTATCTTGATAAAAGGTAATTATATTTACTTTGGGGTATAAATAAGTATTGCAGAGTGTCTATAAGTATTAATATTTTAAATAAGGGGGAATTATATTGAAAATTAAATCTAAAAAAATAATGGTATTTGCACTTGTATTAGGGCTTGTAATGCCTAGCTGTGTATATGCAGATACAACTAGCAAGAATCAAAATTCGCAGGAAAATATGAATAGCTATATTCAAAACAGAAAATCTCCAAAGGGAGAAAAGTTAATTGGGGAAGATAGATTTGATACAGCTATAAAAATATCTCAAAGTGGATGGAATAATGGCTCAGAGAGGGTTTTTCTAGTAAATTCAAATTCATTACCAGATGCACTAGCTTCAACTCCTTTGGCAAGCAAATTGGATGCTCCAATACTACTTACTAATAAAAATAATGTACCAGAAAATGTAGCAGATGAGATAACAAGACTTAATCCTGAAGAAATTATTTTAATTGGAAGTGAAGGAGCAATTTCATCAAATGTAAAAAAATATCTTGAAGATACAGGTGTTTTAGTAAGCAGAATTGGAGGAGCAGATAGAGAAGAAACTTCTTTGCTTCTTACTAAACAATTGGATGATACAGGAGATTTAGGCGTTTCAAAAATAGCAGTAGTTAATGGCTATAATGGTCTAGCAGATGCAACTTCTATATCAAGTCCAGCTGCAAGTGATAATATGGCTATAATATATGCAAGTAAAGATAGTATACGAAGTGAGGCTAAAAGTTTTATAACACAAAATTCAAATGAGACATACATAATAGGTGGAGAATATAATATAAGCAAAAAACTTGAGGGACAACTAGTAAATTCAGAAAGACTAGCTGGAACAGATAGAAAAGACACAAATGCTAAAGTTTTAGAAAAATTTTATGGAAAATTAAGTAAGGTTAGTAATATGTATTTTGCAAAGGATGGAAGTGGTAGAGAAGCTGATTTAGTTGATGGGCTTGCTGCTGGAGTATTGGCAGCAAAAACAAAATCGCCTGTCATTCTTGCAAGTGGAAGTTTAAGTAATGGGCAACAAAGTTTTATAAAGAAAGTAAAAGCAAATAAGTTTGTACAAGTTGGTGGAGGAAAAAATAGTAATCCTTATACAGAAGCATTAGGATTACAGTAGTTTTATCAATTAGCAATATTATATAATAGAGACAAGTAAACTAAGTTATGTTTAATTAGAAGTTTGAATTAATGTATTTGAAATTCTAATTAAGTTGCAAATAGCCTAGTTTACTTGTTTTTGTGCAAATATACACTTTATAATATTGTAGGTTATACAGATGAAGTTATTTAAAACATAATTAGTAGAAATTTTGTGATACTTTACAATATCGTATGTTGTTATACAGTTTTCTGATGATATAGAATAGAAAAGACACTTTAGTGTAAAGTGTCTTTTTATAATATATTTTACTTTTGTAATTAAATTTACTCTATATGTTTTAAGTATTAGCCTTTAACGTTTTTAATACATTCTTATGGAATACTACATTTAGTTAATATTGATTATATTTCCAGTATTAATATCGATTAAATTGATATCAAGTTCAAGTTCATCTTCATCATCAGTTTTTATAATATCTATAATTGCTACAGAATGGCTTCCATCTTTGGGGATAGAAGTACTTCCAGGGTTTATAACTATTAAATTGTCATCCATATATAGTTTCTTTACATGAGTATGTCCTAAAACTAATATGTCAGCACCCATTTTCTTTGATTTATCAATAATTTCTTCTTCTGTTTCTGTATAACCATGATTTAATATAATCCTAATTTCTCCAAATTGGCTCATGACATAAGGACTTTGAATAGGATGTTCTATTACCATCTGGTCGACATCTGCATCACAGTTACCTTTAACAATTATAATATTTTCTAATTTGTTTAATACTTCAATAAATTTTTTAGGGTTATATCCTTCTGGAATATCATTTCTAGGACCATGATATAATACATCTCCTCCATGTAAAAGAATATCACAATCAGATAATACATTTAATGCTTTTTCAAAGTAAAGTAAACTACCATGAGTATCACTCATTATTCCTATTTTCATATTAAAATCCTCCTAAGTGCAGTCTATAAAAATTTTTCAGATACTCTATGCCAAAATTCGTAATTTGACATCCTAAGTAATTTTATTTTTGCATCAGACATGCTAACTTTTATATTTTCAATTTGTCTAAATCTGTGTTCAACACCATCAACAACAATCAATAATGAATCTTCAAATCTGTATTCTGGTGCAATTTTTATAACAGATTCATTTGAACATATTATACTTGATGTAAAACATCTATATGCATTAGTGTTTATTGGATGTAAAGGTGTAATCTGCATAAGTTCAAGTTTTATATCAACAATACTACCACCAGCAGAATAGTTGTAGGCGGTTGAACCTGTGGAAGTAGAAATAATCATACCATCTCCACTAAAATTTTGTATATGTTTATCATCAAGGCTTAGATTAAGATGTATAGTTCTAGACTTGTCTCCTCTTATAACAACTTCATTTACAGCAAGCATGTTAGAGCCGCTAGTAGTTGTATATACTTCAGCATTAAGAAGTGACATTTCTTGAATAATATAATCCTTTTTTATATAAGCTTCAATAAAGCTATCAATCTTATCTGGTAAAATATCAGGAAAAAATCCCAGATGTCCCGTATTTATACCCATTATGGGAATTTCAGGAAAATCGAAATCTCTAACTGTTCTTAAAAAAGAGCCATCACCGCCAATTGATATAATAAGTTCTGTATCTGGATAAATATCTGAATACACCTCAAAGCCAGCGTTGACAAGTTTTCTAGTTAAGAGTTCTTTAGTCTCAAGGGACTTATTTAATTGGTTTGCATTTATAGTTATAATTCTTTTCATATATTCACCTCTTCATACTTTGTATTATAACATAGTTTTATAACTCTTAATTTATAAATTTATAAATGACCTAGCTTGTTGTGAATGTGTTAAAATATGTATAGGGGGTATAAAAAATTACATAAGAGGTGAAGACGTGTTTAAGGTAAAAAATATCACAAAAAAATTAGGTAAATTTAAATTAAATAATATAAACTTGGAATTAAAAGAAGGAGAGATTATTGGAGTTATAGGACCAAATGGTTCTGGAAAGACAACTTTAATAAAAATTATAATGGGGATTATTGATGCTGATGAAGGTGAAATTGAACTTTGTAATGAAACAATTGACAACTCTCCAGTAAGTTTTAAAAACAATATTGGTTTTGTATATGATTCTTTACAATTTTATCCGCATTTGAAGGTGAAAGAGTTTAGAAGAATAGTATCTTTATTTTATAGTAATTTTGATAGAGAAAGATTTGATGAATATCTTGAAAAATTTGAAATAGAAGAAAATATACATATTAAGAATTTATCCAAAGGACAATCTGAGAAGCTTATGCTAGCAAATGCACTTAGCCATAATGCAAAACTACTTATTTTGGATGAACCAACCGCTGGAATAGACCCAATTGTAAGAAAAGAAATAATGCAGTATCTAAAAGATTTTGTGAAAAATGGGAGTAGTAGTGTAATAATTTCAACTCACAATACTGATAATTTAATTAGGATTGCGGATTATCTTATTTTTGTAAATAAAGGAAATCAAATTTTTACAATAAAGAAAGATATGATAGAGCAGGAATATAAAATAATTAGGGCAAATAAAGCAGAATTAGACGAAATTAAAGAAAATATAGTGGGTGTAAAAGAGTATAAATATTATAGTGAAGCACTACTAAAAGTTGGAGATAGCTTAAAAGTAAAAAGCTTATTGATAGAAATTGATAAACATAAAGTTAAAAATCCTACTATAGAAGAACTAATGTATTATTATGTAAATGAGGTGAAATAATGTTCAATTTGATAAGAAAAGATTTAATAGTAGGAGTTAGTTCAGATGGGATTCGTAATTTGAAGTACATATTGCTATTTTTTATTTTTTATTTTTTCCTTAATTCAATTTCGTATTATACTGTAAGTGTTGTCATAAGTTATTTGATTTTTGTAAATACATTTGAATGTGATTATGAAAGTGATTCAAGAATATTTATAAGAAGTATGCCAGTTAGTATTGAAGATATAGTGTATTCAAAGTATTTATTAGGTGTGGGATTAATAATTTTTATAACAACAATTGCATCTTTAATAAGTAAATTGACATCATTAGTGTTTTTTAGAAGCATGGTTTTAAATGATGTGTTCTTTTCTATAAATATATTTTTAGCAATTTTATCAATAGTACTTCCTTTATTTTTTAAATTTGGATATGGCAAAATGAAAATTTGTGGATTAATAATAAGTATTTTAGTTTATTTTGTATATGGGAGTATTTTAAGAATGGTTAGTATGATAGTATATCAAGTAAAGCATGTTAATTATAGTAAGGTAGGAGGCGTATACCTTTCAAATTATATTACTGATATGACTAATACTAGATATATAAATCTATATAGTATTACATTTTTGACTATAATGATTTTTATAATATCTATGTATTTTTCTATTAAGATTTCAAAAAAAAATAAGTTTAATTATAAAAGTTTTTAATTAATATTATAGCGTAAAATATAAGGAGATTAGAAATGAATAAGTTTATAAAAGTTTCAATTTTTATTTTGGGAGTTTTTACACTATTCATAGCTATAAATAAATTAGCATATAGAGATATGGTAAGTGTCAAAGATTATGAAATAAATCATTTAGAGGAAATTGTTTTTGATTTTGATAGCAGAAGAAGCGAAGAAATTGGTACTGTTATAAGATTCAAAATAAGTAATAATAGTAAATACAGATATAGGTTAAACAGTGCAAAAATGAGATTTGAGAATTGTATTGAGAGTAAAAAAGGAGAGAATAAATGCTCTTATTATGTAAATATAGATTTGTTTAATGAAAAAAATTCTATAACTGAAAAAACCTTAAACTATGGGATAAAGTCGAATAATCAAGGTTATGTCGATTTTGTGATTCCAAAGGGGTTAAACTTTGACTACAGGTATTTTAATGACTCTGGTATGAGTGTAGAATATAAGGGCGAATTTACTGTGGAAATGCCTATCGCAAAAGGTTTATATCTAGTAGTTAGAAAAAATAATGATGTATGGAATTCCAATGTTATGGAGTAATTTGAAAAAATTGAAAAATAAAGTTATTGCATATATAATTAAAATAGTATGAAATTTATAAATATTCAGGTTAGGAGGGTGTTCAATGTCAATAAGCAATGTAAAAGAGTATTTTAAAGAATTTGGAAGGGAAGATAGCATACTAGAGTTTGAACAATCTAGTGCTACTGTAGAACTTGCGGCAGAAGCAGCAGGAGTTATTCCAGCTAGAATCGCTAAGACTCTTTCATTTAAAATAGGAGAGGATGCAATTTTAATTGTTACAGCTGGAGATGCTAAGATTGATAATAAAAAATACAAGGATGAGTTTAGTTGTAAAGCTAAAATGTTAGCACCAGAAGAAGTTCTAAATTTTACTGGACATGCTATTGGTGGTGTTTGTCCATTTGGTTTAAAAAATCCTTTAAAAGTATATCTAGATGATTCAATGAAGAGATTTGATACAGTATTTCCTGCATGTGGTAGCAGTAATTCAGCAATAGAACTTACATGTGATGAAATGGAGAAATTTTCTAAGTGTGAGAAATGGGTAGATGTTTGTAAAAATTGGTAAAAAATATAGTGAAAATTAGTAAAAAAATATCCCTGTATACAGTCTGTGTGGGGATATTTTTATGTGGAAAATATTTATAAATCTAAGAGAAAAATCTAATTTAAACTAATAATCCAAAAAAAAGTTAAAAAATTCTGATTTTTCTTCAAAATAATAAAAAAATGACAAAAAAATGGAAAAAATGTAGTAAATATTGTTAAAAAAATAATTAGAAATTATTGAAAAATTATCCTTTGAGTGATACTATTATAAATGTAAGATATTTAAAAAACAAAAATAATCACGAAAAAATATGATTATTTAGCTCTATTAAAATAATTTTGATATGATAGAAAAAATTTATATATGGGTTGAAATACTAATATACATAACATTTACTATTGATATACCCTAGAATGAACATCATAAACAAATTATTTTATCTATAACCATTGTGAGAGAAGTCTTATTCTAGCTTGAAATTTCACAAAATTCCAAAAAGCGAGATTTTTTTTAAGAACAGTTGACTTTAAATTAACAATTTATAATTAAATTAATGTCATAATCGGTTAATATAATTGCATATAAATATAGGGCGGACTTTAATTAAGGTTATAAATTTCTCGACGTATACTCAAATACTTTATTATAGATGTTGCCGAGATTTTAATTAATAAATGAAAATAAAATATTTATAAAATACTGAGGAGGCTATTATGGATTTAAATTCTAAAAAATATCAGATGCTTAAAGAGTTATATGTAAGCTTCGCTGAAAATGAAGTTAAACCTTTAGCAACAGAGCTTGATGAAGAAGAAAGATTTCCTTATGAAACAGTGGAAAAAATGGCAAAGGCAGGAATGATGGGTATACCGTATCCAAAAGAGTATGGTGGAGAAGGTGGAGACACTGTAGGTTATATAATGGCTGTTGAAGAATTGTCTAGAGTTTGTGGAACTACAGGAGTTATATTATCAGCTCATACATCTCTTGGTTCATGGCCTATATATCAATATGGTAATGAAGAACAAAAACAAAAATTCTTAAGACCATTAGCAAGTGGTGAAAAATTAGGAGCATTTGGTCTTACTGAACCTAATGCTGGTACAGATGCGTCTGGACAACAAACTACTGCTGTTTTAGATGGAGATGAATACATACTTAATGGCTCAAAAATATTTATAACAAATGCAATAGCTGGTGACATATATGTAGTAATGGCAATGACTGATAAATCTAAAGGTAATAGAGGAATTTCAGCATTTATAGTTGAAAAAGGAACTCCTGGATTTAGCTTTGGTGTTAAAGAAAAGAAAATGGGTATAAGAGGTTCAGCTACTAGTGAATTAATATTTGAAGATTGTAGAATACCTAAAGAAAATTTACTTGGAAAAGAAGGCCAAGGATTTAAGATAGCAATGTCTACTCTTGATGGTGGTAGAATTGGTATTGCAGCACAAGCTTTAGGTTTAGCACAAGGTGCTCTTGATGAAACAGTTAAATATGTAAAAGAAAGAGTACAGTTTGGTAGACCACTATCAAAATTCCAAAATACACAATTCCAATTAGCTGATATGGAAGTTAGAATACAAGCGGCTAGACATCTTGTATATCAAGCAGCTATAAATAAAGACTTAGGAAAACCTTATGGAGTAGAAGCAGCAATGGCAAAATTATTTGCAGCAGAAACAGCTATGGAAGTTACTACAAAAGCTGTACAACTTCATGGTGGATATGGATACACTCGTGATTATCCAGTAGAAAGAATGATGAGAGATGCTAAGATAACTGAAATATATGAAGGAACTAGTGAAGTTCAAAGAATGGTTATTTCAGGAAAATTATTAAAATAGAGATATTAAAATATACACAATAGGTCGATATTAAAATAGATATGGAGGAAGGATTTATGAAGATAGTCGTTTGTATAAAACAAGTTCCAGATACAACAGAAGTTAAACTAGATCCTAATACAGGTACTTTAATTAGAGATGGAGTACCAAGTATAATAAACCCTGATGATAAAGCAGGTTTAGAAGAAGCGATAAGATTAAAAGAAGAAATGGGAGCTCATGTAACTGTAATAACAATGGGACCTCCTCAAGCAGATATGGCTTTAAAAGAAGCTTTAGCAATGGGTGCAGATAGAGGAATATTATTAACAGATAGAGCCTTTGCAGGTGCTGATACTTGGGCAACTTCATCAGCATTAGCAGGAGCATTAAAAAATATAGATTTTGATATTATAATAGCTGGAAGACAGGCTATAGATGGTGATACTGCACAAGTTGGACCTCAAATAGCTGAACATTTAAAACTTCCATCAATAACATATGCTGAAGAAATAAAAACTGAAGGCGAATATGTTTTAGTAAAAAGACAATTTGAAGATTGTTGTCATGACTTAAAAGTTAAAATGCCATGCCTTATAACAACTCTTAAAGATATGAACACACCAAGATACATGAAGGTTGGAAGAATATATGATTCTTTTGAAAATGATGTAGTAGAAACTTGGACTGTAAAAGATATAGAAGTTGACCCTTCTAACTTAGGTCTAAAAGGTTCTCCAACTAGCGTATTTAAATCATTTACGAAATCAGTTAAACCAGCTGGTACAATATACAACGAAGATGCAAAAGCATCAGCTGGAATTATTATAGATAAATTAAAAGAAAAATATATCATATAATTAAGGGGGGATAAAGAATGGGTAATGTTTTAGTAGTAATAGAACAAAGAGAAAATGTAATTCAAACTGTTTCTTTAGAATTATTAGGAAAGGCAACAGAAATAGCCAAAGATTATGATACAAAAGTTTCTGCATTACTTTTAGGTAGTAAGGTAGAAGATTTAATAGATACATTAGCACATTATGGAGCTGATGAAGTAATAGTAGTAGATGATGAAGCTTTAGCAGTGTATACAACTGAACCATATACAAAGGCTGCATATGAAGCAATAAAAGCAGCGGACCCAATAGTTGTATTATTTGGAGCAACTTCAATAGGTAGAGATTTAGCACCTAGAGTATCTGCTAGAGTACATACAGGACTTACTGCTGACTGTACAGGACTTGCAGTAGCTGAAGATACAAAATTATTATTAATGACAAGACCTGCTTTTGGTGGAAATATAATGGCAACAATAGTTTGTAAAGATTTCAGACCTCAAATGTCTACAGTTAGACCAGGCGTTATGAAGAAAAATGAAGTTGATGAAACTAGAGAAGCTGTAATTAATCGTTTTAAAGTAGAATTTACTGAGGCTGACAAATTAGTTCAAGTTGTAGAAATAATAAAAGAAGCTAAAAAACAAGTTAAAATAGAAGATGCTAAAATATTAGTTTCTGCTGGACGTGGAATGGGCGGAAAAGAAAATTTAGATATACTTTATGAATTAGCTGAAGTTATAGGTGGAGAAGTTTCTGGTTCTCGTGCAACTATAGATGCAGGATGGTTAGATAAAGCAAGACAAGTTGGTCAAACTGGTAAAACTGTAAGACCAGACCTTTATATAGCATGTGGTATATCTGGAGCAATACAACATATAGCTGGTATGGAAGATGCTGAGTTTATAGTTGCTATAAACAAAAATCCAGAAGCTCCAATATTTAAATATGCTGATGTTGGTATAGTTGGAGATGTTCACAAAGTACTTCCAGAACTTATAAGTCAATTAAGTGTTGCAAAAGAAAAAGGTGAAGTTTTAGCTAACTAATTTCTTGGGGAGGGTATTATGAGTACAAGCGATGTTAAAGTTTATGAGAATATAGCTGTTGAAGTAAATGAAAATATATGTACAGTGAAAATGAATAGACCTAAAGCCCTTAATGCAATAAATTCAAAAACTTTAGAAGAACTTTATGAAGTATTTGCTGATATTAATAATGATGAAACTATTGATGTAGTAATACTGACAGGGGAAGGAAAAGCATTTGTAGCTGGAGCAGATATTGCATATATGAAAGATTTAGATGCCGTAGCTGCTAAAGATTTTAGTCTTCTAGGAGCTAAAGCTTTTAGAGAAATAGAAGATAGTAAAAAAGTAATAATAGCAGCTGTAAATGGATTTGCTTTAGGTGGAGGATGCGAACTAGCAATGGCTTGTGATATAAGAATTGCATCTGCTAAAGCTAAATTTGGGCAACCAGAAGTAACCCTTGGAATAACTCCAGGGTATGGAGGAACTCAAAGACTTACAAGACTGGTTGGACTGGCAAAAGCAAAAGAATTAATCTTTACAGGTCAAGTTATAAAAGCTGATGAAGCTGAAAAAATAGGGCTAGTAAATAAAGTTGTCGAGCCAGAAGCTTTAATGGAAGAAGTTGAAAAACTAGCTAAAACAATAGCTAAAAATGCTCAACTTGCAGTTAGATACTCTAAAGAAGCTATACAACTTGGTGCTCAAACTGATATAGATACTGGAATAGATATAGAATCTAATTTCTTTGGACTTTGTTTTTCAACTAAAGACCAAAAAGAAGGAATGTCAGCTTTTATTGAAAAAAGAGAAGCTAACTTTATAAAAGGATAAACAAATCTAATTAAAAATATATTTGCTGTTAACTAGATTGAATAAATACTTTAATCTAGTTAACAGAATATAAATACTAAAATAACAGGAGGTTATAACTATGAAATTAGCTGTAATAGGTAGTGGAACTATGGGAAGTGGTATTGTACAAACTTTTGCAAGTTGTGGTCATGATGTATGTTTAAAGAGTAGAACTCAAGGTGCTATAGATAAATGTTTAGGCTTATTAGATAAAAATTTAACTAAATTGGTTACTAAAGGAAAAATGGACGAAACTACAAAAGCAGAAATATTAAGTCATGTTAGTTCAACTACTAACTATGAAGATTTGAAAGACATGGACTTAATAATAGAAGCATCTGTAGAAGATATGAACATAAAGAAAGATGTTTTTAAATTATTAGATGAGTTATGTAAAGACGATACTATTTTAGCAACAAATACTTCATCATTATCTATAACAGAAATAGCTTCTTCTACTAATAGAGCAGATAAAGTTATAGGAATGCATTTTTTCAATCCAGTTCCTATGATGAAATTAGTTGAAGTTATAAGCGGTCAATTAACATCAAAAGTTACTTTTGATACAGTATTTGAATTATCTAAGAGTATCAATAAAGTACCAGTAGATGTATCTGAATCTCCTGGATTTGTAGTAAACAGAATACTTATACCTATGATAAATGAAGCTGTTGGTATATATGCAGATGGCGTTGCAAGTAAAGAAGAAATAGATGAAGCTATGAAACTAGGTGCAAACCATCCAATGGGACCTTTGGCATTAGGTGATTTAATAGGATTAGATGTTGTTTTAGCTATAATGAACGTTTTATACACTGAATTTGGAGACACTAAATATAGACCTCATCCACTTTTAGCTAAAATGGTTAGAGCTAATCAATTAGGAAGAAAAACTAAAATAGGATTCTATGATTATAATAAATAAGAACTGAAATCTAAAAAATTTAACTGATATTGTCTAAAAAAAAACAATCTCAAAAATCTGATAAAAATCTAATTTAATGGGGGTAATGAATATGAGAGAAGTAGTAATTGCCAGTGCAGCTAGAACAGCAGTAGGAAGTTTTGGAGGAGCATTTAAATCAGTTTCAGCAGTAGACTTAGGTATAACAGCAGCTAAAGAAGCTATAAAAAGAGCTAATATAACTCCAGATATGATAGATGAATCACTTTTAGGAGGAGTACTTACAGCAGGTCTTGGTCAAAATATAGCAAGACAAATAGCATTAGGTGCAGGAATACCAGTAGAAAAACCAGCTATGACTATAAATATAGTTTGTGGTTCTGGATTAAGATCTGTTTCAATGGCATCTCAACTTATAGCATTAGGGGACGCTGATATAATGCTAGTTGGTGGAGCTGAAAACATGAGTATGTCTCCTTATTTAGTACCAAGTGCTAGATATGGTGCAAGAATGGGTGATACTGCTTTTGTTGATTCAATGATAAAAGATGGATTATCAGACATATTCAATAACTATCACATGGGTATAACTGCTGAAAATATAGCAGAGCAATGGAATATAACTAGAGAAGAACAAGATGAATTAGCCCTTGCAAGTCAAAATAAAGCTGAAAAAGCTCAAGCTGAAGGAAAATTTGACGAAGAAATAGTTCCAGTGGTTATAAAAGGAAGAAAAGGTGACACTGTAGTAGACAAAGATGAGTATATTAAACCTGGTACTACAATAGAAAAACTTGCTAAATTAAGACCTGCATTTAAAAAAGATGGAACAGTTACTGCTGGTAATGCATCAGGAATCAATGATGGTGCTGCTATGTTAGTAGTAATGGCTAAAGAAAAAGCTGAAGAATTAGGAATAGAACCTCTTGCAACTATAGTTTCTTATGGAACAGCTGGTGTTGACCCTACAATAATGGGTTATGGACCAGTTCCAGCAACTAAAAAAGCTTTAGAAGCTGCTAATATGACTATTGAAGATATAGATTTAGTTGAAGCTAATGAAGCATTTGCTGCTCAATCTATAGCCGTAGTAAAAGATTTAAACATAGATATGGCTAAAGTTAATGTTAACGGTGGAGCAATAGCTATAGGACATCCAATAGGATGCTCAGGAGCAAGAATACTTACTACACTTTTATATGAAATGAAGAGAAGAGATGCTAAAACTGGTTTAGCTACACTTTGTATAGGTGGTGGAATGGGAACTACTTTAATAGTTAAAAGATAGTTTTAGATTATAATTTTTAAAAATTAAACATTTAACCATGAACTTAACCTGTAAGAGTAACTATTTGTTATTCTTACAGGTTTTTATGGTTAAAAAATAATTATTATCTATTAAACAAAAATAGTGTAAAATATATAATATCATGGTTTTGAAGATATAAAAGAAAGTAGGTAAAAGTTTGTTTAAAAAAGAAAATCAAAAATATAATCTTATATCCTATACAAATGAAGAAGAAATGACTCTAAAAGAAGTTTTGCTGGACAAGCTAAATTTTTCGGTTAGGTCACTATCAAAAATGAAAAGAGAAAAAAGTGTATTAGTAAATGGTGTATATAAAAAGCCAAGTTTAAAAGTGTCTCGTGGGGATTTAATAGAGGTAAAAATAGAAGAAGAAAAAGCAAATTTTGAGCCACAAGATTTAAATTTACAAATAATATATGATGATTTTGATATAATTATGGTAAATAAGCCACCATTTATGGTAGTTCATCCAACTAAAAGTCACTATGATAATACAATAGCAAATGGTATTAGTTATTATATAGAGAAGCATAAAGAAAATGTAAAAATACGATTTGTAAATAGACTTGATATGAACACTTCAGGACTTGTTATAGTAGCAAAAAATGCTTATGCACACCATACTTTGTCTATATCAATGAGTGAAAACAAAGTTGAAAAAACATATATAACAGTAGTGAATGGGATTATAGATGAAGATGAGGGAACTATAAATGAACCAATTTATAGACCTGAAGAGGATTCAATAAAGAGAGTAATAGATGAAAGAGGGCAAGCATCTGTTACTCATTATAAAGTAGTAGAAAGATTAAAAAATGCAACTGTACTAGAAGTAAAGCTAGAAACTGGTAGAACACATCAAATAAGGGTTCATATGGCTCATATAGGTCATGGAATAATAGGTGATGAGTTATATGGTTATATAGATGGAAATCTTATAAATAGGCAAGCTCTTCATGCATATAGCTTAGAGTTTGAACAACCAAGAACAAAAGAAATTTTAAAATTTAAAACAGATATACCAAAGGATATGCAAGAGTTAATATCGAAATTAAGATAGATGGGGTGATATATATGATAATACATAAATTTATAATACATGTTTTGGATAAGAATAGTGATGTTCCAATATTAAATGATTTTGAAGGTAAAGTTAATCAAGAAGTAGATGGATTTTTTCAAAAAGCAATAAAGAGAATTTCAAAGGATGAAGATTTAAGAAAAGGGATTTTTAAAGATTATAATGACAATTTAATTAAAAATTGTTGTGAACAAATAATATATGATGAAAGTTCATTTTTAAAAAACTCTAAAGAAATAGCATCTTATCTGTTTGATGTTATGAAGATTAATGCAGCATTAGAATCTTGTGATTTGGCAATTTGCTTGTATACTGTAAAAGATGAAAAGAGTGTTGCTATATTGAAATTAGATTATAAAAAATTGTATACTCATTCAATTGAGTTTGTAGATGATAAATTTAATATTCAAATGGTATCAAATGAAATTGGTATTCCAGAAACTTTAAGACAAAAACAAGGAGCTTTAATTGGATTAAGTGGAATGAATGATGAGTTTCATCTAAGACTCTTAGACAAAGATGCAGAAAAAGAGGGTTCAGAATCAAAGTTTGTAACAGAATTTTTGCATGCTAAAAAAATAGATGATGATAAGTATAAGACAAAAGTATTTAAAAATACAGCCGAAAATTGGATAACTAATGCTCTTAGTAATGATATAAAACAAGCAGAAGATGTAAGAAGTATATTAAATTATACATTAAAAGAAAAACATGAAATTGATATAAATGATTTTGTTGATAATTCAATTAAGGATGAAGAATTAAAAGGTAGTTTTAAAGAGCATATGGAAGAAAAAGGTCTTGATGAAGGTTTTAGCATAGATAAAAAATGGGTTGAGAAAAAGCTCAAAAAGAGAAGTATAAAAACTGATAATGGTTTTGATATAAAAGGGAACCTAACTGATTTTGAAGACCCAATGAAATATACTGTAAAGCAAAATCAAGATGGAACTATAGATATAGTAATAAAGAATGTAACATTTTATGAAGAAAAGTAATCTTAATTTGAGTAATTTATAGGATTGGATATAAATTAAGTTAGAAGAAATGTATAGTTAATATAGTTATAAATAAAATGTAGATTAGTCTGTGTAAACTTCTAATAGAAATATTAAGTAGAAGTAGACACAGACTATTTATATTTGTAGACAAAATGATGTTATTTATTTTCTTCGATATATTTACATATATCACCAATACATTTAAAGTTTTCAGCTTCCTCATCTGGTATTTCTATACCAAATTCATCTTCAAGAGCCATTATAATCTCAACAGCATCTAATGAATCAGCTTCTAAATCTTCCATTAAAGATGCTTCCATAGTTATTTCATCTAAATTGTCTAACCCTAATTGTTCTGCTATTATTTCTTTTATTTTTTCAAACATTTTAAGCCTCCTACAGCAGTTTTAATTAATTTTAATGTTAGTTTAATATAATATCAAAAATTTTTCAATATGCAATTAGTAAAAAAAAATAAAATTTTATAAAGGTAGTAATAAAGTCTTATTTGATGAATAAACTTTATTGATAACAAATATAACTTAGGAGGAAATGCTATGAAATATGTAGGCTTATTACTAACATCTGTAGGAATATTTTTACTTATAGCAGTAAATTTTTATTATAATTCAATAACTTTAGATATGCAACGAATAGAGGACTATGTAATGGAAACCAATTTAATTCTTGAAGATGTAGCAGAGAAGGAAAGCTATGTATCTAATGAAAAGGACGATTATATATCAAGATTAATGCATGTAAAGAAAGGCATAGAAAATTCAAAAACATCCTTCTTGATAGAAAGATATAAAGAATACAAAGTAAAATCAATAGAAAGTTTAATTTATACTATATCAGAAGAAAAAAAGGATTATTTAGATGAAGTTGATAGATACAATAAACTAGGAGAAAAAGAAATAAATAAATTAATCAATAAAAACTTTTTAGAAGTAACTTATCTGTCTATTACTACATATATTTAATTAAAGAGACAAAAGTTAGTCTCTTAATGATTCAAGGAGGATTAGTTATGACAAAATTAGAAGACAATATGGAACGTTTCTTTGGAGGATGCGAAGGATTTTTTAGTAATAAAATGTTGATAATAATAGTTATAGTATTCTTATTATTATGTACAGACATTTTAGAAGACTTATTATGCGATGACAATATATGGATATGGGTTATATTAATAGTATTGTTGTTATTTAACTTCGATGATGGTTGTTGTTGCTAAAAAATATTGATTATTAAATAGGCAGAGCCAGTAACTTATACAAGTTATGGTTTTGCCTTTTTTAGTTAAGATAAAAAAATTTTAAAAAAATAATAAAAATACATTAGCAAAATGGAAACCAAATGCATAGTATATGTTAGGAGCGAAAAGCTCAACAAAATATCAACAGGAGGTAACGTGGAATGTTAGATAGATTCTTTGGAGAAGATGGATGTTTTGGTGGAGGAGGATGGTGGATAATCGTACTATTCTTCCTATTTTTAGCTTTTGGAGAGAGCTGGGCAGAATTTGACATAATGGCATGGATTCCATTCCTAATAGTTTTATTAATACTTTGCTGCTGTAGTGGATGCTTAGAATAAGAGTAGTAATTATTAAAAAAGGAGGAGTTTATTATGTTAGATAGATTTTTTGGAAACGATGGATGTTTTGGTGGGGGAGGATGGTGGATAATCGTATTATTCTTCCTATTCTTAGCTTTTGAAGATTGTTGGAGAGATATCGATATAATGTCATGGATACCATTCTTAATACTATTATTAATAACTTGTTCATGTGGTGGATTCTTTGATGGTGATGATGGTTGTGGCTGCGGCTGCTAAAACTAAACTGTTAAAGTGAAAAAATGCTGGTATGTTTTATACCAGCATTTTTTTATTTTATTTTTTAATGTAATTTAAATTAAGAATGAATATTATTAAAATTGTTGAATATAGGGTATAATATAAAATATAATGTATTTAAATGTACTTGCTTTTATGGTAAAATAAGAACTTATATAAATATAGTTAAAATAAGAACCTGTATAAATTTGGTTCAGATTTAGATAAATTTAGCAAAATTAGGAGGATGAAAATGAAAAGTAATATAACGATAAAAGATGTTGCTAAACAAGCAGGCGTGTCAATATCTACAGTATCTAGAGTTATAAATGATTCAAAACCTGTGACTGATGAAGTCAAACAAAAAGTTTTAGAGGTTATAAAAGAAACTGGATATATTCCAAATCCACTTGCAAGAAGCTTAGTAACTAAAAAGAGTCAATTAATAGGGGTAATAGTTCCAGAAGTTTCAGATTCTTTTGTTAATGAGATATTAAATGGAATAGAAGAAGTTGCTAAAATGTATGATTATGATATTCTTTTAGCTAATACATACTCTGATAAAGAACAAGAGTTAAAGAGTATAAATCTATTAAGAGCAAAACAAGTAGAAGGTATAGTTATGATTTCATGGGTAGTTGAACAAGAGCATATCAACTATATACAAAATTGTGGTATACCAGCAACATATATAAGTAAAACTGCTAGAAATTATGATATATACACAGTGAGCACTAGTAATAAAGAAGCTACTTTTGATATGACAGAACATCTTATAAAGAAAGGTCATGAAAAGATAGCTTTTATAATGACAAGTAAAGATGATACTGTTTTAGAAATGGAAAGACTTTCAGGCTACGAAGAAGCACTTTCAAGTAATAATATAGAGTTGGACAAGAGTTTAATCAAATATGGTGGAACTGATTATGAAAGTGGATACCATAGTATGAAAGAATTATTAGATGAAGGAATAATACCTCATGCAGCCTTTGTTACGGGTGATGAGGCTGCTATAGGAGCTATAAATGCTATCTGTGATGCTGGATATAAGGTTCCAGAAGACATATCAGTTGCAGGATTTAATGATGTTAAGATAGCTAAGATGTATAGGCCTAAGCTTACTACAGTTTATCAGCCTTTATATGATATGGGAGCAGTAGCAATAAGAATGGTTATTAAATTAATCAATAAAGAATTAATTGAAAACAAGAAAATAGAATTACCTTATCAAATTGTTGATAGAGAAAGTGTTATAGAGAGAAAGAAATAAAGTTATTAAAGTCAATCAGGTAGTGTTTAAAACACTACCTGATTTTTAGTTTAAATAATATGCAATTAAAATATTTTAGTTAAAAATAATAACTTTAAGCCTTAAAAGTAGTTTATTTTTGTTTATTCATGAGGATTGGATTTTTTAGTTTTCTTAAATATACTCTTAGATTTTTTTTGTTGATTATTTGGTGTATTTTTTGGTGCAGGTGTATTTGATTTACCTTTAGTTGGTTGTTTAGTCTTTTTAGTTTTAGCAGGTTTAGTATCTCTTTGAGTCTCTGCATCTGATATTTTATCCATTATAGTATCTAATTTTTTACGTTGATTGTCATCTAAAAATGCTTTGAATTTTGATACTACTTCCTCTCTTCCATCTAGGTTCTTACCTATCTTTATAAGTTCCTCCATAAGTTCACTTTCTGATTTACCTTTGTAATTATCAGCAATCTTTTCTATCTTATCCTTGTCAATATTTTTTTGCTTAGCCATCTTTTCTAATGAATCTGTATCTATTTTTTTCATAAAAAAACCCCTTTCTATAAATATATATTGAATTATATTCATACTATTTATATATAGAAATAATATTGAAGTGGTGAATTGTGAGTGATATATAATATAAATAAAAATTCTTATAGATAATATATATGCACTGAGCTTTAAAAATGGAACATTAAAATATGAAAAACATACTTTAATATAGGGCAATTATATAATATAAGGGGGAATTGTCTTGAATAACTTACTATTTTTGATTGGAGTGATTGCATTGAGTAATGGTAATATCTCTATATTTGATGATAAAGATAAATCAAAGAAAAATAATAGAGCCAGAAAAAACAAAAAAAATTCAAATGAGAAATTATCAAAAGCTATACATGAAACTTTAAGGTTTGATGCAAATGATATAAAAAGAGGTCTAAGACTTATGGATTTGAGTGAAGAAGACCTAGAAATGGGAATGGAAATAATAACAAGAACTAAAAAATACATGTCAAGAGATGAAAGGAAAATACTAGTAAAAATAGAAAGTATTTTAGACTTAGTTAGAGGCATAAAGAAACTTAACAATATAGATGTGGTAGATATTGAAGAGGAAACAGATTTTTTTAGAAAAATGGATAGTGAAGACAAAAAAAATATGATGATAAAAGAAATTATAGATGTATTTCCAGAAAAGAGAAAAAATTCTGTTGAAAAGGCTATAGGAATGAAAAAAAAGATAGATTTATTTGCAGAATTGTTTTTGCCTGATGATTTTGGTGAAGGTGGATTTAGTTTAAGTTCTTTGGCAAATATAAATAATCTAGGTAGCATGAATAATCTTAAACTGCTAGGAAATCTTTTAAGAGGTGATGATAGTAATAATGATGATGAGGATGAATATGAAGATAGTAATGAAGAAGATGAAGAGTCAACATATGAAGATGAAGAATTAAATTATGAAGATGAGATAGATGATAATGAAGAAGAATTAACAGAAGATGAAGAAACAGACCATGAGTATGCAGAAAATGATGAAAATATAGTATATGATGAAGAATTGTATGATGTTAATGAACAAAAGCATGAACATAATCGTAATGAAAAAAATACTAGAAGTAAAGCTAAGAGAAAGTAATAATTAACTAAATACATAAAGAGAAAAGGAAGAAAAAGTAATACTAGAATAAGATTATCTTAATTACTATATAAAACCACTTTAAAAAATTCAAAATTTATTATATAATAATAATATGAAATCCTGAAACATACGATAAGGCTTTTTTAAATTCAACCTACAAATGAAATACGGGAGACCGTGTCTAGTAAATTATAACATGCCTGTTTAGTTTGGACGTTAAAGGTTACTGGCAAGTCACCCACCTGGGAGTGCCTAGGGTGTGAATTTACTTAGCCACCGGTGTTTCGGGACAAAAAAAGTGCTACTATTTTAAATAGTAGTACTTTTTTTTATTAAAATGCATTTTTCTACCAAATATACCTAATTATTGAGAAATTTAAAAAGCTAAGTAACAATTAGGATTATAAGTGCATAGTATTAATTAGGCTATAAAAAGCCGAAGACTTAATAAGAATCGCTTACAGGGAGGGCAATGAAAAATGCAAGATTACAAAAAAAATAAAAGAAGAATGCTAAATCAGCCAATGTCTACAATGAATGAAGAAGAAGTGTATACAGATGAAATAAGTTCAGATGAGATGAGAGGATTCAAAAAATCACATCATCATAATGGATGTAACAATGATAATAATTGTGATTGTCATGATGATTGTAAACCTAATCCATGCAATCCATGTAAACCTAATCCATGCAAACCTAATCCATGTGATGACAATTGTGGATGCCATGATAATTGTAAATGTGATTGTGAACCATGCCAAATGGATTCAGATGAATGTTTTGAAAACAAATGTGGACCAAACTGCTGTAATCCTATATCTCCAAGAAACTTTTCTGTAGCAAATGCAGTTCCATTTGCAATAGAAGCTAATAGAATTTTTGATACTATGCAATTCCAAACATTTACAGATGCAACTGGACCAAATGGAGAACCATTAACTTTTGAAACAGAAGTAGTAGAAGTATTTGGTTCAGTTCCAAGTGCAGGTAGAGCAAGTGTAACTATAGATAAAATATGCTTAAGTAATGATGGAATAGTTATAGACACAGGAATGACAACTTTAGAAGATTTCGATTTAGATCCATTAGGAGATATAATAGGAAGAAACTGTGAAACAACTTTTGAATATGCAGTATGTGGAGAAAGAAACGCTGAATGTTGTAGACAAGGAAAAGGCAAATCAGTAGCTTATAAACAAAGAGGCTTAACTGTAGCAGTTCGTAATCTAGTATTAGAACTAAGAGGTAGATGTGGATGTACAGAATTCGTTGCATTAGCTTTCCCAGCAGTTAGAGCAGGAGGTGGATGTAAGAGAAGAGTTGATTTTGTAGAATTTACTTTTAACACACTTTCAGCACCAATATGCTTGCCAGCTGACGGAAGAGCTGTCACTTTAAGACAAGAATACCAAACTAACTTAACTGTAGATTGTATAGGAAAATCTATATTAAAATTAGAATGTAATGAATGTTGTGAACCTATGTATGAATTAATTATACCAAATGATATAGATTTAGTACTTTGCTTACAAGAAACAGTTAGCACATTAATAAGTGAACAAATAGTAGTTTTAGCATCACCAAACCCAATCCAACCAAGACTTGTTGATACTTTCTCTAAAGTATGTGATTTTTCGCAATGTGGACCTAATCATGGAAGTGGAAATTCAGGTTGCCACAGATAGATAGGTAGATATATAGACAGTTTAAATTATAAATAAAAATCATTTAAGGAAGGCTACCAATAGTAGATGATTTACATTGGTAGCCTTCACGTTATTTATAACTAATGTATAGATTTTATAGATTTAAAAAGTACTATAGTATGTAATAAACAAGTAAATATTGATACTATTGTCATTGTGTATATGTATGCATAAATATTAAGTCCTGGAATGGGAAGAAATACATATAGAGCTACTAGCTGAATTAACATACCAATGATAGTGTTTATACTTGAAGCTAATTCTTTTCTTATTGAATGTAAAATACCAGATAGTGTTTGATTTAGTGACATAAATAGTGGTACTAAAAACATAGCTTTTAAATATTCTCCAGCAAGTTTATTTTTAAATACTAGTATACATAAATCTTTTCCAAAGAAATAAAAAAACACTGATGATAGTATACCTACAAATAAAGTTAGGAGTACAGAATACTTTATTTTTTTTAGGACACTTTTACGTTTTCTTAAGGCCATTTCTTGTGATATAGTAGGTATCAAATTTACAATAAGTGCTGAGCCAACAGTAAATGGTAAAAATATAAATGGCATTACCATCCCGCTGACGACACCATACATACTTAATGATTGTTGATAAGTCATGCCTGATAATGCTAATCTTGATGGTATCATCATAGAGCTAATAGATTGTAAAAGTATATTTGACATTCTATTGCAAGTTATAGGTATGGACATTTTCAATGTTTCCATAGAGGAAGTATAAAAATCTTTTATACTTATAATATATTTATTGTCAAATGAAGAATCTCGACATAAACATATGAGCATAAATATGATATTACTCAATTCACCAATAGATATACCTAAAAGAGCAATATAACAATTCATAGACTTATCATTTACATACATAACGAGTAAAAAAACAAATAGAATTTTACCCATCTGTTCAATAATTTGTCCAATAGCAGGAACTTTTACGTTCTTTATGCCGTAGTAATACCCCCTAAGTACATTTGAAAGTGTTATTATAACTATGGCAGGACAAACTGCTAGTATAAATAAGTTCAATTTAGGGTCTTTTAGAAACTTAAGTGATAAAAAAGAACTATTGAAAGATGCAACTATAGATATAATTAATGCTACAAAAAATGATATGTATAAAGTTGATATAAACAAAGCATTAGTGTTGTGCTTATCATTTAAAGCTTTTCTTTTTGCAACTAAACAACTAAGTGCAGTAGGTATTCCAGTTGTTGTAACAGCTAAACAAATCATTAAAAAGTTAAAAATCATATGATATATACCTAGACCTGTTTCGCCTAAAGCTCTTGATAAGAATATTTTATATAAAAATCCAAATATTCTTACGACAAAGTTAGACATAAATAAAATAACTGTTGATAGTACTAAATAAGGTACTTTCAAAAAAAATCACCTCCTTATCTTTTAAATATATTCATAAGGAGGTGTAAAAATTTATAATTTTATAAATTCTGGTTTCATTTTATTAAATTTAGATACATACTTAAATCCCATGTTTTTTAGTAATGAATATATGTAATCAAATTCATATGCAACTTGACTTACATGATGTGAATCTGAGCCTGTGGTTATGATTTCTCCTCCTAAATCTTTATACATCTGAAGGATATATCTAGATGGAGTTAAATCTGGCAGGTTGTATCTGTAGCAAGATGTGTTTATTTCGATACCTTTACCATCATAGATAGCTTGCTTGAGAGTTTCTTCAATTATATCTGAAAATAGTCTGTCATCTAGGATGGTATCATAAGGTGCATATCTTTTAATTAAATCTAAATGACCTAAAACAGAGTAATCCTTGTAGTTTTTAACAATATTATACAAATAAAGGTAGTAGTTCTCATAGACCTCATGTTGAGTCTTACCTTCAAAATAGCTACCAAGGTATAAATCCATTGTATCTATAGCATGAATAGAGCATATTATAAAATCTAATGGATATTGATGAGCTTCTTTTCTATATGTATCTATTAATTGAGTTTGAACTCCAAATTCAATCCCTTTTTTTATTGATATTTTATCTTTATATCTATTTTTAAGAGTTTCTAGACTTTTAAAATAATCTTCGTAAACAATCGAAAAAGAATCATCCGCATAAACATCATAATCGACATGGTCTGTGAAACAAATTTCATTTATACCAAGGTCTATAGATTTTTTTATCATTTCTTCCATTGTAGATTTTCCATCAGTAGAGAAACTTGAGTGCATGTGATAGTCGTAAAACATAAATATTTCCCCTTTTTATAAAAATTTTGGTATTATATATACATACTAAATAATATCAAATATATGCTAAGGCATCAATAAAATATAAAAACAATAAGCGGTGATAAATGTGGAAAAATACAAAATAGATTTAAGTGAAAGGAAGTCAACTAAATATATACAAATATTTAATCATATAAAGCAGTTAATAATAAACAAAGAACTAGTTGAGCATGAAAAACTTCCACCAATAAGAAAGTTATCAGATTATTTACATGTAAATAATACTACTATAGTTAAAGTATATGAGCTTTTGGAAAATGAAGGATATGTATATAAAATTATAGGAAGTGGAACTTTTGTATCAAATTCAAATTCTTATAAAAATGGTATAGATAAAGGGAAAAACAAGAATATTAGACAAAGAGATGATTTAATTCATTTCGATAATGGAAATCCATCTAATGATATGTTTCCTATAGATTCATTTAAAAATGCTGTAAACATGGCATTATCTAAAGATGGAAGTTCAATATTTGATTACGATGAAGGGCTAGGCTCTGAGGAGTTAAGAGAAAAGATGGTAGAGTATTTAAGTGATGAAAATATAAATACTACTAAAGAAAACATTCAAATAATCTCAGGAGCACAGCAAGGTATAGATATAGTTTGTAAAGGGCTTATAAGTTATTCTGATGTTGTTTTTATGGAAGAACCCTCTTACAATGGAGCAATTGAAGTATTTAAAAGTAGAGGTGCAAAAATAATATCTATACCTATGTTAGATGATGGAATTGATATAGGTATTTTAAAATTAAAATTGGAAAAAATAAAACCAAGACTTATATATATTATGCCTAATTTTCAAAATCCAACAGGTATATCTTATTCTACATATAAAAAAAAGAAGCTAATAGAATTGGCAGAAGAGCATGATTTTTATATAATTGAAGATGATTTTATCAGTGATTTTATATTTGATTCAGAGGATAATAGGACAGTCAGGAGCTATGATGATAAAAATAGGGTAGTATATATAAAGAGTTTTTCAAAAATACTTATGCCAGGCTTAAGAATAGGAATTGTAGAAATGCCAAATGAATTATTAAAAAAAGTTTTGTGGGCTAAATATTCATCAGACATATCAACACCAGGTCTTATTCAAAAATCAATGTATTACTATATGGAGAATTTCAATTGGAAGAATTATCTAAGTCATATAGAGAAGATATATACTGATAAGTACAAGTTAGCAAAAAACTTGATTAATGATAAATTGAGTGGTAAATTAAAAGTTAGAAAATCTTGTGGAGGTATAAACTTTTTTTTAGAATTGCCAAGAGGGTATACATCACAAAGCTTTACAAGTTTTATGTTAAATAAAGGAGTATCCATGCTTCCAGGGACTTATTTTTTTGATAATCTAGTGGATGATAGATTTTTTAGAATAAATATAGCTCGTCCAAGTATGGAAGAGTTAGAAAAGGGAATATCTATAATAAGTGATAATATAGAAGAGTTTTTCTGTGAATATAAAAATAAGTTAGATATAAAAAGTAATAAATTATTTTATTAATAAATAGAAGTTTTTTAGGAGGAAAAAATGTTTGACAAGAAGAAATTAGATAGGATTAATGAATTAGCAAAGAAAAATAAAGAGGGAGCTCTTTCTGATGATGAAATCAAAGAAAGGGAGATTTTAAGAAAGGAATATTTAGAAAATTTTAGAGCTCATTTTAAATCAAGACTTGATAGTGTTAAAGTAGTCTCACCAGAAGAATATGAACAATATATGAAAAATAATAAAAATTAAAACTTAATAGGAGGAAAACATGGACTTAAAGCATAAATTTAAGAATGCATGGGAAATTGAAAAAAAAGAGAATGCTATTGAACAGGTTATGGAATATGCTCGCAATTATATGGATTTTTTAAGTAAATCAAAAACTGAAAGACTTTCAGTAAAAGAAATTATAAAATTGGCTAAAGAAAATGGTTATATTTCAATAGATGAAGCTATGGAAAATGGAAGTGTAAGTCATGGGGACAAGATTTATGCTATAAATAAAGAAAAAGCAGTGGCACTTTTTGTAATAGGTAAAAACTATATAGAAAAAGGTATGAAGATTATAGGTAGTCATATAGATTCTCCAAGATTAGATTTAAAACCAAACCCATTGTATCAAGAAGCTAATCTAGGTTTTTTTAAGACTCACTACTATGGAGGAATTAAAAAATATCAATGGACAGCTATTCCTCTTGCTTTACATGGAGTAGTTATATTAAATGATGGTACAAAGGTGGATGTATCTATTGGTGAAGAAGACAGTGACCCAGTGTTTTGTGTAACTGACCTATTAGTTCATTTAGCTGGAAACCAAATGCAAAAGAAATTGTCAGAAGGAATCAGTGGTGAAGCTTTAAATGTATTAATTGGAAATATGCCTTTGGATGGCGAAGAAAAAGAACCTATAACAGCAAATATATTAAAAATTTTAAATGAAAAATATAGTATAGTTGAAGAAGATTTATTAAGCGCTGAGATTGAAGTAGTTCCAGCTGGGAAGGCAAGAGATTTGGGGTTTGATAGGTCAATGGTATTAGGATATGGTCATGATGATAGAGTATGTTCATATGCTGCTGTAAAAGCTATACTAGAGACTAGACAACCAGAATTTACTTCAGTTACATTATGTGTAGACAAAGAAGAAGTTGGCTCCCAAGGAAATACAGGTATGCATTCAAAGTTTTTTGAAAATACTGTGGCTGAGTTAATAGCTTTAGAAGGCGATTACTGTGATATTAAGGTAAGAAGAGCTTTAGCAAATAGTAAAGTATTATCAGCTGATGTTGCAGCTGGATATGACCCAAATTTTGATGAGGCATATGAAAAAAGAAACTCTGCATATATGGGAAATGGAATAGTTTTAAATAAGTATACTGGTTCGAGAGGTAAGAGTGGATGTAATGATGCTAATGCTGAGTTTATATCAGAAGTAAAAAGAATTTTTAACGAGGGTAATGTAGTATGGCAAACTGCTGAACTTGGTAAAGTGGACCAAGGTGGAGGTGGAACAATAGCCTATATCTTAGCAAATCAAGGTGCAGAGGTTATAGATTGTGGTGTTGGTGTTTTAAATATGCATGCACCGCATGAGATTGTTTCTAAAGTAGATATATATGAAATGTACAAAGGATATAAATCGTTTTTTAATATAAATTTATAAGTTTAATATACAATAGTATAAGTAATAAGTAATAAGTAATAAGTAATAAGTAATAAGTAATAAGCAAATAGAGTAGTATTATACTATGCTCATTAATTAAATGAACATAGTATAATACTACTCTATTTATTATTTTATTATTTAACAGCTTATAATTTAAATTTGAGTGTCGTGTATTAAAATTATTATATTATGATTTCAAAGTACTCACATAGTCTGTTTAGAAATTTATCTTCCAATGGAGAAAAAGTTTTCTTTTTAGAATAAATAAAGAAAAATTTTCTTGTAAAATCAACATCTTTTACTTTGTAGCATTTTATTTTGCCTGCATTTAGATAATCAATAGCTGAAATATATGATATAAAAGATACACCAAGGCCTAATCTAACCATTTCTTTAATGGCTTCATTTGATTCTACATGAGCTATTACATTTAATTTGTTTACCGGAAAGTTATTTTTGCTAAGTGTGTTTAGTATTAAGTTTCTAGTACCAGAGCCTTCTTTTCTCATAATAAAATTGACAGAAGCCAATTCTTCTATATCAATGTAATTGTTATTGTTATCAATTTTAAAATCTGAAGGAGTAATAAGTACAAGTTCATCATCTAATAAGTCTAGATATTCGATTTGAGGATTGTTAATTTTAGAACCAACTAATCCAAAGCTTATCCGTTCATTTAAAATTTCTGATATAGCATATTGAGAATCATAATGGCTTATGGAAAATTTTACATCTGGATAACTCATAGAAAAATTCTTCATAAAATCAGGTAAAATATAAGTTTCAGGTATAGAACTACATGCTATATCTATAATGCCTTCTATTTTACCTGAATATTCTTTTATATCATAAATTGCACGTTTGCAGTTATTTAATATATATATGGCATGCTCATAAAGAATTTCACCAGATTTTGTGAGTGTAATAACTTTGTTGCTTCTGTTTATAAGTACAGTTTCTAACTCTCTTTCTAAATTTTGTATGTGTGCACTTACAGTAGGTTGAGTTAAAAAAAGTTCTCTTGCAGCTTTTGAAAAACTTTGATGTTTTGCAACAGCAACAAATACTTCAAGTTGTTTAAAATCCATTATTTAATCCTCCTTAAATTATCTAAAACTATTATAACATATTTGATAAATTAATAGTTAAAGGTGATTTTTTGAAATAGAAAACCTTAAAATGTTTATGGAGTTTTTGATTGTTTAGGAATAATTTGGTATAATGTTATAAGGATATTTACCACAAGTATCTTGTAAATTGAATTTTCAAAATTCAACTTTAAAATGTGTTTTGTTACAAAAAAATTACAGATAGCTTCTTAATCTTATTAAATTTAAATAAATATTATATAATTATTTTATAAAATAATAAACGTAATTATTGAAAAAAAAGATAATCACACAATGAGATATAGATAAATATTATAAAATTTAAGAAAGGAGGATTGATTTATGAAGTTAAAAAGGTCATTAGTTTGTGTAACTATTTTAGGGATTGTACTTGTTGGATGTCATAAAGAAACTACTAAAGAGAAAAATCAAGTAGCAAGTAAAGCAACACAGCAAAAAACTATGACAAAAGTTCAAAATGATGTTAATGAAATGATGGATAAAGATTATAAATATGTTATAAAAAATATGGGAATACCTTATAACACAATTTATTATATAAAAAATAAGAATTTAAAAAAATCAAATACAATGCAAGATATAAATACATCAAGTTATATGACATTAGTTTACCCTAAATATACTGGAAACAATGAATTAGATGGAAGTGCTTTATACATTAACATTAATAAAAATAAAGTTGTTAATGTTGAAACAAATTCCTTTTCATCACAAAGTATAACAGCTATAGATGAAAGCTATGGTATTATGATTGAAACAAATGATAATGAAAAATCAGCTGTATCCTTAGAGGAATATAAAAACATTGACTTGGGAGAGTATATTGGAGTTGAAGAATCTAGGATAAATGAAATCGTGGGTAATGCCAATTATAATTTAACAGCATATAACCATGAAGGAAATAGGGTAGTGAAGAGTTATAGATTAAAAGAAGATAATAAATTATTAGACAAAGAAATACTTACAATAAGTATAGTAGATAATAAAATAAAGTCTATAAAAACTATTGAGAGTGATAAAGTTGTAAAAATAATAAAAGGAGCTTTATTAGAATAATGAATTTTAAAGCATACAAGTCTGTTTTAAGGTAGAAGTAAATTTCTAACTTGAAGCAGTTTTTTTTTATAAAATGTATAAAATTGAAATTAATACAATTAATGATAATTTTATAAGATTTATTAAATTTAAACTGCAATTATAGATAACAATTAGTTATAATTAAATATAAGCTAAAATGATTTATTGCAATTTACAATTATACTACATTAAGAATGTTTTTAAATAAAAAATATATTGGGGTGTATTTAAAATGATAGGATTAGCAGATGCCATAAAAATTATTGAAGAAAATGTTATACCAATAAGTAGGATTAAGAGAGTTAATCTTATAGAAGCAGTAAATAAAGTAGTTGCAGAAGATATATATTCAACAATTGATAGTCCTCCATTTGACAGGTCACCATATGATGGTTATGCATATGATGCAAATTCTGAAAATAAAAATTTAAAGGTTATAGGAACATTATATGCAGGAGAAGTGTTTGATGGTATATTAAATAAAAATGAAGCAGTGAAGATAATGACTGGTGGAAAAATTCCAAAGGGAGCAAACTGTGTAGTAAAGAAAGAAGATGTGACAACTAGAGAAGACATGATAACTTTAAATATAAAACTAAAGGAATATGACAATTATATATTTAAAGGTGAGGATATAAAAAAAGGTCAATTAATTATTAGTAAAAATCAAAATATAGGGTATGATGGTATAGGAGTATTAGCGAGTCTTGGAATATCTAAATTAACTGTATATGATGATTTAAAAGTTGGTATTTTAAATACAGGAACAGAATTACAAGATATAAATGAAACTTTGGAGGATGGCAAAATATATGATAGCAATAGATATACATTATATTCAAAGCTTTTAAAGCTTGGAATACAAGCAGATACAATATGTAATTGTACTGATGATATACAGGAGTTAGAAAAAAAAGTAAAGGATATGCTAGAAAATGTAGATTTTTTAATTACTACAGGTGGTGTATCTGTTGGAGATAAAGATTTAATACCAGATGTATTTAGAAACATAGGAGCAAAAGAATTGTTTTGGAAGATAAATATTAAACCTGGAGGAGCTTGTTATGTAGCTACATTGGGAGAAAAAATATTGTTTGGGCTTTCTGGCAATCCACATGCGGCAATTGTGGTATTTGATAATGTAGTTGTTCCTGTGATTGAGTATTTAACATATAAGGACAGCAATCATTATATAAAAGCTATATTTAAAGGAGAATTTAACAAAGTCTCAAATAACGATAGATTTGTAAGTGGAAAATTATATACAGATGAAGGTAAATTATATGTTACATTAAATGATAAAAAAGATGCCAAGGCTAGATTATCTGCAACATTGAGAAGCAATTGCATGATTAAGATAAAAAAGAGAGAAATAATAAAAGAAAATCAATTAGTAGATGTTGTTGTTATATAGTTTTATGAAGGGGATATGGTTTTATGTATAATGTATTATCAATTGTCTCTTATTCAGGAGTAGGTAAAACTACGTTGATTGAAGGTATAGTAAGAGAATTAAGTAAAGAAGGGTATAATGTTGGAGTTATCAAACACACATGCCATGATTTTGAGATAGATGAGGAAGGGAAAGATACTTATAAACATAGAAAATCAGGTGCGAGGAAAGTTTGTATAATATCAAATAAGAGGTTAGCATATATTGAAGAGTTAAAAGATAAAAATCCACTATATAAAATGATTAAGTTTTATGAAGACATGGACTTGATTATTATAGAAGGATATAAAAATTATAGATTTAAAAGATTAGAGGTAACTAGAAAGGATAAGTATAAGGATATTTTATCAAATAAATCTGATTTGATAGGTATTATAAGTGACATAGAATATGATTTAAATATTAAGCAGTTTAGTTTGAATGACTATAAAAATGTATCAAAGTACATAGAATATTGTATAAAAAATAATACTTTAAAATTAAATGATAGTGAAATAAAAAACATATTAAAAGAATAATTTTAAGATATTATTTTGATATAAAATGGTATAATTATTTATATATAAACAAAGATATGAGAAATTTATTTAATTATAAAAATCGTATTTTGAATTATAAAATATTATAGAAATCGTAGGAGGATAATATGAAAAAAATATTAGTAGCATGTGGAGCAGGAATTGCAACATCAACAGTAGTTTGCGACAAAGTAGAAAGATTGGTTAAAGAAAATAACATACAAGCAGAAGTTATACAATGTAAAATTGCTGAATGTGCAACAAAACAAGAAGGTGCTGATTTGATAGTATCTACTACTATATTACCAACAACTTATGATATACCTGCAATAAAAGCAACAGCATACATAACAGGTATAAATACTGCTGCATTAGATAAGAAAATATTGGATGCTTTAAAATAAGTTTTTGAGTTTACAGTTATAAAAAATATTTAGTACTAAATATAGAGTTGTATCTTGTAAAATTTTATTTACATAGATATGGCTCTTTTTAGGTGTATTTTAAATATATGATTATATAAAATAAGTATTCAATTTTATGAAACATATTCTTTTGAATTGCAATTTTATAAAAGATTTAAAATTAGTGTTATGTTATACTAATTTAAGGGTATTTTTTAGACGTATTGGTAAAGGAGGATTTAAAACTTATGATAAAACAATTTGTCAAATATTATAAACCATATAAGAAAATCTTTACATTAGACCTTATAGCTGCGTTCTTATTTTCTTTATGCGATTTAGTTTATCCTATGATAACTAGAAATATAATGGATGACATTGTTCCAAATAAAAATTTAAGAATGCTAGTAGTTTTTGCAGTTGTACTTATACTTATATTTATAGCAAAAGCAGGGCTTAATTATTTTATGCAATATTGGGGACATGTCATTGGTGTAGATATGCAAGCTGATATGAGAAATGAGGTATTTACACACTTACAGAGGCTTCCAAATACTTATTTTGATAATAATAAATCTGGTGTAACTATGTCTAGAATAGTAAATGATTTAATGGATATAACAGAACTTGCACATCATGGTCCTGAAGATTTATTCATTTCTATAGTAATGCTAGTTGGTTCATTCTTTATACTTATAGATATAAATATTCCTCTTACTCTTATAATTTTTGCTATATTGCCATTTATAATTTGGTTTGCTATAACAAAAAAAGATAAGATGAATATAGCCTTTATGAAAAGTAGAGTTACTATAGGTGATGTAAATGCAACTTTAGAAAATAGCATAGCTGGAATGAAAGTAACTAAGTCTTTTTGTACTGAAAAAGAAGAATTAAATAAGTTTGTAAGAAGTAATAAATTATTTAGGAGAGCACGACAAGATTCTTATAAAGTAATGGCAGAATATTATTCTGGTATGAATTTATATATGGATATTTTGGAATGGGTAGTTGTTATAGCTGGTGGATACTTTACTTATCTTGGGAAAATTACTTTAGGTGATTTTGCTGCATATATATTATATGTAAAGATGTTTATACAACCTATGAAGAAATTGATAAACTTTACAGAACAATATCAAAATGGTATGACAGGTTTTAAAAGATTCATAGAGATAATGGAACAGGACCATCAAAAAGAAGCTAAAAACCCTGTTGAACTTGAACATGTAAAAGGTAACATCGAGATAGAAAATATATCTTTTACATATGAAGATGATACCCAAGTATTAGATAATCTAAGTTTATCTATAGAAGCTGGTAAAACTATAGCTTTAGTAGGTCCTTCTGGTGGAGGAAAGACTACATTGTGTAATTTATTGCCAAGATTTTATGAGTTTGATAAAGGTGATATAAAAATTGATGGAAAAAGTATCAGGGATGTAAGTTTAAAATCTTTGAGAAAAAATATAGGTATAGTTCAACAAGATGTATTTTTATTTACAGGAACTATAAGAGATAATATTCTTTGTGGAAATCCTAGTGCTACAGATGAAGAGATGATTGAGGCTGCAAAAAAAGCTAGAATACACGATTTCGTAGAAACTTTGCCAGATGGATATGATACTTATATAGGAGAAAGAGGAGTAAAATTATCTGGGGGACAAAAACAAAGAATTTCAATCTCAAGAATCTTTTTAAAGAATCCTCCAATAATAATATTGGATGAAGCTACTTCCGCTTTAGATAATGTAACAGAAAGAGAAATTCAAGAGTCCTTAGAAGAGTTAAGTAAAGATAGAACAAATTTAGTTGTTGCACATAGGTTGACTACTATAAAAAATGCTGATGAAATCATAGTACTGACAGATAAAGGAATTGAAGAAAGAGGTACTCATGAAGAGTTAGTAAATAAAAATGGAGTATATAGTAGATTACACAATAACTAACATATACATTAAATTTATAAACATAGAATATATTAAGATTCATAAAGCAAATTCATTTTATATTAATGAGATGTTTTATGAAAAATGTATTCTATGTTTTATTTTTTGCAAATTATATTTAATTCTATTTATAAAAGTAGTGTTAAATAGCCAATTTACAGGATAACGTTTTTACAAAAAGAATAATTTAGAAAACTAACTTTAATTTATAGAATTTATAGAATTTTATGAAAAAAATCGAATTTTGACTTGAAATGTTTTTCAAAAGTAGTAAAATAATGGATAACTATACATACATTGTATACAAATATATTTATTTATGAGGGGGGATTTTGTATGGAGGCAATAACAGCTTTTTGTCTAGTTTTAGTATCACTGACGATAGGAGATGTAGTTTCAGCAAAAACTAAAGCTTTTGTTCCATCAGTTTTTGTATCAGCAATTATATTTATAGTAGGATTTTGGACTTTTTTCCCAGAAAATATCGTGGATTTAGCAGCTTTGGGGACACCATTAGCACAATTAGGCATGCTTTTATTAATAACTCATATGGGAACTATGATGAGTATTAAAGAGCTAGCAGGTCAATGGAAAACAATTGTAATAGCGTTAGCAGGAATAGTAGGAATATGTGTAGGAGCTTTGGCATTAGGAACTCTAGTGTTTGGATGGGATACAGCTGTAATCGCTACACCTCCTCTTACAGGAGGATTAGTTGCATCTATAATGATGGCAGATGCGGCTACAGCAAAAGGTCTTGCGAGTTTGGCAGTTTTAGCGATTTTAATGTATGTGGCACAAGGATTTGCAGGTTATCCTATCACAGCATTGATGCTTAAAAAAGAAGGAAAAAGACTTTTATCAGATTTTAGAAGTGGAAAAGTAACTGTAACTAAAGTTGAAGAAGAAACTGAAAAAGTACCTGAACAAAAGAGTAAGTTTAAGATAATTCCAGATTTACCTGAAAAGTACGACACAACATATATGATAATACTTAGATTAGGACTTGTAGCATGGTTAGCAGTACAATTTACAAATCTTACAAATGAAGTTGTATCAAGATATGTTATCTGTTTAATATTTGGTGTAATAGCATCAGAACTTGGAATAGTTGACAGAAAGCCACTTAATAAATCTGGTTCATTTGGATGGTTAATGACATCATTGATGGCTTTTATATTTGCAGGATTAGCAAAAGCTACACCAGCAATGCTTGCTGAAATGGCTGTTCCTCTTGTAGGAATTATAATATTTGGTGTAATAGGTATGGGAATATTCTCTATTATAGTAGGTAAATTTTTGGGTGAAAGTAAGGAAATGGCGTTTTCAGTTTCACTTACAGCACTTTATGGTTTCCCACCAAATTATATATTAACTGAAGAAGCAGTAAAGGCTCTAGCTGAAACTCCAGAAGAAAAAGAATTTCTGATGGATAAAATGCTTCCAAAGATGCTTGTTGGTGGATTTACTACAGTAACAATAGCTTCTGTAGTAATAGCAGGTATTTTTGTAAATCTTATATAAACTTTAATTAATAAATAAGGCATTTAAAAAATAAGAAGAATATGTTACACTTGGAGGTCTGGAATGAATATTAAAGAAATAACAAATGGATATAAAGATTATGTAATCAAACTTAGAAGGGAATTTCATGAAAATCCTGAAAAAAGTATGGAAGAATTTAGAACATCAAAGAGAATTAAAGAAGAGCTTGATAAAATAGGAGTACCATATGTATCATCTGGAGGGACAGGTGTAGTCGCAACTATAAAAGGAAATAATCCAGGAAAAACTGTAGCACTTAGAGGAGATATGGATGCACTTCAAGTTGTTGAGTGTACAGAAGTAGAATACAAATCAAAAAATGAGGGGCTTATGCATGCTTGTGCACATGATGGTCACACATCAATGCTTTTAGGAGCAGCTAAGGTTTTGAATGATATTAAAAATGATATTAATGGAACTGTGAAATTATTTTTTCAACCAGGAGAAGAAGTAGGTAAAGGTGCAAGAGCTATGATTAAAGATGGTGCTATGGAAGGTGTAGATGGTGTATTTGGAATTCATCTTTGGAGTGATGTAGAGTGTGGGACTGTGTCAGTTGAAGAAGGTCCAAGAATGGCTTCTGCTGATTTCTTCAAAATTACTGTAAAAGGTAAGGGTGGTCATGGTTCACTTCCTCATCAAGGTGTTGATGCGGTACTTGCAAGTTCTGCATTAGTTATGAACTTACAATCCATGGTTAGTAGAGAAGTCAGTCCTTTAGAGCCGCTAGTTGTAAGTGTTGGAATTTTAAATTCTGGAACAAGATTTAATGTAATAGCAAGTGAAGCTGTTCTAGAAGGTACAATAAGATTATTTAATCCAGAACTTAGAAAACAGATTCCTACGATTTTAGAACGTATAGCAAAATCTACAGCAGAAGCATATAGAGCAGAGGCTGAGTTAGAGTATGGATATTTAACACCAGCTGTTATAAATGACAGGGAATGTTCAAAGATAGCTACAGAAGCAGTAATTAAGCTATTTGGAAAAGAAAGTATAGCACTATTTGAAAAAGTAACAGGAGCAGAGGATTTTGCTGAGTTTATGAATATTGCACCTGGTGCATTGGCATTTGTAGGGGCTAGAAATGAAGCTAAAGGAGCTTGTTATCCTCATCATCATGGGTGTTTTAATATAGATGAGGATGCTTTAGAGATTGGAACTGCCTTATATGTTCAATATGCAGTAGACTTTTTAAATAAATAAATTTAATATACTATAAAGAAAAAGCAGAGATTAAGTTTATACTCTGCTTTTTTATTGTCTATAATTACTATAAATATTGACTATAAAAAAAAGATATGATACTATAAAAGAAAATGATAATCAATATCAATTAATAAGAAGGTGATTTAATTGAGTAATATAATGTTTGCGTTTTTAATAACTTTGTTTGCAGGTTTGTCTACTGGAATAGGAAGTTGTATAGCGTTTTTTGCTAAAAAGACCAATACTAAATTTCTTTCTGTAAGTTTAGGATTTTCTGCTGGTGTTATGATTTATGTATCTATGATAGAAATATTTCCTAAGGCACAAGAAGCTCTAACAAAGTCTATGGGAGAAAAATTAGGAAGCTGGTCAACTGTAATAGCTTTTTTTGCAGGAATGGCTATCATTGCAATTATTGATAAGTTAATTCCTCAAGAAGAAAATCCTCATGAGATAAAGAAAATGGAAAATTTGGATGAAAAAAATATACAAAAAAATAAATCTCTCTTAAGAACTGGGATATTTACAGCAATGGCTATAGCAATTCATAATTTTCCAGAAGGGTTAGCTACATTTATATCGGCGCTTGATGATGCTACAATAGCGATACCAATAGCTATAGCAATAGCTATACACAATATACCAGAAGGAATATCTGTATCTGTACCAGTGTATTACGCTACAGGAGATAAAAAGAAAGCTTTCTATTATTCTTTTTTATCTGGAATGTCAGAACCTTTAGGGGCAATTATTGGGTATGTACTTCTTAGAAATTTTCTAAATGACACTACACTTGGAATTGTGTTTGCTCTTGTGGGAGGTATTATGGTATTTATATCACTTGATGAACTATTACCATCAGCTAGAGAATATGGTGAGCATCATCTATCAATTTACGGATTAATTGCAGGAATGGTTGTTATGGCTATTAGTTTATTGCTATTTAAATAGATTTTTAGATATCCAATTGTAACCTAAAATTAATATCAAAATGATATAATTATTAAGACAGATTATCATATGTCAAAAATATCATTTTGGAGGTGAATTTTATGGAAAAGAAAATGAAGTTTAAATTTGATTGGTATAGTTCACCTGATAGGATAGAAGAATGGTTAGAAGATATGGAAGAACAAGGATATAATTTATATAAGATAAGTAAATTTGGAGGAATATTTTATTTTTATAAAGGAACTCCAAGAAAAATAAAATATGCCATTGATTATTATTATGATGCTGAGGAAGATTATTTTAATAAACATAAGTATAGAGGGTGGAATCTTATATTTAGAAGCATTGGTAGTTTTATAGGTACATCTTCATGGTATGTATGGAGTAAAATATATGAAGATGTACCTCCTAAATTATATAGTGATTTGGATAAAAAAGACAAAGTAAAATCAATTTTATTCATGAATGTATTTTTATTTACTATTTTAGTAGTTATTTTTATATATTTATTGTTCACTGAAATAAGAAATTTATTTAATGGTTATGGAGTAGATATTTGTACTATCGCATTGCAAATTATGTTATTAATTTTGTATTTGGTACAATTATATAGAAGAATAATGTATTACTTAAGGATTAAAAAATTAACTAAATAAAGATGGAGAGTGTCTCAAAATGACTTTGAGACACTTTTTTTATCAATAAATGTTATTCTTTATATATATTCGTATCAGTTATAACCTTTTAGATTTTATTTAAATCTTGAGTATTGATAAGAATAATTTAAAAATGTTATTCTAAGGTATCGGATATTTAAAATCACATTTAAATATATCAATTAAAAAATTTCAATAGTGTGTAATAAGAAAGTGTATAAGGCGTTGTAATTAGAAAATAAAAATATATTTAAATATAATCAAATATAGTATAATACAATCACAGAAAAGTGTGATTGTATGAGTAAACACTATAAACATTTATACAAGGGTTTCAACTTCTAATTAAAAAGATGATTTAAAAATCAGGTTGAATTTCTCAGACAATAATGCTAGTGCTAAAGGAATGATAATAGATGATTAGTTGTCGCATATATGGATTAAGAAAATACAAGAAAAAGATTAGAGATAATGAGGAAGTTGAAAAGAAGTTAAAAAGAGAACTGATAAAACTTTCAAGGAAATATGAAAGTTTAAAAATAAGAAATAAAATAGAAGAAGGGAGAGCTACTAGTCAAAATATTCAAAAACAAGTAGTCAAAGTACAAAAACTTCATCAAAGATTAGCTAATATAAGAACTGATTATATAAATAAAACTATAAGCGAGATAGCGAAAAACAAGCCATCTTATATAGTAATTGAAGATTTAGCAGTTTCTAACTTGATGAAAAATAAGCATTTATCAAAAGCTATTGTGAGTCAAAAACTCTATGGATTTAGAACCAAACTAACATCTAAATGTAAGGATAATTGCATAGAACTTAGAGTTGCAGATAGATTTTATCCATAATCAAAGACTTGTAGTAAGTGTGGAGAGATTAAAAGAAACTTAAAACTCAAAGATAGAGTTTACAAATGTGAATTATCTATAGATAGGGATTTAAATGCAAGTATTAATCTTAAAAATACTAAAAAATATAAGCTAGCTTAAAATCAAATTGATTCGCACACACGTGGTTCAAGAGTGCTTATATATGCACGGAGGGCTAACTTCGGAATTTAAGCCTTTGGAGAACTATACAAAATCGTAGTCGCTTAGGTAAGGCGAGGTTCAGTGAAAAAGGAAAAATCTCTATATGGATATATTTGACCATATTTTGAGTAGCAGGAACTTATGATTAGGATAGCAATTTGTGAAGATGAAAAAGAAACACAATGTTTAATAGAAGAATATCTTTATAATATATTAAAAATTATTAATGTAGAGTATGAAATACAAAAATATAGTTCTGGAGAAGATTTACTCAAAGTGAGTTTAAAAGATATAGATATACTTCTTCTTGATATACTAATGGAGCAAATGAATGGAATGGATACTGCAAGAAAGATTAGAGAAGTAGATAATAAAATGGAGATAATATTTATAACCTCTTTAATAGATTATGTGCAAGAAGGATATGAAGTAAGAGCTTATAGATATTTGTTAAAACCCATAGAATTAGAAGAATTAAAAAAACATATATTAACTTGTATTAAAGATATTGAAACAAATAAAAGTAATTACATTGTAATAAAGAACAAGTCTAATACATACAAGATTTATTTAAATGAAATAAAATATATAGAAATTCAAAAAAAAGATATGTTAATACACACAATAAATAAGGGTTTTGGAGTAAAGTATAGTCTAGGAAAAATAGAAAAAGATTTAAAACTAGATAAATTTGTAAGATGTCATAAAAGCTTTATAGTTAATCTAAGTTATGTAGAAAATATAAAGCCCAATATTGCTATTTTAGAAAGTGGAGAAGAAGTACCTATTAGTAGATATAGATATAAAGAGGTTAAGGAAAAATTTTTGAAATTTCTTGGTGATACAATATGTTAAATTTTATGTCTGATTTATTATTAATTGTATCTATATGTGTACGATTTATTATTCTGAAAAGGATATTAATTTATAAAGAAGATAATAAAAAAGACAAACAAATAGTATTTTATACTTTATTGGGATTAATTTATATTATAGTTAAAATAACTAGATTATTTAATATAGAAGAAAATTATATTAATAATATGTACTATTTGATTGATGTTGTAGTATTTATTGTATGGGCGATATATTATAATTATTTTTACAACATAGGATATATTAAATTTATAATTTTCTTTTTCCTATTTAATATTTATTATGATTGTTTTAAAGATGTTGTAGATAGAATTTTATTTTTTGTAGTTACAGGTAATTTTGTTTCATCTAAAGAGTGGCTTTTGGCATCTGATTCTGATAATATAAAGGTTTACATATACAGTAATCTACTTATTATATTTGTATATATGATACTTAGTTTTCTGTATAATCGATTTAAATTGCTTAGCCAAGATAAAAGGAATTATGTATATTTGTTATTTGCTCTAATGGCTAACACCATGAATATAATTGGAGTCTATATATCAAGAATATTAGAACGGTTTAGATGGTTACATTCAGAACCATATTATTTTGAGAATTTTGTAAATCCAAAGATAATAGGAGCTAGCACCATTGTTCTTATATTATTGTTTAGGCAAATAATAAAAGATAATAAATTAAAATCTCAGAATGAATTAATAAAAAATAAGTTAGATATGCAATATACTCATTATTTAAGTATTCAAGAATCTCATATGAGGGTTAAGAAGCTTTATCATGACATAAACAATCATATTTGCTGTATAGATAATCTTAAAAATGATGGCAAAGAAATTAATGAATATATAAATAATTTAAAAGATGAAATTAGAGAGTTCAAATCTATTTATAATACAGGAAACATGATATTAGACATTATAATCAATGAGAAGAGTGAAATATCTGCCAAAAAGGGAATTAAATTTATTTGTGACATAAACTTTTCAAAAGTTGATTTTATAAAACCCATAGATGTGTCAAGCATATTTGCCAATATTTTAGATAATGCAATAGAAGCATGTGAGAAAATATCAGATGAAAATATTGATAGATATATTAGAATTAAAGGAACTATAACAAAATCATTTTTTGTACTTAAATGTGAGAATAGTAAAGCAAATAATGTTATTTCTAATAAAAATATACTGTTAACAGATAAGATGGATAAATTTGTACATGGAATAGGAATTCAAAGTATTAAATCGTCTTTACAAGAGTATAATGGAGAATTATTATTTGAAAATCAGAAAGACAAATTTATACTAAATATATGCATACCATTGAATCAAGATGCTGACAGTTGGGTCGATTAAGTTACTAGTTGGGGCATCTATATTGATACTTAAAAATAAGGATGTTATCTTTTTAATAATAAAAGATAACATCCTTATTTTTAAGCATAAAGAAATTTATAATTTTACTAATCTTAATTATAAGAATTAGTTACAAAGAAAGGTGATATATATTGAAAAACTAACCATAAAAATAATAAAAATACAAGATATTGTAATACAGGATGTAATTAATAAAAACTTGAAAAGTAGAAATACAATGGAGGAAAATATATATGAAGGCGAAAAAATATATTTTAGCTATGATAGTAATTTTAAGTATAAGTTCAAGCTTAATGGTAGGATGCACAACAACTGTATCCAATGAAGATTTAAATAACTCAGAGCAAGCTAGTGAAAATTCATCAAACAACTCAATTGAAGCTAAAAAAAATGACTCTATTAAATTATTTGAGGATTACTCAAAAAAAGCTAGTACTGTAGAAGGATTGGAAGAAGTTAAAAAAGATTTATCTCAAAAATTTTCAAAGGCTATAACGGATAGTGGTTATAAGGTAGTTAATTCAAATTCAGATGGAAGTTTTGTAGTTTCTATAAATGGATTTGAAAAGCCACCTGAAAAAGATATTAGAAGTTTATTTTACTCTATGTCTGAAGATAACAAAAAAGGAAAATCAGTAGTAGATATTCTCTGTGCTAAAGAATATCCTGATAATAAAAAGTTAGCTGAAAGTGATAAATATATTAAATTTATGTACAACATATTTAAGTCATTAACTAATACTGATTTAACTGAGAAAGATTTTTCAGATAAAGTTATAAAAATATTTAATGAAGGTGTAGGCTCTGTAGAACTTCCCTATATGAATGATATACATGTTGAAGTTAACAAAGTTAAAAAATCTACTAAAGTACTAAAATTGAGTTTAGAATATGAATTTGATATTTCAAGTCATTAATGTAATAAATAAATTATGACAGGTTAGAAATAAATTATAAAATAAAATTCATATTTATCTTTAGTAATGTTTTTTATTCAAAAATATATTATTTGTGGTTGCCATTTTATGTTAAAGGACAGTATAATATAATTAAAGTATGTTATAACATACAAAAGTTAATATATATTATCCAAAGGGGGATTTTAAATGAGTCAAACTGATAGAATAGAAGCATTTAGACAAGAATACGTTAATTCTAAACCTATGATATGTTGTGAAAGGGCTAGAATTTTTACAGAATCACATAAAAAGACTGAGGGAGAAGCCATATGTATAAGAAGAGCGAAAGCCTTTTTAGATGCATGCAAAGAACTTCCTATAAAAATATTTGAGAATGAATTAATTGTAGGTACAGCTGGTAAATTTAGAAGAACAGGTATATTAACACCAGAATTTTCTTGGCAATGGGTAGATAAGGAAATGGATACTTTTGATGAAAGAACTCAAGACCCATATGTCATATCAAAAGAGCAAATAGAATTTATAAGAAAAGAGATATTTCCATATTGGAAGGGTAAATCTTTGGAAGAAGTTTTTTTAGCAAGAATTCCAGAAGATACAGCTAAGATATTGGTAGATACAGGAATAATAGATAATGATTCTAAGTGGAGACAGGCAGTAGGGGAAGTAACTCCAGATTATCAAGATATACTATTTGTAAAAGGATATAAGGGGATAAAGAAAGAAGCAGATAAGAAGATAAAAGAATTAGATATATCAATTTCAGAAAATATTGAAAAAATAGATTTCTATAAGTCTATTTCTATTGTTGCAGATGGTATCATGACATTGGCAAATAGATATTCAAAACTTGCAAAAGAAATGAGTGAATCAGAGAAAGATTCAAAAAGAAAGTTAGAACTTATAAAAATATCAGAAGTATGTGAGAATGTACCAGCAAATCCTCCAACCAGTTTTTATGAAGCGATACAATTTGTATGGTTTGTGCAATTAGGTGGTGTTTTATCTGAAAATCCATTAGCATTGAACTTAGGTAGATTTGACCAATATATGTATCCATATTATGAAAAAGATACTAAAAAAGGAAATATAACTAAATCAGAGGCTCAAGAGTTGATAGAGGCTCTATGGATTAAGCTATCAGAGTGGGTATGGACAATATCAGCAAATACAGCAAATTATTTTGCAGGATACAACCAATTTCAAAACCTTACTGTTGGTGGCAAAAAGAGAAATGGAACTGATGGAACGAATGATATTTCATATATGTGTTTAAAGGCAACAGAAAGTGTAAAAACTCATCAACCAGGTTTAAGTGTTAGAATAAGTCAGGGAGCACCAGATGATTTTGTTATGGCAGTTGCGAAATTAGTAAAACAAGGTACTGGTTTTCCTGCTATACACAGTGATAGTGCAGGGGCACAAATGTTACTTCAAGATGGATATGATGCAGAAGATGCAAGAGATTGGAGCAATTGTGGTTGTGTAGTTCCTCACTTTAGAAAGACAGGTCAATGGACTTCAGCAGTAAATATTAATTTTGCAGCAGCACTAGAATATGCTATGAATGAAGGGAAGAGTAGATTAACTGGAGAAAAAATGGGGTTAGATGTAAAAAATATCAATGAATTTGCATCTTTTGAAGAAGTTAAAGGAGAGTTTTTAAAGCAACTAGCATATCTTATCAAGAATTCTGTTATAGGAACTACTGTTGCTCAACAAATTCATAAAGAAATAGTACCAAGACCATTTTTATCTACTTGTGTAGATGGTTGTTTGGATAAAGGTATTGATTTAAGTAAAGGTGGGGCAAAATACAATATAGGACCTGTTTTAACAGGCATAGGTCTAGGTGTAGTTTCAAACTCATTGGCAGCTATAAAAAAATTAGTATTTGAAGATAAGGTGACTACATTAGAAGCGTTAACAAAAGCATTAAATAATGACTGGGAAGGCTATGAAGAATTAAGAAAACTTGCCTTAGATGTTCCTAAATATGGAAATGACAATGATTATGTAGATTCATTGGCTATTGAAGTTTCTGATTTTTATTACAGTGAAACTAGAAAATATAAGGATATTTTTGGTTCTAAATTTAATAGTGCATTTATGGGTATATCAAACTATGTTCCAACTGGAAAAATAGTAGGTGCAACTCCATGTGGAAGAAAAGCTACAAAACCTTTGACAGAAGGAGTTTCTCCATTTGTTGGAACTGATACAACAAGTCCATTGGCAGCTATGAAATCTGCATCAAAAATAAATCATGATGTTCACACTGGAGGAACACTTCTAAATTTGAGATTTAATCAAGATTTGGTTGAAACAGAAAGAGGGCTTAGAAATCTAACTTCTATGGTAAAATCATATTTTGCACTAGGTGGATTCCACGTACAATTTAATACAATATCAAATGATGTCTTATTAAAAGCTCAAGAAAATCCAGAAGAATATAAAGATTTATTAGTGAGAGTTGCTGGATATAGTACTCAATTTGTTAATTTATCAAGAGAGATGCAAGATGCTATAATAGCCAGAAACTCACACAGTAAATTTTAATTATGAGGTAGATTATGAGTAAAAAAGGTAAAGTTGTAAAGGTACAACATTTTTCAGTAAATGATGGTGATGGAATAAGGACTACTATATTTTTAGAAGGATGCAAATTAAAATGTAAGTGGTGTTCTAATCCAGATTCATGGAGCAATATAGTAAAACTAGGAGTCATGAAGGATAAGTGTATATCTTGTAATAGGTGTACAGATGTTTGTCCTCAAAATATAAGTTCATTATTTGACAGAAGTCAAATAAATGATAAGTGTGATTTGTGTGGAAAATGTGTTAAAACATGTCTTAATGATGCTATCTGTATAATGACTGAAGAAATAACTGTTGAAGAGATTGTAAAGGAAGTTGAAAAAGATTTTATATTTTTCTTTGAGTCTAACGGAGGAGTAACTTTTTCTGGAGGAGAACCCACACTTCAAATTGAATTTTTAAGAGAATTAGTTGATGCTTTTTATAATAAAGGTATAAACATAGCAATTGAGACTTGTGGATATTTTGAGTGGGATAAAGTGAAGGATGTCTTTGAAAAAATAGACCATATATTTGTAGATATAAAATCTATGGATGATAATGTTCACAGAGCATATACAGGAGTAAGTAACGAGATAATATTAGAAAATATATGTAGACTTTCAAAATTAAACAAATCTATGGTTATAAGAGTACCAATTATTTCTGGAGTGAATGATAGTGAAGAAAATATAAGAAACACTGCATTATTTGTAAAGCAAAATGTTTTAGGTGGAAAGATGGAATTACTTCCATATCATAAATTTGGACTTGATAAATATAAAGCATTAGGGCTTGAAGATTATATGTATGAATTTGATGAAATTTGCAATAGCCATATGTTAAAATTAAAAGAGATAGTAGAGCTTACAGGAGTAAAAATCATAGAATACAAATAGGCTATCAGGAGGATTTTAACATGGATAATAAATTTCCTAATGTAGGAGAAAACTTAAGGTTATTAAGACAAGATATGGGTATAAGTTTAGATAAAGCTTCAAAGATGACAGGAGTTAGTAAAGCAATGCTGGGGCAGATTGAAAGAGGTGAATCTAGCCCCACTGTATCTACCTTATGGAAAATTTCATCTGGATTCAAAATAAACTTTACGACACTGTTAAATGAAAATACAAACACTTATGAGGTTATAAAAAAAGAGGATGTAGAACCTATTATTGAACAACAAGGCAATATGAAGTTGTATCCTATATATCCTTTTAGCCCTCAAAGGAGGTTTGAACTTTTTATAATTGAGCTTGAAGCAAATTGTACTCATGTTTCATCTACACATAGTCATGTTCTGGAAGAGTATGTACTTGTAATAGAAGGTAAACTTGAACTTAATGTAGATGGAAAAACTTATATTTTAGAGTCTGGACATTCAATTAGATTTGATGGAACACTAGAACATTTATATAAAAATTTAAATAACGGAAGAACTGTATTTCATAATATAGAAGTTTATAGATAATTTTATAGTTATCTATTTTGGGAATAAATATTTATTACCAAAATGGATAACTTATTTTTATAATGTCGAAAAGATTTGTATGCATGTACTAACATTATTGTTTTAAAATAAACATAAAAGCATTATAATAATATTAATAAAATATAATAAAAAGGAAGAATATATGATTATGAAAGTTATATTGACAGTATTAGTATTAGCAATCTTATATATTCTGTATAAGTATGAGACTCAACATATAGAAACAACAGAATATACCATATTTAATGAAAAAATTCCAAAAGAATTTAATGATTTTAAAATAGTTCAAGTAAGTGATTTACATAATAAGGTATTTGATAAAAACAATAATAAAACATTGATAGATAAAATTGAATCCTTAAATCCAGATGTTATATTTATAACAGGAGACTTAGTTGATGGAGAAAATAAAAATTTTCAAATTGCATTAGATTTAATTGATAATTTAGTAAAAAAATATGAAGTGTACCATATAATTGGAAATCATGAACAAAAATCTTTAATAAAAAAATACAAACATCTATATAGGGATTATTTTAAGGAATTGTATTCAAAAAAAATAATAAATATGGAAAATGAATCTGTAAGAATATATAAAGGAGATAGTTATATTAATCTATATGGTTTAATCATACCATTGGAATGCTATCCATATTTTTTTGCTAATAATAAAAAGTTAGAATTGCGTGACAGTTTTGTACAAGATAAGTTAGGTAAAATAAACGAAAATGAGTATAATATACTTTTAGCTCATACACCATTTTTCTTTGAAAAATATGTAAAATGGGGAGCTGATTTAGTTCTGGCTGGTCATGTTCATGGTGGTATAATAAGAATACCTTTTATTGGAGGTGTACTATCTCCAAATAGAGAGTTTTTTCCTAAGTATGATTGGGGAAAATATGAAAAAGGTAGTAGCACTATGGTTTTAAATAAAGGCTTAGGAGGTTCAAAAGTTCTCATTAGACTTAATTGTAAACCAGAAGTAGTAAGAATTACATTAAAGTCTAATTAATAAGGTTTTTTGTGTATATAAACATCAATGACATATATATAAAATTGGTGTAAAACCCTATTAAATAGATACAATTATTAATTTTTAATAATTATTTAATTAATGTAAATAAATTGTTATTTTTAGCATGTAATATTTAAAATATAGGGGGTAGTTAAAAATCATGGGTGATATAATTAGATTTTATGAATCTGTAAAAAACAAATATCCGAAATTAAAAGATGGAACTAGAGTTCATATGTGGCCAAAAGAAAATATCATAATTGGACCTATTTATGATGAGGCAAATGGATATGAAAAAAGTATAGGAAGTGTGGATAGTTTAAGTTGGAAGCAAGTTGTTGTACTAGCAGAATGTGATGGGAAAAATACTACTAAAGATATATTAGATATATTATCCAACAGATATAGAAATATCCCTGACATGAGAGATAAGGTTATGGAATTTTTTATGTTTTATGATAATGAATATTTAACCTTTGAAGATGAGGAACAAACATTATCAAGTGTTTTTGAGATAACAGGAAATAAAGTATATCTTACACCTTTATACTTTACAATAGAGATAGATGGTAATGACAATAGGGTTCAATATTTTTCTGAAGTTATAAGTTTATTAAAGTGTATGTATGAAAAAGGGTGTAGGTTTATAGAAGTTATTGGTGAAGGTATTCTAAAAAACAAAGATATGAAAGAAGTATTTCAATATATGTTAGACCATTTTGATTTAATTATAGTAACTAAAGATAGTTTTACTATTGAAAGAAGTTTGATAAGAGAATTAGATGATTATCGTCATAAAGTAATATGGAATGTATATTCAGAGAATGATAACATACATGTTAAATTAAAAGAAGATATAAAAATAACTAGTTTGATAAAAAGAGGGCATACAGTAGTAAGGGGAGCTAGAGGAAGAGCAATAAAAATAGAAGATATGAGGTTTAAAGATATAAGAGAAAGATTTTCAAAATATGGTGCAGAATGGAGCCATGTATATATTTCTTCTGATGGCAGTGTAAAATCTTATTCCATTCAAAAAGAAAAAAGAGTCTATTTAGGCAATATATTTGACAATTCAGTTGAAGAAATTTTATTAGAAATGCAAAATAAGATTGATAATCAAGAGATTGTATATCAATAATTATCAAAATTAAGTTTTAGGAATAATTTATGATTGATTGTTTAGTTTTGTGTTAATAATCGTTAATGAGGTGATGTAACTTGTTAAGATTATTGAACAAATTTTTTTATGATGTTTTACTTAAATGTTGGATTTTTATGATGTTATGGATTTTTAGAGAACTTTTTACAGATACAAAATTAGTCAAAAAATTTAAACTTCATAAAATATTTATGTAAAAATCATATAAAATTCATATAACAGATGTATTATATAGAGTATAGAAAGACTAGCTTAAAAACCATAATATAATACCCTATTGTAATGATAACCCTCCCTCACATCCTCAAATAGAGTTATCATTACAAGAATTAATCCATAAATTTAAAATTTATGGTTTTTTTTTATTTAATTTGTTTTATTATCTAGGAATATGATTTATTATAGAATATATAATAAGTAATATAAAATACATTTGATTAAGTTTTTGACATGTTTTTAACTATACTAATAAGGAGGAGTATTTATGAATGTAAATAATCGCAAGTGCCCAGAGTGTGGTGAACATAGTAAAAAATTTGAAGTAATAGAAGAGTGTGAGGAGTGTGTGACATTTGAATGTTACACTTGTGGAACTATATCTATATTAAAGTATTGCGACAACTGTAAAGAATTTGTATTTGTAAATATTCCAAATAATGTAGAGACCTATGAGTATTGTTGCAGTAAATGTAATAATAAGATTTAATATAATTAAAATATATAATTTCATATGTTGTTTATACAAATATCATATAAAATTCATATATGTAATGTATTATAGAAATATAGAAAGAACTAGCTTAAAACATAATATAATTACCCTAAATTTATAATGGCAACTCTCCCTCACATCCTCAAATATAGTTGTCATTATAAAATACTTTGGCTGTTTCAAAAATGTAAAATCATTTTAGAAGCAGTCTATTTTTTTATAAAAAATAAAGAAGGCAACGGGAAGCCTTCTTTCGTGTAAAAAAAGTTTAATTTTTTGTTAAGATTTGTTTGTTTATTTTATATTATCTTTATAATATGTTTTTATTTGAAGGTTGGCAATGGATTTTGCACAACTGGTCATTATGAATGTAAAAGTGGAATATTATTAATAAATAATAATTACAAAATTGTAATTATTATTTATTAAGCAAATGCGTAAAATATCACATTAATGGGTATATAATTAATAATATACTAGTTTGGGGAGGATAAAATTATGAATTATAAAACAATCATATTAAATAGAAAGTCTGTTAGAGAATATAAAAAGACAGATATTAAAAAAGAGTATCTTAGTGAGATTAAGAAATACTCAGAATCTTGTAAGAAACTAGTTCCAGAGATAGACGTTGATATAAGAGTAATGAATAGAAGTGAAGTTTTTGACAATTTAGATAAAATAGCAGGATATAAAGGAAACATGATAGATGCTCCAAGTTATATTATAATATTATCTGAAGTAAAAGATAATTACATCGAAAATTCAGGATACATAGGAGAAAATATAATTTTTAAGGTAACAGACCTTGGAATAGGTTCTTGTTGGGTTACTTTTGAGGATAGTAAAAAGGTATTAGATAAACTTGGAATTGACTCAGACAAAGAGGTAACAGGAATTATTGCCATTGGATATGGAGAAAATGCAAGCAATACTAAAGTACTAAATGCTACAAAGACTGGTGATAATTATTCAAAATCTGATATGCAAGTTGTTTCAGACAATAGTTCTTCTCGTTTAGGTGTAGAAGAAGTAGTTTATATGGATGAGTGGGGAAATAATGCAAATACAAATATATTAGAAGAGAGAGCGCTTCTTGACGCATTCCATTATGCAAGATTAGCTCCATCTACATTAAATAGACAACCATGGAGATTTATAGTTGATGGAGGAGTTGTAGTTTTAGCAGTTAGAAAAGATGGTCATACTAATTTGTATGAAGAAAAAATAGATGTTGGTATAGTTATGCTTTATTTTGCAACAATAATAAGTGCAACTATGTTTGAGTTAAAATGGAATTTAGGCACTCCAGACAAAGATTATAAAATACCAGAGGACTATAAAATAGTTGGATATTGTAATATATAAAACAGTTTAATATTTAATTTAGTTTTACTTAAATTAATTTCTATAAAGAGTTCAATGCATTATATGGAATAATGTCATTGAACTCTTTTGTTGTATAGTTGTATAATCTAATTTCAGCATTATTAGTTGATAAATTTTATGTAAAAGAGGATTATTAATGTAAATTATTGGACTTGATATAAAGCCAATATAAAATTGATAGCTAAATGAGTAAATGTTATACTTTAAACTGAATCTGTATCTATTGTTGAAATAGTATTTTAAATCTTACAATTTTGTGCATAGATTGAGAGGTATATTATTTTATTAAACTGTATAATTTGCTTGGAGGGAATGTTAAATGGAATGGATAAATAAATTAAATCAAGCTATTACTTATATTGAAGACAATCTTGAAAGTGGAGTGGATTATGCAGAAGCAGCAAAAATTGCATGTTGTTCAACCTTCCATTTTCAAAGAATGTTCTCATATATTGCAGAAGTACCTTTGTCTGAATATATTAGACGTAGACGTATGACTAAGGCAGCATTTGAACTACAAAATAGTAATATTAAAATTTTAGAGCTGTCTGAGAAATATGGTTATGATTCACCCACATCTTTTAATAGGGCTTTTCAAAACATACATAGTATTTCTCCGTCTGCTGCTAGAGCAAAAGGTGTTGTTTTAAAAGCATATCCTAGGATAACCTTAACTATTTATGTAAAGGGAAATGTAGAAATGCAATATCGTATTGTGGAAAAAAAGGGATTTCGTATTGTTGGAGTAAAAGAGCATATGAATATGATTGTAGAGGAATGTTTTGATAAGGTTCCAAAGTTATGGGCTAAATCTATACAAAGTGGAATGATTGAAAAACTTTTGGAATTAATAAATCATGAACCTCATGGATTACTTGGAGTAAGCACATGTATGAATGGAAAGGACTTAGACTATTATATTGCTGCACCAACAGATAGACATACTTTAGAAAATACTTATGAATATTTTATACCATCGGGTACATGGGCAGTATTTGAATGTGTTTCTCCCATGCCAAATGCTATTGCTATACAGGAATTGCAAAAAAGAATTATTACTGAATGGTTACCAAGTTCTGGGTATGAGTATGCTAGTTTACCAGATATGGAACTTTATCCTAAAGGTGATATTAATGCTCCTGATTATACAGTAGAAGTTTGGATTCCAATTAAGAAACAAATTCAAAACTAGAGAAATAAGATGAAATTTTGAAATAGCAGACTAAAAATAGTCTGTTATTTTTTGTGAAATATGGAAAGTAAGCTTTATATAAAACATATCTGGGTGTATAATTATGGAAAGCAAGCTTTACATAAAATGAAATGATTTAAGGAGAAAAATGTGAAAAATAGATTAGAAGAAATAAGAAAAAAGAAAGGGATAAAGCAGGAAGAGCTTGCCATTGCCTTACAAGTCTCAAGACAAACGATTGGTTCATTAGAAAATGGCAGATATAATCCATCAATTATTTTAGCATTTAAAATAGCAAGATATTTTGATATGAGTATTGAAGAAATATTTATTTATGAGGAGGAGTAAAAATGAAAAAGAATAGATTATATATGGGTATTGTTTATCTTGTTTTTGGAGTTTTATTTATTTTATTGGCTACATTAACAGAATTTTCATTTGAAGCTTTTATATGGGGGCTTGCTGGAGCATCTTTAGGACCTGGAATATGTATGATATGTCAATATATATATTGGAGTAAGCCTGAAAAGTCTAAAGAGTATGAAAAAAAGCTAGAAAATCAAAAAATAGAGATGAATGATGAGAGAAGAATTATGTTACGCGATAAATCTGGACGTATTACTAACCAAATTATGTCTTATGTTTTAGTGATTATTATATTTATTGTATCTGCATTGAGTGTATTTTCAATAATGATAATAAGTAAATGGGTTTTAATTGGGCTTGGATTACTTCTTTTATTTCAATTTATTTGTATGGTAGTTGTATATAATAAGTTGGATAAAAAGTTATAGTGAAAAACTTAAAATCACAATAAAAATATTAAGATTTTAAGTTTTATATTCTTAAGAGAATTTTAGATGTTATCTTTAATATACAATTATATAAATTTATAAAAAGCCACAGGTATATATTTTATCTTGTGGCTTTTGTGGCTAAAGATTATATAGTTTTTAAAGAAAAATATTTTAGGATTTTATTTGTAAGTAATTTTATATATCTTTAAATAGATTAATCTTCATATAAATCTCCACTATTTTCTTTATTAAGAGTTCCATCTAATTTAAGCATTAGAAATTTTGTAAGTTCCTTAACAACAGGTCTGTGTACTGTATTTTTTGGTACAATAATAAATTCTCCTTCCTCAACTTTTGTTAATCCTTCTTGAGTTTCTAAATCAAATTCTCCTTCGATTACGAGTATCTTAATTATGCACAATCAAATATTACAACCCAAATACAGCAACTAGAAAAAGAATTAGATGTACGTCTTTTTGAGCGTATAGGAAAAAGTGTCACACTAACTAGAGAAGGAGAAATGTTAATTCCCTATGCAAAAAAAATGATTCTACTTTCATCTGATATTAAAAATATGTATGAAAACCAAGCTGATTCAGGGCGTATTGTTATTGGGGCTTCAGAATCTATTTGTATTTTTAAACTACCTGAAATTATTAAAATATATAAAGAGAAATATCCTGATGTTGATTTGTTTTTGAAGACTTTGGATTCATCTGATTTTATTCCATTACTTGCAGATAATACAATTGATATTGCATTTATACTTGACTCACCTGTTGCTGATAAGTCTGTTGTTTCTGTATTAAAAAAGGATGAGCCAATATGTGTTTTATCTGTTTAAGAAAGTAATTTAGCGTTAAAAGAAAAAGTGTCTATTCAAGATTTTCAAGATATTCCTTTTATTTTAACAGGGGAGGGCTGTTGTTATCGAAGTCTATTTGAAAAAGAACTATCTGAGTCATGTGTAGTTCCCAAAATAGTTCTTGAAACAGGGAGTATTCAGGTAATTAAACAAACAGTGCTTAGTGGTCTTGGATTGTGTCTTCTACCAGAGCTTGCAGTAGAAAAAGAATTAAAAATGCATGAATTAATTAAGATTCCATATGCTACAAACTATAACATTGTTTCTCAACTCATTTATCATAAAGATAAGTGGCTGTCTAAGAATCTTTGTGATTTTATTTCTATTGTTAAACAGATGTACTAGATTATTTTTCTTGGGGTTATGTTTCACTAATAGAAAATATAGACTACTTTAAAGCAGTCATAATTGCCTATTTTGGGTAAGTTGAAGTTTAGTGAATAAAAGCTAGAAACAAATTAGAAATCATTTATTTCTATACATAATATTGAAAGTAAAAGAAAAAGTGTTAGTGAATATTTAGGGAATGTGACAATAAAAAACTCTTTAGTTTAAACTAAAGAGTTTTAATTTATTGGTGCCGCTGATGGGACTCGAACCCATATGGTTTCCCGTACGATTTTGAGTCGTATGCGTCTGCCAGTTCCGCCACAGCGGCTTATATTTTAAATCCGAACTACTAGTATATCCTACCAGATTTTCCAAGAATATGCAAGAGGAATATTGAATACAAAGCACTCATCAAACTGTCAAAATATCATAAATACTAGCTTTTCCTCATGAAAACTTATGAATCAACACAGTTGATTTTGAGTTAATTGCATCTACCAATTCCACCACTCGGTCATGTCATGTTTATTATTATAGCAAAAAAATATATTGTTTGCAACATATTTAATTTTAATATACTATTATTATTATGGGAATATTAAATAATAGCATATTGGTATATAATATATATGTTACAAAAATAGAGAATCTTTAGGAGTGATATAATTTGGAAAAAAAATTAATTATAATAGATGGAAATTCAATAATAAATAGAGCATTTTACGCTTTGCCAGAAATGAATAATAAAGAAGGCTTAAAAACTAATGCTATATATGGCTTTACGACAATGTTGTTTAAAATAATAGATATATATAAACCAACACATATAAGTGTAGCTTTTGATAGAAAAGCACCTACATTTAGACACTTAGAGTATAAAGATTATAAAGCAGGAAGAAAGGGAATGCCAGATGAATTAGCAGAGCAATTACAGCCACTAAAAGACCTTTTAGATAAATTTAAAATAAATAGATTAGAAATAGATGGTTATGAAGCAGATGATATTATAGGAACTGTTTCTAAAAAAGCAGAGGATAATGGATATAAAGTATACATAGTAACTGGAGACAAAGATGCCATTCAACTTGCTTCAGATAAGACGACTACTCTTATAACAAAAAAAGGTGTAGGAGAAGTTGAAGAATATGACTTTAACTCTGTAATTGAAAAATATGAAATGACTCCAACTCAGTTTATTGACTTAAAAGGACTTATGGGAGATAAATCAGACAACATACCAGGAGTACCTGGAATAGGGGAAAAAACAGGAATAAAACTTATAAAAGAGTTTTCTAGTATAGAGAATTTAATAGAAAATACAGATAAACTTAAAGGAAGCGTAAAAAAGAAGATAGAAGAAAATAAAGAAATAGCTATTCAAAGCAAAAGACTTGCAACAATTATAAGGGATGTACCAATTGAAGTAAATTTGGATAGTATGATTTTTGGCGATTATGATAAAGATGAACTTTTAGATAAGTTTAGATATTTTGGATTTACAAGCCTTTTATCAAGATTAGTTGACTTGGTTGACTCAGATGATAATGAACAAGTAGAAGAAAAAATAGAAATATTAAAATTAAAAGATATAGATAAATTTATAGATGAAGTAAATAAAAAAGGACAAGTTATTTTAAAAACTGTTAGAGGACAAGGTAATATACTTGAAAAAAATATAATATATATCTTTATAAGTGTAGATGGAGAAAAAATATATTATATAGATTCAGATGAAGTAACAAAATTAGATGGTATACTTTCAAATAAAGAAATAAAGAAGTTTGGATATAATTTAAAGGATGATTATATATCTTTAAAGCCATATAATATAAACTTGGAAAATATAAATTTTGATATAACAATAGCGGAGTATTTAATAGATTCTACCTCATCTACATCATATGACTGTAGTGCTATAGCTATGAAATACTTATCAAAAAAAGTTAAATCAAAAGAAGAATTACTAGGTAAAGGTGTTAAATCTAAGAACTACGAAGATTTAGAATTTGAAGATTTGGCAGAGTATATGGGGCAAATAATCTGCACAGTTAAAGAAACAATTCCTATGATGGAAAGAAGTTTAATCGATATGAGTATGGATGGTCTTTTTTACCATGTAGAGATGCCATTGGTGGAAGTTTTAGGACATATGGAGTATGAAGGTATAAAAGTAGATAAGAGTATACTAGATGACCTAAGTATTGAGTTTAAAGAAATAATTTCTACACTAGAAAAGGAAATTTATGAATTATCAGGAGAGCCATTTAATATAAATTCACCAAAACAGTTAGGTGTTATATTGTTTGAAAAATTAGAACTTCCAATAATCAAAAAAACCAAGACTGGATACTCAACTAATGCGGATGTCTTAGAAAAATTAAGGGATAAACATCCAATAATAGACAAAATAACTGAGTATAGACAAATAGTAAAGCTGAATTCTACTTATGTTGAAGGTCTTCTAAACATAATAAATCCAGAAAGTAATAGAATTCATTCATCATTTAATCAAACTATAACAACTACTGGAAGGATTTCATCTACAGAACCAAATCTTCAAAATATACCTATAAAAATGGAAATGGGTAGAAAAATAAGAAAGGTGTTTATTGCAGATGAAAATTGTAAGCTAGTTGATGCCGATTACTCACAAGTAGAACTTAGAGTTCTTGCACATATGAGTCAAGATGAAAATATGATAGAAGCATTTAAACATAATGAAGATATTCATACTAAAACAGCTTCACAAGTTTTCAATGTTTCTATGGAAGATGTAACTAGTGAATTAAGAGGTGCAGCTAAGGCAGTAAACTTTGGTATTATATATGGTAAAAGTGATTTTGGATTGGCTGATGATTTAAATATACCTGTGCCAAAAGCAAAAGAGTATATAGAAAGTTATTTTGCTAAGTATCATAAGATAAAAGAGTTTATGGACACTACAGTAGAAAAGGCCAGTGAAGATGGTTATGCTGTGACTATCTTAAACAGAAGGAGATATATACCAGAAATAAAATCTAGCAATTTTATGGAGAGAAATAGAGGAAAGAGATTTGCAATGAATGCACCAATACAAGGAAGTGCAGCAGATATAATAAAGATTGCTATGATAAATGTTCACAAAAAGTTAGAAGAAAATGATTTGAAATCAAAGCTTATACTACAAGTTCATGATGAATTGATAGTTGAAGCAATTGACGATGAAATAGATATAGTTAAAAAGATTGTAAAAGATGAAATGGAAAATGCTGTAAATATGGATGTTCACTTAGATGTAGATTTAAATGTTGGTAGTTCTTGGTATGAGACAAAGTAGGTGATTTTATGTTGATATTAGGACTTACAGGAGGAATAGGCTGTGGAAAAAGCAGCCTATCGAATATATTTAGAAAATTTAACATTACTATAGTGGATGCAGATATTATATCTAGACAAATCTTTGAGGATGAGTTGTTATTAGAAAAAGTATTTAAACATTTTGGTCGAAATATAAAAAAGGATGATGGAACTTTAGATAGAAAAGCTCTTGGGAAAATAGTTTTTAATGATGAAGAAAAACTTAATGAGTTAAATAATCTGACACATCCAATAATAAGAGAAAAAATAATAAGTGATATAGAAGAAGCTAGAAAAAAAGACGAAAAGATAGTAATATTAGATGCAGCAATATTAGTAGAAAGTGGATTTTTGGAAATAGTAGATAAGCTATTAGTGGTTACTTGTAAACAAGAAGTACAAATTAGCCGAATACAAAAGAGAGATAATTGTAGTAAACAAGAAGCACTTAGCAGAATAAATTCACAAATGAGTCAGGAAGAAAAATCCAAATATGGTGATTATATAATAGATAATTCGGGAACAATAACTGAATTAGAGAATAAAGTATACAAATTTATTGAATACATGAAGGAGAATTGGCGTGAATAATAAGAAAGTATTGGTTCTATCTATTTTTATAATCTTATTTGGGGCACTATTAATGGAAAGCAAAATAATACATAAGTTTTTGTATCCTAAAAAATACTCAGAGTATGTAGAAAAATATTCTAAAGAATTTAATTTAGATGAAAATATAGTTTACAGTGTCATAAAAGCAGAAAGTAAGTTTAATAGCTCTGCTGTTTCAAAAAAAGAGGCCAAAGGGTTAATGCAAATATTAGACATAACTAGAGATTGGGGAGCGGAAGAACTGAATCTAGAAAATATTGATATTTTTGATCCAGAAACCAACATAAGAATTGGTTGTTGGTATTTAAATAAATTATATAAAGAATTTGGTTCATTGGATTTAGTAATAGCTGCATATAATGGTGGCTCAGGTAATGTAAAGAAATGGTTAGAAAATAATGAATATAGTAAAGATGGAAAGAATCTACATGATATACCCTTTGAACAAACTTCAAAGTATGTAGAAAAAGTAAAAAATAATTATAAAAATTATAATAAGATATATGGCGAGAAGGGGAAAAACTAATGAAGAAAATAAAAGTCTTAACAGTAATTTTAGCTATAACTCTTATGATAGTTGGTTGTAGTAATACTAAAACAAAAGAAAGTAGCAGTGAATCAGGTATTAAAAGTCAGAGCTCTATAGATGCCAAGTATATAAACTTAACGATGGTGACTCCTAAGACTATAAACCCTATAACAAATACTGATAAGTCTGTTGGCTACATAATGAACTTAATCTATGATGGCTTGTTTACAATAGATGAAAACTATAATGTAACTCCTCAATTAGTGAAGGAGTACAATATAGCTCAAGATGGAATGAGTATAGATATAAAATTAAACGATGCAAAATGGCATGATGGAAAAGAAGTTACTTCAAATGATGTAAATTATACAATTGGTTTAATTCAAAAAAGTGCAGAAAGTCCATATAATGAATTTACAAAAAATATAGCTTCTGTAAATATTAAATCAGATAAAGATTTTACAATAAAATTTAAAGCTAAGTATGCTTTTTCTATTGATAGTTTAATATTTCCAATAGTATCTCAAAATCATTTAGATTCAAAAGATGTAAATGACAAAAATAATAATATGATAGGAAATGGGAAATATAAAATAGAATCATATACAGAAAGAGAAGGAATGATTTTATCTGTGAATAAGGATTACTATGAAGAAGTTCCTAAAGCTATGAAAAATGTAAAAGTAGGAATGGTTCCTAACGAAGATGCTAGAACATCTATGGTTATGGCTCTTGATAGTGATATAACAAATGTTACGCTGAATGATTTGAGCAAATTTCAAGAAAAAGAGTTTAATATAACAAAATATCAAGGTAGAGATTATGAATGTGTATTATTTAATTACAATAATTCTTTTTTTAAGGATGTCAATTTTAGAAAAGCAATTGCACATTCTATAAATAAAAGTAGAATTATTAGTGAAGGTTATATGGATGATGCAACTCCTGTTAATTTTCCACTTAACTCAAAATCAAAATATTATAGCAGTGATGTGAAAGATTTAGAGTACAATAAAGATAAAGCGATTGAGTATCTTAATAAAGTAGAATATGCAAATATAAATGCAGTGAATCCAAAAAATGATAAGGTAGATAAAAAACAAAAAAAATCAACTAAAAAAAATACAAAGAAACTTACTGCAGAAGAACAAAAAAAGGCTGAACAAGAAGAAGCTGAGAGAGTAAAAAAAGAAGCTGAAGATAAAAAAAATAAAGAAAAAGAGGAAGTAAAGAAAAGACTTTCTGAAATGAATTTAAAAATAATAGTAAATAAAGATAATAGTGAGAGGTTAAAAACATCACATATAATAAGTGAAAACCTAAAAGCTATAGGAATAAACAATACAATAAATCAGTTATCAGACAAAGAAATGGAAAGTGCCCTTAATTCTAAAAATTACGATTTGGCATTGGTAGGATGGAAATTATCTATTGTACCAGATGTAAGTAGTATAATAGCAAGCAGCGGATATACTGATGATAAGTTAAATGGATACATGTCTGCACTGACAAGTTCTGCATCTGAAATTGAAACAAAGAAAGCTTATAAAGATGTACAAAAATATGTTGAGGATAATGCAACATTTATAAGTTTAGCTATTAGAAACAACTATATTGTAAGCAATAGTAGACTAAAAGGAAAGATTACTCCAAATGAATTTGATGTATATGAGGGAATCTCTAACTTAGATATAAGCTCAAATGAATCGAAATAAATTAAATGACTAATTTATATTTAAAAAATTTAAACTGTGTGATAAAATACCCTTATAGGGTATAAGGAGGTAATTGATATGAAAAAGAAACTATTAGTAGAAGGTATGAGTTGTGGACACTGTGTAAATCACCTTAAAACTGCATTAACAGAAGATATAGATGGTGTTGAAGTTTTAGATGTAGATTTGGAAAATAAATGTGCATCTGTAGATATGAAAGATGATGTATCAGTTGATAAGTTAAAAGAAGTAATAGCAGAGTTAGGTTTTGAATTAAAAGGAATTGAATAAAAAATAATAAAATAAAAAAAGACCTCTATTGGGGGAGTAATAGAGGTCTAAAAATGGGGGAGATTGAGTATGTTTGATTTTACATTACTATTATCTCCCCTTTTAAATTAATATATACATAAAAAGTAAAAAATTTCGAGAAAGATTCACATTTCGTAAACTTTTTGAATATACTATAAATAGCTAAGGGAGGGAGTATCATGGAGTCTAGAGGATATAAAGAAGATTTAAAAAAAATGATACTTGATATGGCCCACAAAGAACTTGAGAGTTATGTATCACAAAAAGGAGCAAAAAAATACTTTGAAGGTAATTTGGATAAAGTTATTAATAATAATATAAAAAAATTCAATCAAAGTATTGGTCTTAATAGAGTATATTTAAAAATGTTAAAAAAGTGTGCATATCAAGAAAGTGTAACTTCGATATCAAGAACTATCAAAAAAGAAACATTATTTAAATCAAAAAAAGAGCTATTTGCTTTTTCAGAGTACTTAAAGCTTAATGTTAATAAGCGACTTTCATATAATCAGATTTTAAGAAAAATATCAAGGTATATATACTATAATAGAAATTCATATGCTCAAAAATATGTTACTTTCAAAAGAGGAGATGAAGAATATCTTTTAGAACCTGAGAAAATAAAAGATGAACTGATATCAAGCTATAGGTCAAAAACTAGGGAAGATATGAAATCAATAGCAAAACTTTTAGATATAGAAATAGAGGATGATTATAGTGCTGAAGATATTAGAAAAAAAGTAATAAACTATATTATAAAAGAAAAAATTAAAAATTAAATATAAAAATTAAAAAAATAAGTTCTATTATTTTACACAATCAAGATAACTTGAGTACAATTTTTTCATGTGTTTAATAGAACTTATTCTTTTTTTGACATATTCTTTTAAATAATTTAATGCTACTTAAGTATTACGTAGTATTATTCAAATTTTTAACTTAATTTGATTTAAATAAAGTTATAATAATGATATAATATAAAAAAAGTAAAAATTGGAGAGTGATTTCAAAATGAAGTTTAGTTTTTGCCATAACAATTTTAATGTTACTAACTTAGAAAAAAGTTTGAATTTTTATGATAAAGCTTTAGGTCTAAAAGAAGTAAAGCGTAAAGAAGCAGAAGATGGAAGTTTTATACTAGTTTATTTAGGAGATGGGATTACTAGCCATACATTAGAGTTAACTTGGCTTAGAGATTGGGATAGACCATATAATTTAGGGGATAATGAGTTCCATTTGGCTTTAGAAGTTGAAGAGTTTGATGAGGCAAAAAAACTTCATAAAGACTTAGATTGTATATGTTTTGAAAATGAAAGTATGGGAATTTATTTTATAGCGGACCCAGATAATTATTGGATTGAAATACTTCCTAAGAATCATTAATTTTAATAATATAATTATAATTTCTTTACAATTAATAATAGAATAAGTTATCATTAAAATATAGTTGTTAAAAATGGATAATAGTGGTACAAATTTATGATTATAAAAATATGTTGGGGGGAGTGATAGTAGTGAAGAAAGCTATAACGGCTTTAGGGATTGGAGCAGTAGCAGTATCTGTTAGTTCCATACATGCAAGTGCTCTTGAAAAGGGAGTTGTGACAGCTAGTGCTTTAAATATAAGAAGCGGGCCAAGTGCTGATTGTGACAAAGTAGCAAAGTTATATAAGGGAAAAACTGTAGAAATTTTAGAAAAATCTAATGGTTGGTATAAAGTAAGAGTGTCAAGTTCTGTTGTTGGCTGGGGAAGTTCAAAATACATATCAACGAGTGGTTCATCTGGAAGTACTTCGAATCAAAATAATTCAACATCAAGTGGAACATCTATTAGTGGGAATGGAAAAGTAAATGTCAGTTCTAGATTAAATATAAGAAGTGGTGCAGGTACAAACTACTCATTAGTTGGTAAAGCAAATAATGGAGATGTAGTAAAGTTATTAGAACAAAGTAATGGATGGTATAAAATAAAGCTATCAAATGGAGTTACTGGATGGGCTAGTAGTCAGTATATCTCAAAAACATCAGAAGATGTTGGAACAAATGATTCTAATTCAAGTAATACTACTAATAATAACAACACTGATAAAAATCAATCTAGTGAAGTATCACTTGAAGGCAAGAAGGGAAAAGTAACATCTACTGTAAGTTTAAATGTAAGAAGTGGTCCTGGGACAAGCTATTCTGTAATCGGAAAATTAAATGGTGGAGATGTTGTTGAGTTAAAAGCTAAAAGTAATGGATGGTATAAAGTAAAATTATCAAATGGGACAACTGGATGGGTAAGTTCTAGTTATATTTCTGAGACTACTGAAGGATTAAAAGAAAACTCTAATTCATCATCTAATAATAATTCCCAATCTAATAGTAATTCAAATTCTTCATCTATTGGAAATTCAGATAAATCGACTGTAAATGGTTCAAAAGTAGTAGATTTTGCATATACACTTATTGGAATACCATATCAATGGGGAGCATCTGGTCCAGATAAGTTTGATTGTTCTGGATTTACACAGTATGTTTTTAAACACTCAGTTGGACTTTCTATACCAAGAGTTTCTAGAGAGCAAGCTCAATTTGGAAGTGCAGTTTCTATGGGTAACTATGCACCAGGAGATTTAGTTTACTTTGATACTGACGGAGATGGAGCAACGAACCATGTAGGTATATATGTAGGCAATAGTAAGTTTATACATTGTAGTGGAACTCAAACTAATCCTAATAAGGTTAAAGTAGACAATTTGACTACTTCATATTGGTCTAAAGCATTGCTTGGAGCAAGAAGATTTGCTTCGTAGATATAATTTTTATTAAAAAATTAAAATAAATAAGTTTTCTATTCATAAATTGAGACTCTTAAAAATATACTTTATTAATAATATAATTTTGGGAGGGGACAAACTAATGAATAGAAGAAAGACGATATACAGAGGATTTAATAATAATAGACATAAGATAGATGTGCGTAAGTATATAATAACTATTGCTTGTTTATGTTTGATTGGCTATTATTCTTATACAAAAATAAAAGATAGCAAGATGTTAGAGTATATATCAGCTAAAATACCATTTCTAAATAGTTCATCAGATATAACTTATAAAGATATATCTGATGAACTAAATGCCATAAAAAATGGAAAAAAATCTAAATCACAAACCAATTCAAATAATAATCAAAATAATAATTCAGAAAAAGCAGTAAATAATACCAAGGAACCAGAAGAAGTAAAATTAGCTACTATTGAAGGATGGGATATATATACTATCCAAGTTGCTGCAATAGATAATGATGACGATTTGAAAAAAATACAAACATCATTAGTTAGTAGTGATATACCTTTTTCAGTTATGGAGAAGGATGGAGTAAAAAAAATACAAACATACTCTTCTTTTGATGAAAATGAAGTTAGAAAACATATGAGTTCTATAAGAAAAGTATTTCCAGATGCGTTTTTATCTCATTTAGATGCACCTATGCTATCTTTAGAATATACAAGTAATTATGCTTATATAGATAGTATATCCAAAGAATTAAATAAATTAATAACAAACTTTAAAGAAGAATCAAGTTTTTGGTCGAATGATGAAAATAATGTAGATATGGAAAAATATAATACTATTTTGACAAATAGAAAGGCAATATCACAAAATATATCAAAAGAAGCTGAAAAGATTGATTATTCTGAAATGAGTTTATTTAAAGATAATTTGATTGACTATGTAAAGAACATAAACGAAAAAATTGATACTGCCTCAAAAGCAGCAAATGAAGAAAAATATAGTGTAAGTAAAAGTCTACTTTTATCATCTATGCAAGAGTATTCTTTGTTCATAAATTCCATAAAATAAAATACAGAAAATTTAGACTTTAGAAAGCTATAGGAAAAGGATTGTTTAATAAGACAATCCTTTTCCTCGTTTTAACTTAATAAAGAGGCGTTGATTTATAAAATAAATTATAAAAATAGGGATATTTTTTTAACAATTGTTAAGATTTTTTAATATATATAGTATACTTATAGAAGGCAGAAAAAATGTTTTTTTATAGATAAGGGGGTAAAACAATGAAACTCTTAACTTTTAAGGGAGGGATACATCCTCCATATAGAAAAGAGTACTCTAACACAAAGGCACTTGAAAAAGCTCAAGCTCCAAAGATAGTTTACATTCCTCTTCAACAACATATAGGGGCACCAGCTAAACCTATTGTTGAAGTTGGTGATGAAGTAAAGTTTGGGCAAAAAATAGGTGAACAGCAAGGTTTCGTTTCATGTAACGTTCATTCTTCAGTATCAGGTAAAGTTATTGCTATTGAACAACATGAAGTACCAGGTGGTTCAGCTCAATGTGTAGTTATCGAAAATGACTTTAAGGAAGAATTACATGAAAGTGTTCAACCAAAAGGTCAGTTAGAGGATTTGAGCAAAGAAGATATAGTAGGTATCATAAAAGAGGCAGGAATAGTAGGTATGGGTGGAGCTACATTCCCTAACCATGTAAAAGTATCTCCTCCACCAGACAGTAAAGCAGAAGTAGTTATATTAAATGGGGCAGAATGTGAACCATATTTAACTGCAGACCACAGATTAATGGTGGAAAATCCAGAAGATGTTGTATTTGGTTTAAGAGCATTAATGAAAGTATTAGATGTTAAAAAAGGATTTATAGGAATTGAAACAAATAAACCAGATGCTATAGAAGCCATTCAAAATGTAGCTAAAGATTATAGTGAAATCGAAGTTGTTGGCCTTCAAGTGAAATATCCACAAGGAGCAGAAAAACAACTTATTTATGCGTGTACAGGTAAGGAAGTTCCATCAGGCGGATTGCCAATAGCAGCAGGTGCAGTTGTTGACAACGTTGCCACAGCAGCTCAAATAGCTAAATCTATTAAAACAGGTATGCCTTTGGTAGAAAGAATTACTACAATAACAGGTAGCTGTATCAAAGAACCTAAAAACCTAATAACAAAAGTTGGGACATTAGTCTCAGAAATAATAGACCAATGTGGTGGTTTTAAAGAAGATAAAAAAGTTGGTAAAGTGATAATGGGTGGACCTATGATGGGGATAGCTCAATATACTACTGAAATAGCAACTAATAAAGGTTCTTCAGGGATTTTATGTTTAGATGAAGAAGAATCACGTACACCAGATGTTCAAAATTGTTTAAGATGTGGAAGATGTACAGATGTATGTCCATCATTCTTACAACCACTTTTCATAAGTGCATATTCTTTGAAGGAAGATTATGACACAGCTGAATATCATAGAGCTATGGATTGTATAGAATGTGGGTCTTGTTCATTTATTTGTCCAGCAAGAAGACCATTACTTCAATCTATAAGATCAGCAAAAAGAGAAATAGGAGCAAAGAGAAGAAAGCAAGCTGCTCAGAAATAAAGAAAGTTAAGGGGGAAAAACGATGGAAAATAAGTTGATAGTATCATCTTCTCCTCATGTGAGAAGTAATGAAGATACTTCATATATAATGAAACAAGTTATTATAGCACTCCTTCCAGCAGCAGTAGCAGGAGTATACTTCTTTAGACTTAATGCATTGAGTGCTATGTTTTTTTGTATACTTGGTACAGTAGGTACTGAATTTTTATATCAAAAACTTATGAAGCATAAAAGTACTATAGGAGATTTTTCAGCTGTTGTAACAGGATTATTATTAGCATTTAACGTACCAGCATCACTTCCTTGGTGGATGTGTCTAGTAGGAGGAATATTTGCAATATTAGTAGTTAAAATGGTATTTGGTGGAATTGGATGTAACTTTGTCAATCCAGCACTTGCTGCAAGAGCATTTTTATTAGCATCATTTCCAGTAGCAATGACTGCTTGGACTCAACCAGGTGTTAACTGGATAGGTAAAAATTTAGATGCAGTTACTACTGCAACACCATTAAGCTTTTTGAAAAATGGAGCAGCAGGATTAGCAGACCTTTCTAGCAATGGAATTAGTCTCGCTGATATGATGATTGGTAATATTGGTGGATGTATAGGTGAGACATCAGCAATATTATTATTATTAGGTGGAGTATACCTAATGTATAAAGGCATAATAAATTATGTTATCCCAGTATTTTACATAGCAACTGTATTTATATTAACATTCCTTTTAGGTGGATTTAATATAAATTTTGCAATATATCAACTGTTTGCTGGAGGACTTATGTTAGGTGGATTCTTCATGCTTACGGATTATACAACTTCGCCTATGACTAAGAAAGGTCAAATAATATACGCTGTATTAGCTGGTCTTATAACAACTGTTATAAGAATGTATGGTGGATATCCAGAAGGTGTATCTTACTCAATACTACTAGTAAACTGTCTTGCACCACTTATAGATAAGTTTGTTAGAAACAGAGTGTTTGGGGAGGTGGCTAAATAATGAATAGTATGGTAAGACTAGGTGGAACTTTACTTGCTATAAGTGCAATAGCCTCATTAGCACTTGGAGCTACAAATCAAGTTACAGCTCCAGTAATAGAACAAAGAAATATACAAGCAAACAATGAACTTAGAAAAGCAGTACTTCCAGAAGCAAAAGAATTTAAAGAAATGAAGGAAAGTACTTATAAAGACCTTGGAGATGGTCTTATAGCTGAAGTATATGAAGGGCTAGATGGTTCTGAGGTAGTAGGATATACTTTAAAAGCTAAACCAAGTGGCTATGGTGGAGAAATTGAAGTTATGGTAGGTATATCAGCTGATGGCCAAGTTACAGGTGTTGATATTGGTAATATGTCAGAGACAGCAGGACTTGGAGCAAAAGCTAAAGATGATGCATTTAAAGGTCAATACAAAGGAAAAACTGCTGAACCTCTTGAAGTAGCAAAAGGAAGCACAACAGCAGAAAATCAAATATTAGCAATATCAGGTGCAACTATTACATCTACAGCAGTTACTACAGGAGTAAATGCTGCAATAGATGTCTTCAATAGTGCTCTTAATAAATAAGGAGGGTTAATTATGAATTTAGCTAAAGTATTTAAAAATGGGCTAATAGATGAGAACCCAACATTTGTGCAAGTTATAGGTATGTGTCCAACACTAGCCGTTACAACTTCAGCAATAAATGGAATCGGTATGGGTCTTTCAACAGCAGCAGTTTTAATATGTGCAAATTTAGTTATATCATTACTAAGAAAAATCACACCAGATAAGATAAGAATACCTATATTTGTAGTCATTATAGCTACATTTGTTACAATAGTAGGAATGGTTTTAAAAGCATATGTTCCTGCTCTTGATAAGGCTCTTGGTATATATATACCATTAATAGTTGTTAACTGTTTAATACTAGCTCGTGCAGAAAGTTTTGCTTTTAAAACTGGTCCACTAGCTTCAATTGTTGATGGTGTAGGTCAAGGTCTTGGATTTACTGTTGCTCTTACAGTAATAGGTGCAGTAAGAGAATTACTTGGAAATGGTAGTTTATTTGGAATGACACTATTTGGAGCATCTTTCCAACCAGTATTAATATTTATATTACCACCAGGTGCATTCTTAACATTAGGATTCTTATTTGCAGGATTTAATAAATTAAGAAGTAAAAAAGCGTAGTGGAGGTGTAATAAATGAATTTAATACTTTTATTTTTAAGTATCGTTCTTGTTAATAACGTTATAACATCTCAGTTCTTGGGTATATGTCCTTTCTTAGGAGTTTCTAAGAAAGTTGATACAGCAGTAGGGATGGGAGTTGCAGTTACATTCGTTCTAACTCTAGCTTCAATTATAACTTATTTTATACAAATTTTATTAGTAAAGACTGGAACTGAATTTTTACAAACAATAGCTTTTATATTGGTTATAGCTTCTATAGTTCAGTTCGTTGAAATGGTAATTCAAAAGATGAGTCCATCTTTATATCAAGCATTAGGAGTTTATCTACCTCTTATAACTACAAACTGTGCAGTTCTTGGTATAGCTCTAGTTAATGTTCAAAAAAGTTATAATTTAGTAGAAACAATAATAAACGGATTTGGAGCAGGAGCTGGATTTACTTTAGCAATAGTAATATTCGCAGGTATAAGAGAAAGACTAGAATTAGCTGATATACCAGAAGCGTTTAAAGGTTTCCCTATAACACTTATATCAGCAAGTTTAATGTCAATAGCTTTCTTAGGATTTACAGGACTTATAAAGCTATAAAAAAGAGGGGTGAAAATAGTGATACTTACAGCTGTATTAGTTTTAGGAGTTATGGGCTTAATCTTCGGGATAGTATTAGATTTTGCATCTAAAAAGTTTGCTGTAGAAGTAGACGAAAGAGTGGAAGCTATACTAGGAGTACTTCCAGGTGCTAACTGTGGTGGTTGTGGATTCCCAGGATGTGGAGGTCTTGCAAGTGCGATAGTTGAAGGAAAAGCACCAGTTAATGGTTGCCCTGTAGGTGGAGCAGATGTTGGTGCAAAAGTTGGAGAAATAATGGGCGTAAGTGCTGAAGCAGGTGAAAAACAAGTAGCAAAAGTTATTTGCAAAGGAACTTGCTCAAGTGCAAAAGATAAATATGAGTATGAAGGAATATCTGATTGTAGAGCAGCAAATGTTTTAAATTCAGGAGCTAAAATGTGTAAGTTTGGATGTTTAGGTCTTGGAACATGTAAGACTGTTTGTAAATTTGATGCTATTTCTATAGTTGATGGAGTAGCAGTAATAGATGAAGAAAAATGTGTTAACTGTGGAAAATGTAAAGAAGCATGCCCTAAGGGTATAATAATTACAAAACCAGAAAGCCAATCAATAGTTGTAGAATGTAATAGCAAAGAATTTGGTAAAGCTGTTAAAGAAAAATGTACTGCTGGATGTATTGGTTGTGGAATGTGTGTAAAAGCTTGTAAATTTGATGCAATAATATTTGAAAACAAAATAGCTAAAATAGACCCTAGTAAGTGTGTAGGTTGTATGCAATGTGTAGAAAAATGCCCTACAAAAGTAATATCAGGTGATATAGCTAAAAGAAAGAAAGTTACTATTGACCAAGAACTTTGTGTGGGATGTACAGTGTGCAAAAAACAATGTAAGTTTGATGCAATAGAAGGTGAATTAAAAGAAAAACATAAGGTAGATGCAGACAAATGTGTAGGATGCCATTTATGTATGGAAAAATGTCCAAAGAAAGCTATTAAAATTTTGTAATATGGACAAAATAAAGATATGGAATAATTTCCATATCTCTAATGAGTACATAAAACAGAGGTATGGAATAATTTCCATACCTCTATTTTATGTATATTTATTTTATTGGTAATAAATATAACAATAGTGTAACAAAAAAGGTTCGACATTTCTGTTGAATTTTTTACAATATAGTGATAGACTAAATAGGTACAAATTACGTACAAATGAGGTGAATAAATGAATATAATCTTGGCATCAGCCTCTCCAAGAAGGAAAGAAATTCTAGAGAATACAAATGTAAGATTTGATATAATTAAAAGTGAAATTGATGAGATTATATTGGAAGGTGAAGCACCAAAACATTTAGTTATGAGATTAGCTTTTGAAAAAAGTATGTTTGTAGCATCTAAACATAAGAAAGATGTTGTTATTGGAGCTGATACTGTTGTTGTTTTAGATAATGCTATTTTAGGAAAGCCTAAAGATGAGTCTTGTGCAAGAGACATGCTAAGTAGACTATCTGGAAGAGAGCATCAAGTCATAACAGGTATTAGCTTAATAAACTTGTGCAAAGATAAAAAAATAATTGACTATGTAATCAGCAATGTAAAATTTAAAACGTTATCAGAAAAAGATATTGAGGATTATCTGAAAACTAAAGAGTCATTTGACAAAGCAGGAGCTTATGGAATACAAGGATATGGAGCTTTGCTAGTTGAAGAGATTAGAGGCGATTATTTTAATATAGTTGGACTTCCAATTTCAAAGTTAGGTGACTTGTTAAAGGAACATTTTAATATAAATCTTTTTTATGGAGTGTGATTTATCTGAAAAAGTCATTTAATTCAACCATTAAGGTAAAAGAAATGGCACTAGAGGAAAGACCCAGAGAAAAGATGCTTGCTGAAGGAGTAGAAAGCTTATCAAATGCTGAATTGTTGGCTATACTTTTAAGAACTGGTAACAAACATAAAAATGCAATCGAGTTAGCCAACTATATAATAAATAAAGATATTCAGGGTATTAGACATTTAGAGGAAATGACAATAGAGGAGCTGTGTAATATAGATGGAATTGGATTGTCAAAATCAGCCCAAATTAAAGCAGCTTTAGAACTAGGCTTTAGAGTAGCTAGTTTTAAACCTATGAAGTATAAAATAAAAAATCCTTGGGATATACATAAATATTATATGAATAGTCTGAGGTATTTGAAAAAAGAGGTTTTTAAGGCAGTTCTTTTAAATACAAAAAATGAGATAATATCTGATGTAGATATATCTGTAGGGACTTTAAACTCATCATTAGTCCATCCTAGAGAAGTTTTTAAAGAAGCTATAAAGAGAAGTGCAAGTAAAATAATAGTGATGCATAATCACCCCTCAGGAAGTGTAGAACCATCAAAGGAAGATAAAAATATTACATCAAGACTTATTAAATGTGGAGAAATAATTGGGATTGAAATAATTGACCATATAATAATTGGAGATGGATTATACTTTAGCTTTAAAGAAAATATGATAATTTGACTTTATATGTGATAAAATAGTAGGAGAATGTTTTAAACATGATTCTTAATTAGTAGGAAGGAGTAAAATCATGGCTAAGGAAAAAAAGAAAGAAAAAAGAGGTTTTTTTAGTTTTAACAAGATGACAAAGGATATGGGAATAGATTTAGGGACTGCAAATACATTAGTTTACATAAAAGGACAAGGTATTGTTGTTAGAGAACCCTCAGTTGTTGCAATAAGAGATGACAGTAAAGAAGTTTTAGCAGTAGGTGAAGAAGCTAAAAAAATGATAGGTAGAACACCAGGAAATATAGTAGCTATAAGACCAATGAAAGATGGAGTAATAGCTGACTTTGATATAACTCAATCAATGATTAGTTACTTTATACAAAAAGCAGCTGATAAAAAAGGTGTTGTAAGTCCAAGAATAGCTATATGTGTTCCTTTTGGAGTTACAGAAGTTGAAAAGAGAGCTATAGAAGAGGCTGCAAGACAAGCTGGTGCTAAAGATGCATTTCTTATAGAGGAACCAATGGCAGCGGCTATAGGAGCTGGATTAAAGGTTGAAGAGCCAGAAGGTAATATGGTAGTTGATATCGGTGGAGGTACTTCAGAAATAGCTGTAATATCTCTAGGAGGAATTGTTACTGCTAAATCTATAAGAATTGGTGGAGACGAATTTGACGAGTCTATAGTTGCCTATGTAAAAAAAGAATATAATCTTATGATAGGTGAAAGAACTGCTGAAAATGTTAAAATTAGCATAGGTTCTACATTTAAAGATGATGAAGAAATAAATATGCAAATAAGAGGTAGAGATTTAATATCAGGGTTACCTAAAACAATAGAAATATGTTCTACAGAAGTTAGAGAAGCATTAAAAGAGCCTGTGAGTTCAATAGTAGATGCTATAAAATCTACATTAGAAAAGACTCCACCAGAATTAGCATCAGACATAATGGAAAACGGAATAATGCTAACAGGAGGAGGAGCTTTACTTAGAGGTCTTGATAAACTTATTACACAAGAAACAGGAATGTCTGTTCAAATAGCAGAAGCTCCTCTTGATTGTGTTGCACTTGGAACAGGAAAATCTGTTGAAGACCAAGAAATTTTTGAAAAAGTATTAATGATGAATGCTAAAAATTAGAAGTTGGTGATGGCCTTGAGATTTGACAAGAATAAAAATGAGAAAAAAAGGATTAATGTTAAAGTGATAGCAACGGGCGTAGTTGCTATCACTTTAATTGGAATTGTGGGTATATCAATTGGTAAGTTTTCAAGTGGAAGCCCAGTAAACTTAGGTGTAGCATCAGATGCTATTACAAGTGTAGGAAAAGGAATAAATGATGGATTTTCATTTATAAAAAATGGTTTTAAAGATATCTTAAATTATAGAGATAACTCTGAAAAGGTAAAAAAATTAGAATCAGAAAATGAAAAGCTTAAAAAAGATGTTATAGCTTTAAATACCAAATTAGACAAGACAGAATCATTAGAAGAATTAAAGAAGACACTTAGCTTTGTAGAAGAAAAATATAAAGCAACAAGTATTTCTACAAGTGTTGTAGGTAAAAATGATGGAAACTGGTATGAGAGTTTTATAATAGGTGCGGGAAAAAATTCAGGTGTAAAAAAAGAAAGTATAGTTATGAATGGCAGTGGTCTAGTTGGTATAGTTTATGAAGTTTCCAACGATTATAGTAAGGCAATTTCACTATTAGATTCTAAATCATCTGTAAGTTTTAAATTAGCAAAAAATGCTAGTGCTAAAGGAGCAATTACTCAAAATACTACTTTAGACAATAAGGATAGTTATAATAGTAAAGGTTATTTACAAGGTTATATGTTTGACTCATCATATAATGTAATTCAAGGAGATATAATAACAACATCTGGTCTTGGATTTTTCCCAGAAGGCATACCAATTGGTGAGGTTGAAAAGGTAATTGATGATAAAGATAAATCACTAAAATATGTAGTTGTAAAACCTTATGTTGATTTTAAGAATATAGATGACGTTGTAGTCATAGAACCAAGAAATATAGGATAAAGGGGATAAAAAACAATGAAAAAAGTTTTACTTTGTCTATTGGGTATTGTGGTTATGACTATAGAAAATAGTATAACAAATTATATAAATATTTTTGGAATAAGCTTTAACTTAGTTCTTATATATGTAACTATAATTTCTCTTTATTTGGATGAATTAGAAGGTGGGATTATAGCAGCTATAATAGGGCTTATTAAGGACATAACCATTGGTGGAATTCTTGGTGTAAATGCATTAGTTTTGTTTGTTATTGCATATGCGATTGGACACATGAGGGATCAACTATATAAAGGTAGCTATATTATTACTTTCGTTTTGGTTTTAATAGGAAGTTTAATTGATTCAATTGTCAATATAGGTACATCTAGTATAATCTATCAAAGCTATAGCATATCAACACTTTTAGTAAAGGGTCTACTAGTAGCACCAATAGTGAATAGTTTAATTGGTTTAATAATATATCGCTTGTCTAAAAGAGCAGTTTTAAAACTTAAAGAAGATTAGTTGGTGATTTCATGGAAGAAAATAAACAAGTTGATAGATTTAAAATAATGAAAATAGTCATAAGCGTGATATTTTTAGCTATTTTAGTAAAAATAGTCTACATGACTACATTTAAATATGAATACTACAATGAGTTAGCTGAAAATAAAACATATAAAAAATTGGCAATAGAGGCTCCAAGGGGAGAAATAAAAGATAGATATGGAAGATTGCTAGCAGGAAATAAAAATTTATTTACTGTTCAAGTTTCAGGTAACGATATTAATAAAAAAGATGCTAATAAGCGTTCAAGAGCAAATGAAATATCATTGAAGCTTATAAATTTACTTGAGAAAAATGGTGAAGAATATGTAGATGAATTTCCTATATATGTAGAAAATGGAAAGTACTATTATACATATGACAGAGAGATTAGAGAATATAAATCAGAAAATGGAATACCAAGTGATTATAATGCTAAAGAGAGTTTTTATTACTTGGTAGATAAACTTATATCAGCAGGAATCTTGTCTCAAGAAGATAAAAGGTTAGATGCAACAAAATTACAAGCAAAACTAAATGAAAATGGATACTATCCTCCTATTTTAGTTAGTAAATGGATGTTTACAGCAGAGAGAGATAAGAGAGATTGGTTGGTCAGTTATAAAATAAAAGAGACTAATTTAAGTGCTGAAAAAGCGTTTGAAAAAGTAAGAAATAGCGATGCATTTAAGATTGATAAAAGTTTAAGTAATGAAGATGCAAGAAAAATAATGGTTGTAAGAGATTTAATAAAATCAAAAGGATATTCTCAATATAATCCAGTAACAATTGCAAAAGATGTAGGAGAAACTACCATTGCACAGATTGAGGAAAGTGCTATGGACCTTGTTGGTGTTTCAGTAGCAGTTGAACCAGTGAGATATTATCCTAATGGAACTTTAGCTTCACATATGTTAGGATATGTAGGAAAAATGCCATCAACTCAAATAGAATCATATCTACAAAAAGGATATAAAACAGGAGATATGGTAGGTCTTGCAGGAGTAGAAAAAAGTAATGAAAGCAAGCTAAGAGGAACTGATGGTTATAAAATGGTTAAAGTTGATGCATTGGGTAGAATCAGTAAAGAAATTGAATCAAAAAAACCTAAATCAGGAGATACTGTATACCTTACATTAGATAAAGATTTACAAGAAGTTTCAGATAATGCATTAAAACAGATAATAGAAGTTGCTTCAAAAGGAGGTACTTTTAAAAGTAAGTTTGGGGATAAGCCAATTAGTGCATATGCAGGAAAGGCACAATCAGCAGCTCTTATAGCTATTGATGTTAAAAATGGAGAGGTTTTAGCTTCATCAAGTTATCCTGACTATGACCCAAATAAATTTGCAAAGGGTATTTCTACAGAAGACTATAAAGCACTACAACCAAAGAATCCAAATGACTTACTAGCAGGAAGTCCACTATTAAACTTAGTTACACAAGGGGAATTCCAGCCAGGTTCTTCATTTAAGATGGTAACCTCAATGGCAGCTTTAGAAAATGGTCTAAATCCAAATTTCACTATAAATGACCCTGGAGTTATTATGCTAGGGAAAAAATCATTTGGGGACTATGTGTGGAACCATGGTAGAGGAAATCATGGTATGACAAATTTATATAAAGCTATACAAGAGTCTTGTAACATATATATGGCAACTATTGGTACAGGTAAGACATGGCCAGATGGAAAAAGTATTGGTATAGATATGAATGCAAATAAGATACTTGAGTATGCAAAACTATTTGGATTAGATGAAAATACTGGGCTTGAAGACGAAGTAGAAGAAAGAGCAGGTAAGGTGCCTAGCACAGAGGATAAATTAAAATCAACACAAGCATTGTTAAAATCAGCTTTAGATAGAGAAATGGCCAATGACTTTGTTGATATAACTAGAGATAAAAATCCTAAAGAATACGAAAAAAGAATCGATGAAATTGTAAGTTGGGCAGCTGAAAAGAAAACTCCTGGTAGAGTAGAAACGATGAATAGATTGAAAAAATTGGATGTTAAAGAAAATAGAGTGGAAGATGTAGCGGATATGGCGGTATTTAGTTACTTTAACTTTGCAAAATGGAGTACTGCTGATACATTCAACTTAGCTATAGGGCAAGGTGAAAATGCCTATACGCCAGCTCAAATATCAAGATACGTAGCTGCTATAGCAAATGGAGGTAATTTAGTAGAATTATCTGTAGTTGATAGAGCTGTTTCAAGTGATTATTCATCAGTAAAAATTAATGACCAAAAGAAAGTGGAAAAAATACCTTTCAAAAATCCAGACAATCTAAAGGAACTAACAAAAGGTATGAAATTGGTTGCTAGACAAGGTACAGCAAAAAGTGCTTTTGCTGATTTCCCAATAGATGTAGCAGCAAAGACTGGTACAGCTGAGAAAAGTGGTAAAATACCTACAGATAATGAATATGAATATTTAAAGAGTCATATGTCATCTTATAATGTTAATCTAAATGATGCAATTAAAATGGCTGATAAGATGAAGGCAGAAAAAGAAAAAGAACTTTCATTAGCTAAAGAAAAAGAAATAAAGAAAAAACTAGAAAATAAAGATTTAAAAGACGAAGAAAGAAAGAAATTAGAAGAAGAATTAGAAGATGGAGTAAAAGTTAAATTAGAGGATACTGATAAAGTGAATTCTTCATATTTAAGAAAAGCTATAAAAGAATTAAATCCAAAAATAACAGATGACCAAATAGATAAGTTTAAAGCAGATTATGGTTCTTTTACATGGACTGTTGCATTTGCACCAGCAGATGACCCAGAAATAGCTGTTGTATGTGTAATTCCTCAAGGTGATTCAAGTGTATTCTCACTTTTACCAACTAGAGAAGTTATTGGAACATATATGGGATTAGAGCCAACTAACGGCAAAAAAGACAACAAGACGGATGATGTTAATAATTCTTCTGACGAAAATATAAATTTCGAGTCACAAATCAATAGATAAGTTAAATCCATTTATAAACTTTAGCTTTATGTAGAAAAAATAAAAGGGTTTAAAGCGCATTTGAAGAATATAAATGATATATCACTCTGGAGGTTGTTATGTCTTTAAGAGAAATTTGTAGTCAAGAACTAGTAGAGTTCAAGGGTAATAAAAGAGGGATAATAGTAAATATAAAAAGAGAAGCTCCATTTGAAGAAATACAAGAAAATATAATAAACAAATTGGAAGCGTATGTTGGTTTTTTTAATGGTGCTAAAATTAGTAAAATTAACAGTGATTATTTAACTGACATGGAGATTCTAGAATTAAAAGAAGGAATTACTTCTAGATTTGATGTGGAATTTGTTGAAGATCAAAAAATTGAAGAAAATAATAATTTTCAAACAAAATATGTCAATACCCTAAGATCTGGCGAAAATATTGAATTTGAAGGTGATGTAGTCATATTAAATGATATGAGACCTGGTTCAAAGGTCATTTCAAAATCAAATACAGTTGTTATGGGAGATATAAATGCTGGCGCTAAGGTTGTAGCAGGAGGAAATGTTTTTGTAATGGGGAAAATAGAAGGTTTTGTGCATGCAGGTTCAGAGGGCAATGAGTTTGCCTATGTTGTTGCTGGAAATCTTAATCCAAAAATATTGCAAATAGCAGATAATATTGCAGAAGCTCCAGATGATGAAGAAAATTATGAAATTGAATCAGAAATTAGCCCAGAAATAGCCTTTGTGAGTAATGGAAGAATTGTAATCGAAAGCTATTTGTCAAAGTTGGACAAATAGAAAGAAAAATAGGGGGTAGTATTATGAGCGAAGTTATAGTTATAACATCCGGTAAAGGTGGAGTTGGAAAAACTACTACCGCAGCAAACTTAGGAACTGCGCTAAGCCTAGAAAATAAAAAAACTGTAGTTGTAGATGCAGATATTGGACTTAGAAATTTAGATGTAGTAATGGGTCTTGAAAATCGAATAGTTTATGACATAGTAGACGTTGTTGAAGGAACTTGTAGGCTTAAGCAAGCTCTAATAAAAGACAAAAGATTTGATAATCTATATTTATTACCAGCAGCACAAACTAGGGATAAAAACGCTGTATCAGTTGAGCAAATGGTTGACCTATGTGAAAAATTAAAAGAATCTTTCGAGTATGTAATAATAGACTGCCCAGCAGGTATTGAACAAGGATTTAAAAATGCAATAGCAGGTGCAGATAGAGCTATTGTGGTTACAAATCCAGAGATATCAGCAGTAAGAGATGCAGATAGAATAATAGGTCTATTAGAAGCAAATGAAATAAAAGAAATAAGATTAGTTATAAATAGAATTAGAAATGATATGGTTAAGCGTGGAGACATGATGGATAAACAAGATATAATAGAAATACTAGCAATAGATTTATTAGGTCTTGTTCCTGATGATGAAAGTATAATTATATCAACGAATAAAGGTGAACCAGCAATACTTGATTCAAAATCTCTTGCTGGTCAAGCATACAAAAATATCGCAAAAAGGATACTAAATGAAGAAGTTCCTCTACTTGAACTTGAAGTTGAAGATGGATTCTTTGGTAGACTAAAAAAAATGTTTAGCATGGCTAAGTAGCAAAGGAGGATACATCTGTGTTAGATTTATTTAGAGTTTTTTCTAACGAAGCTAAAACTAGTAAATCTGTTGCTAAAGAGAGGTTAAAACTAGTTTTAGTTCATGATAGAGTAGATTGTTCACCACAACTTTTAGAGATGATAAAAACAGATATTTTAAAAGTAATAGCCAACTATGCAGAAATAGAAGAAGATGGCCTTGAAATCAAAATGTCTAAATGCAGAGGTGAACATGATGACAAACCTGTATCTGCATTAGTTGCTAATATACCATTAAAGAATATTAAAGATAGATGTATGTAATTAGTGCTTAAAAGGGGGATATCCTTATTGGTATATGCCCCTTTTATTTAATTATATGTTTAAAGATAGAAAGACGGTGATTCTTTGAAAAAAATCAATATTAATTATAAGTCGACAATTAAGTTGATAAAACAGTTAGACTGGAAACTTATAGTTACAGTATTAGCTATCTTTATTTTTGGGCTTGTTATACTTAGTAGTGCAACACATGCTAATTCTACAGGTTCATATAATCAATTAGTTAAGCAAGGACTAGCTTTTGTGCTTGGAATAGGGATGATTATAGTAATACTATTTTTTGATTATAATCTTCTAGGAAGGTACTATAAGGCTCTTTATATAATAAGCCTTGTTTTATTAGCTGTAGTTTTATTACCTGGAATTGGTACTGAAAAAGGCGGTGCGAGGTCTTGGATTAACTTAGGTCCACTTGATTTGCAGACTTCTGAAATAGTAAAATTAACATTTATACTTAGTTATGCAAAGATACTTGAGACAAAGAAGGATAAATTAAATACATTAAAAGAGGTTATACCTGTTGTAGTTTATTCTCTCCCATTCATTGGATTACTACTTGCTCAACCAGACTTAGGAACAGGAATTGTATTTTGTTGTATGGTATTTGCAATGCTGTTTACAGCAGGTCTTAGTTCTAAGCTAATAAAAAGAGGAATAATAATACTCTTGGTATCAATGCCATTGATGTATTTAATGATGGCAGACCATCAAAAAGTAAGAATAGAAGCATTCCTAAATCCAGAAGATGTAACCTTAAAAGGAAACTATCAGGTTATGCAATCTTTGATAGCAATAGGCTCTGGTGGTATGACTGGAAAAGGTCTGTATAATGGAAGTCAAAACCAAGAAGATTTCTTACCAGTACAAGATAGTGACTTTATATTTGCTGTTGTGGGTGAAGAACTTGGTGTAATAGGAATGACAGTGCTTATAATCTTATTTGCAATATTTTTATTACGGATTTTAGCAATTGCAAGGGATGCTAAGGATTTTTATGGGACCCTCATTGTAGTTGGTGTTATGGGTATGTTTGCTTACCAGATAATTCAAAATATTGCTATGACTGTTGCGTTAATTCCAGTAACAGGAGTAACATTACCTTTTGTAAGTTATGGAGGAAGTTCACTATTAACATCTTTAGCCAATCTAGGATTAGTACTAAATGTGTGTATGAGAAGAAAGAAAATAAATTTCTAAGTGTAAGAGTTCTAAACATAAATTGAGGAGATTGAGTATAATGAATATAGCATTAGTAGCACATGACCAAATGAAAAATACCATAGTAGGATTTTGTATAGGTTATGAATCAATTTTAAAAAAATATGGACTATATGCAACTGGAACTACAGGAAAAAGAATAATGGATGAAACTGAATTAAAGATTACTAGATTGGCATCTGGACCTTTAGGTGGAGACCAGCAAATAGGTTCTTTAATCGTAACACAAGAAATAGATTTAGTTATCTTTTTAAGAGACCCACTTACATCTCAACCTCATGAGACAGATATACAAGCTTTGATAAGACTTTGTGATGTGTACCATGTTCCAATAGCTACAAATCTAGCTTCTGCAGAAATATTTATAAAAGCTCTTGATAGGGGAGAACTATCATGGAGAGAAGTTAGGAAGAGCAAAAGTCAACGTGTTTAATAAAAGTAAATAATATATAAAATTAAGAGGTAGCTAAAATAGCTACCTCATTTTAATTTGTTCTATAAGATAAAAACTCTAATGTGAGTTTTTTTATATAATTTAAATGATGGACTATAGATATATGTCATTTAAATAAAAATAACTATTTAACTAATTTTGCAAATTCTGCACCAAACTCCATACATTCTTTTAATGTTTCCTCACTAGGGAAGAATTTTTTCTTAAGAGATTCTACAGGTATTTTGAATGTCATAGCTTTAAGTAAAGTTTCAGCCATAGTTATACCTTCACCACTCCAACCAAATGAACCAAATACTCCTGCTATCTTACCTTGGTTAGCCATTGGGTCTATAACAGAGAATAAATCCCACATAGGTTTAACCATTGTTTTATTTATAGTTGGAGAACCTAATAGTATTACTTTTGATACTACTAATGTATCATGCATTTCTGTTAATGTCATATTTTCTAAATCATATAATTCAGCTTTTGCACCTTCTTTATCAAGTCCCTCTTTTATCTTTTTAGCCATTTCTAAAGTATTGCTATAAGCTGATAAGTAGAATATAGAAACTTGATTTTGATTAGTTGTATTAATAGCTTCTGTAGACCACTCAACATATCTCTTTACAGCAGCCATTGGGTCTTTAGTAAGCATTGGACCATGAGAAGTTAATATAGTATCAAATTCTAAGTTTAGCCCTACAACCTTGTCTACAGCACTCAACACGTGCTTAGCAAATGGCTTAACTATGCAATCATAGTAATGTTTAGCTGATTTTAGATAATCTTCACTGTTTACTACTTCTGAATCAACACTTGCAAAATGACAACCAAATGCGTCACAAGTTAAAAGAGTCTTGTCCTCTTCAATGTAAGTAAACATTGTATCAACCCAATGTAAGAATGGAGCAGTTATAAATTTAAGATTTCTCTTACCGATATTTAAAACTTCACCATCTTTTATTACATGACAATTAAAAGGTCTATTTATTTGACCATCTAAGTATAATTTAGCAGCTTTAGTACAATAAACTTCTATATTAGGATTTAAATCTAATAAGTATTTTAAACTACCAGCATGGTCTGGCTCTGTGTGATGGACTACAACATAGTCAATTTTAGCTATATCAGTAACTTCTGATAAATTACTTAAAAATTCATCCTTAAAATTTGCTTTTACTGTATCAAATAAAACCGTTTTTTCGTCCTTTATTAAGTAAGAATTATAAGTTGTCCCAAACTCTGTTTCCATTATTATGTCGAATACTTTTAAACCTTCATCTACTACGCCAGTAAAGTAGATATCTTTTTTTACTTCGAAAACTTTACTCATTTTTAACCCTCCTAAAAATTATCATTATATAAATAACATACCCCATTTTGAGGTCAGTGAAACAAAAGATGTCATTATAAGTCATCAAAAACATAGTTTTATGTTTATAATATATCATATTTGGTAAAAAATCTGTATTTTAATAAAAATTTAATAGAAAATATTTTTAGATATACTATTTTGTGAATAATATAGATTTTAAATTCAATATTTTAGTTATATTTTTGATAGAAAATATTTTATCGTGTATAATATTACTTATAAATAAGAATAAAAATAAAGAACTTGTTTGGAGGAATTTTAATAAATGAATAAAGTAGACTTGAAAAAAATCTTAAAAAAAGTAGAAAAGCCTGCTAGATATCTTGGGAATGAAATAAATTCAATTCATAAAGATACTAGCAATAGTGAATTGATAAGATATGCACATTGTTTTCCAGACCTGTATGAAGTTGGGATGAGTCACTTAGGAAGTCATATATTATACGATGTAATAAACAAAGATGAAGATGTATTTTGTGAGAGAGTATATTCTCCTGCTGTTGACATGGAAAATATAATGAGAGAAAAAAATATACCATTATTTGCATTAGAGTCAAGAGAGCCTATAACAAACTTTGATTTTGTTACTTTTACACTTCAATATGAACTTTCATACACTAATATCTTAAATATATTAGATTTAGCCAATATACCAATATTAAAAGAAGAAAGAAAATTGGAAGACCCATTTATAATGGTTGGAGGTCCTTGTGCTTATAATTCGGAACCTTTAGCAGATTTTGTAGATATAGTAATATTAGGTGAAGGTGAAGAAGTTAACTTAGAAGTAGTAAATGAGTATAAAGAGTGGAAGAAAAATAAAACAACTAGAGGTGATTTTTTATACAGAATATCAAGTATAGAAGGAGTATACATACCAAGTTTTTATGATGTTAAATACAATGAAGATGGTACAGTTCAAAGTGTAACTCCTAATAGAGAAGGGGTTACTAAGAGTCCTACTAAGAGGATAATAAAAAATGTTGAAACTGTAGATTATCCAGAAAAATTAATAGTACCTTATATAGATACTGTTCATGATAGAATAGTGTTAGAATTGTTTAGAGGCTGTACAAGAGGATGCAGATTTTGTCAAGCTGGTATGATATACAGACCAATAAGAGAAAAGAGTGTTGAAAGACTTAAAGAGATACTTGACAAATTAGTTAAGAATACTGGATATGATGAAATATCATTATCATCACTTAGTACAAGTGACTATAGTAAGTTGTCTGAGCTTACTGATTATTTAGTAGATGAATATGCATCTAATAATATAGGAATTTCACTTCCATCGCTTAGACTAGACAATTTCTCAATGGAGATTGCTGATAAAATACAACAAGTAAGAAAATCTGGACTTACTTTTGCTCCAGAGGCAGGAACTCAGAGACTTAGAGATGTTATAAATAAAGGTGTTACAGAAGAAGACTTAGAAAATGCAACAGAAAGAGCTTTCGAAATGGGATGGAATAGTGTTAAACTATACTTTATGATTGGTTTGCCAACTGAAACTTATGATGATTTGGATGGAATAGCCAAATTAGCTTATAAAGTTATTGATATTTATAGAAAAGTAAATGGAGGTAAGCTAAAAAGAAGTTTTAGTGTTACAGTAAGTACATCCACATTTGTACCAAAACCATTTACACCGTTCCAATGGCATGGTCAAGATACAACAGAGGAAGTAGTTGATAAGCAAAGACATTTAGTCAATAAATTGAGAAATAACAATATAAAATATAACTATCATGATTCAAAGACTAGCTTGATGGAAGCTGTAGTAGCTAGAGGAGATAGAAAGATAGGAAAAGTTATATATGATGCATTTAAATTAGGTGCAAAATTTGATGGCTGGGCAGAACACTTCAGTTTAGATATATGGAAGGAAGCTATGGAAAAAAACAATCTTTCTATAGACTTCTATGCACATAGAAATAGAGGATATGAAGAGGTATTCCCTTGGGACCATATAGATGTAGGCGTAAGTAAAAAATTCTTGATTAGAGAAGATGAAAATGCTAAAAAAGAAAAAATCACTTCTGATTGCAGACATAATTGTAATGGTTGTGGAATAAATATACATGATATAGGAAGGGGGCTTTGTTAATATGAGTAAAATAATTAGAGTCAAATTTAAAAAAGAAGGTGATATGATATATATATCACATCTTGACCTTCAAAGATTATTACAAAGAGCATTTAGGAGAGCTGAAATAAATTTATCACATTCTCAAGGGTTTAACCCTCATCCTAAGATGAGTTATGGTAATGCTTTAGCATTAGGGACAGAAAGCCAAGGCGAGTATGTGGATATTGAGATAGAAGATGATTTATTGGTAGATGAGTTTTTAGATAAAGTGTCAGTTCAGCTTCCAGAGGGGATAGAATTTATTAAAGCAAAGGAAATTGATAGACAGACACCTTCTCTTTCTTCCGTAATAGATTATGGAGAGTATCTGTTTAATATAGATTTAAAAAGGTCTTTGACTAAAGAGTTTGTAAAAAGAAAAGTAATTGACTTTATGAATAATAAAGAGATAATCATAACAAAAAAGAATAAAAAAGGAAAATTGGTTGAAGTTGATATAAGGCCCATGATAAGAACTTTTGATGTTTTAAATTTAGAAGATGAGCATATTACTCTTACTGCTACTATAGCTACAGGTTCAAAAACTAATTTAAATACTAATATACTTATTCCTAAAATGTTAGAGATGTTTGAACTGGATATTGACCCATTAGAAGTTGATATATTGAGAAGAGATTTATATGTATTAGAAGATGGGGAATTAGTGACTCCTATGTAAGTTCGTGAGAGGTGAAGTTGTGAAGAAGATAGTTATTGAGTCCTTAATAGGGTCTCAGAAAACAGCAGTGCTTGAAGATGGAAAGTTAGTAGAACTTTTTGTTGAAGATAACTTAAATAAAAAAACTGTATCCAATATATATCGTGGAATTGTAAAAAAAGTTATACCAGGAATAGAAGCATGTTTTGTAGATATTGGATTTAAGAAACTTGCTTATTTACAGTTAAAAAAAGAAAGTACCATAAAATCTGGGCAAGAGATTTTGGTTCAAGTAAATAAAGAAGAAATTGGTACTAAGGGTGCAAAATTAAATACTGAAATTAGTATATCTGGAAGGTATATTGTCTATATACCTTCCAACGACAGAACTACTATATCAAATAAGATTACTGATGAAAGAGAAAGATTTAGATTAAAAAAAATCACAAAAGCAGTGAATAAAGAAAACTTGGGATTAATAATAAGAACTGAAGCTCAAGGCTGTACTCATGATGAAATAAAAAAAGATATAGAAGAGTTAAAATTAAAGTATGATAATATTTTAAAAGAATATAAACTTGGTATGGGACCAAAGCTATTATATAAGTCCTTAGATTTTGCAACTAAATATGTAAAAGATAATGTAAATGATGAGATTGAGTCTATAATTATCAATAATTATGATAAATATCATGAATTAAAACCTATTTTGAAGCTTATAAATAATGATTATATTGATAAATTATACCTTGAAGAAAATAAAGATGTATTTGATTTATATAGAATAGAATCTCAAATAGAAAAATTATTAAATGAAAAAGTATGGTTAAAGAGTGGTGGTTATTTAATAATAGAAAAAACAGAAGCTCTTACTGTTATAGATGTAAATACAGGTAAGTTTGTTGGAACTGGTAAACTTGATGAGACTGTTTATAAAACAAATATTGAAGCTGCAAAGGAAATTGTGAGACAGCTTAGAATTAGAGATATAGCTGGAATAATAATAATTGATTTTATTGATATGTATAAAAAGAAATATCAAAATGAGGTATTACACATACTAGAGGAAGAGTTTAGTAAAGATAAGAGAAAAGCTGAAGTGTTAGGAATGACAAAACTTGGCTTAGTAGAAGTTGCAAGACGAAGAGAAAAAGAGTCTATTGATAAGTATTATTTAATGGCTTGCCCATGCTGTGATGGAACGAAAACTATAAAATCTATACATCATATAGTGGATAGTGTCGAAAAAGAAATTATGAGAATAAGTGAGCATACAGTTTATAAAAACGTAATAATAGAATTCAATGATTTTGTTTTTAAACAAATAAAAGAAGATTATATGGATATAATTGATAAAATTGGTGAAAAATATAATATGAAAATTTCTTTAAACGCAAACTGCGCATTAAAACACAACAAAACAAATGTTATTTTTGATAAAATAGTTGACAATAAAATGTAAATATTTTATAATTAATAATTGTAATGCCGCACAGTAAAGGTCTAAATCTTCTAATGAAGTACCTTGTACTGGCGAGTTTGAGACCGAGGAGGTGTATTTAATGTACGCTATAGTAAAGACTGGTGGAAAGCAATATAAAGTTTCTGAAGGTGATGTATTATTCGTTGAAAAGTTAGAAGCTAACGCAGGTGATGTTGTTACTTTAAACGAAGTATTAGCTTGCTCTAAAGATGGAGAATTAAAATTAGGTTCTCCAGTAGTAGAAGGAGCATCTGTTCAAGCAAAAGTTGTTGAACAAGGTAAAGCTAAGAAAGTTATAGTTTTCAAGTATAAAGCAAAAAAAGATTACAGAAGAAAACAAGGACATCGTCAATCATATACTAAGATAGTTGTAGAGAAAATCAACGCTTAATTATTGGACTAGTTATGATAAAGGTTAAATATTATTATAATGATGATTTCTTGTTGCAAGGTTTTTGTTTAAAGGGACATGCTGATTTTGCTGAAATAGGCTATGATATAGTCTGTTCTGCAGTTACGTCTAATGCTATTGCAGTTATAAACTCTTTAGACAAGTTACAAAAGATTGAATTTGAAAAGGTAGTAGGAGAAGAAGGGCATATAGAATGTATAGTTAAAGATGCATATCTAAAAGATGCACAGTTATTACTAAATCACTTTCAATTAGCGGTTGAAGAAATTAAACGGGAATACCCAAAAAATATAAAAATTTTAAAAAAGTAGGGGGTGACTCCATATGTTAAACATGAATTTACAATTATTAGCATCTAAAAAAGGGGTAGGTTCTTCTAAAAATGGTAGAGATTCTATATCTAAAAGATTAGGTGTTAAGAGATTCGATGGGCAATTAGTAACTGCTGGAAGTATAATAGTTAGACAAAGAGGAACTAAAATACATCCAGGAACTAATGTTGGAAAAGGTAGCGATGATACTTTATTTGCATTAGTTGATGGTACTGTTAAATTCGAAAGAAAAGACAAGAAGAGAAAAAAAGTTAGTATATATCCAGTAGCAATAGCTGAGTAATATACATAAAAGGAGTGTTGATGCACTCCTTTTTCTTATAATACTGATGAATTTATAATAGTATTTTTGGTAAAGCTAATTAAAAGTTTTTAATTAAGTAGGTGAAGAATTTGTTTATAGATAAAGCGAGAATATTTGTAAAAGCTGGAAATGGTGGAAATGGTTCGGTAGCATTTAGAAAAGAAAAATATGTTCCAGCTGGTGGGCCAGATGGTGGAGATGGTGGTCGTGGAGCGAGCATCATATTTGAAGTTGATTTAGGTCTTAGAACATTAATGGACTTTAAATACCAGAAAAAATATCAAGCTCAACACGGTGGCGACGGTAGCAAAGGTAAAAGGGCTGGTAAAAATGGAGAAAGCTTAATATTAAAAGTACCAGCAGGTACAGTAATAAGAGATGAAGCTACAGGTCTTGTACTAGCAGATTTAAAGAAAGAAGGAGATACAGCAGTAGTTGCAAAAGGTGGTATAGGTGGTAAAGGTAATCAACACTTTGCAAATGCAGTAAGACAAGCTCCAGCTTTTGCAAAGTCTGGTACAGATGGAGAAGAAAGATGGATAACTCTTGAACTTAAAATGATAGCAGATGTAGGTCTTTTAGGATTTCCAAATGTAGGTAAGTCAACATTTTTATCAGTTGTAACCAAAGCTAAGCCCAAAATTGCAAACTATCATTTTACAACATTGACACCAAATTTAGGTGTTGTTCAAACTAAGTTTGGAGATAGTTTTGTACTTGCTGATATACCTGGAATTATAGAGGGTGCTTCTGAAGGTATAGGATTAGGTCATGAATTCTTAAGACATGTTGAGAGAACTAAGGTATTGATACATATTGTAGATATATCTGGACTGGAAGGTAGAGACCCAATTGAGGATTTTGACAAAATAAATGATGAACTTAAATTATATAATGAGAAGCTTTCAACAAGACCTCAGGTTGTAGTTGCAAATAAATTTGATATATTGGAAGATGAAAGCCAATTTGAAAAATTTAAGGACGAATTAGAAGGTAGAGGATATACAGTATTTAAGATGTCTGCAGCAACTCGTCAAGGAATAGATGATGTAATTGCCTACGTTTCTAAAATGTTAAAAGAAGTAGAAGATGTGGAATTAGTTTCAGAAGAAGAAATGTATAGACCAGAACTTGATATTGGAACAGAAGAAGGATTGAACATAGATGTTGAAGATGGTGTATATGTAGTTACAGGTAAGGCACTTAGAAGAATAATGTATTCTGTAAATTTTGATGATATGGAATCACTTCAATATTTCCAAAAAGCTATGGAAAGTCAAGGTGTATTTGATAGGCTTAGAGAGATGAGAATTGAAGATGGGGATGTAGTTAGAATTTACGAATTGGAATTTGAATTTTACAATTAATTTTGATATAGAATTATAGAGGTGATAATATGTTAAAAGGAAAGCAAAGAGCATATTTAAGATCTTTAGCAAATACTTTAAAGCCTACTACACAAATTGGTAAGGAAGGCGTTACAGAAAGCTTTTTAGAGCAATTAGAGGATATGCTAAGAGTTAGAGAACTAGTAAAGGTTACTATACTAGAAAATGCAGGTCTTGATGCTAAAGAAACTGCTAATGCAGTATGTGAAGCTTTAAGAGCAGAGTTTGTTCAAGCTATTGGTTTTAAGTTTACTATTTACAAGAGAAATATTGATGAGCCCAAGATACTTTTTCCAGGTCATGAACAGGCAAAAGCTAAGGTAAAAAATAACAATGTTACAAAAAAAGGTAAACCAACTAAAAGAGCAGTTAGATAATTAATTAGATTATTTTAGAAGAAATAAGTTAAAAAATATAGTGACAATTGGGAAAAATTGTATTATACTATTAACAATAAATTTAAATTAGCAATCTTATCAAGAGAGGCAGAGGGACTGGCCCTATGAAGCCCGGCAACCAGTATATTTTAATATACATTGGTGCTAAATCCTGCAGCAATTACGCTGAAAGATGAGTATAAACCCGTCATATGGCTTGAGTTTATACTCAAGCTTTTTTAATTGGCATATTTATATATATAAATAAATTAATATAATCAAAAGTGATGGGGGTATGTAACAGTGAAGATAGGAATACTAGGGTATGGAACAGTAGGAAGTGGATTAATAGATTTAATAGAGAATAATACTTTAAAAAGAGAAATAGAAATAGCTGGAATTTTAGTTAAAAATAAAGAGAAACATAAATCAAAGAGATATTTTGATAAGGTAACAACAGATATAGAAGATATATTTAACAAAGATGTTGATATATTAGTTGAAGTAATTGGAGGACTAAATCCAGCTCTTGATTATGTAACAAGAGCTCTAAATAAAAAAATACATGTAGTAACAGCAAATAAAGATTTATTAGCTGAAAGAGGTAGTGACCTTATAGAGCTGGCTAACTTAAATGATGTTAGCATTAAATTTGAAGCATCAGTAGCAGGTGGTATTCCAGTTTTAAAGCCATTAATAGAATCATTAGAAGGTAATAATATAAAAAGTATAAATGCTATTTTAAATGGAACATGCAACTTTATATTATCAAAGATGTATGATGAAAATTTACCATATGATGTAGCTTTAAAACAAGCACAAGAACTAGGATTTGCAGAAGTTAATCCAGATGCAGATGTATTAGGATATGATAGTGCTAGAAAACTATCTATATTATCTACTTTATCTTATGGGAAAATAGTGTATTGGAAAGATTTGTTATTAGAAGGAATAACTTCAATAGATGAAAAGGATATAGAATATGCTAAGAAATTAAATTGTAAGATAAAATTAGTTGCTAGAAGTAAATATGAATTGGGAGAAGTAAGTGGATTTGTTAGACCTGCATTGGTGGATAATGATAATATGCTGTCTAAAATAGATAATGAGTTTAATGTAGTAATTATAGTGGGAGATTCTGTAGGAGAACTTTCTTTTGTAGGTAAGGGTGCTGGAAGAGGTGCAACAGGAAGTGCTGTTTATGCTGATATCATAGATATAATAGATAATAGGAGTTCAAATATAAAGTCTTTTTCAAAAGGTAAATTGGATTTGAGTGGGCTTATAGAAGATGAATGTAGTGCAGTAGTTAGATTTAGTGAATATAATAAAGATGGAATTTTAAAATGTTTAGATAAATATGTAGATAGCTATAATATTATAGATGAAGAAGAATTTGCTATTTTTATAAATGCAAAATCAGAACATGAAATTGATAGGTTCTTAGAAGATGTAAAGAGAAATGAATATAGTAAGTCAGTTAAAAAACTATTAAAAGTAGATTAAAATATCTATGTAATGACTGTAAAAATTTAAAGGTGAAGAAAAACAAAAAGTTTATTTTGTTTTTCTTCACCTTTTTAACAGCTGGTGACTTAATAAGATAATAGAAAAATAGATAGATTATAACATTTTACTTATTCAATAAAAAAATTTTCACTCGCCTCGTTAATAGCTTGCTGAGTTACCCTTATATATCGCTGTGTAGTGGCTACAGAGCTATGGTTTAAGAGTTCCTTAACTAATTCTAAGTTATTGTTACTCTTTTCAAATTGAGTAGTAGCATAGAGCTTTCTAAAGCTATGTGTGCTTATGTTATACAAATTTAAGTATTTACAAATTATTCTCAATTGTTTCTGGATAGCTTTTGTCTTTATATTTACTAAGTAGTCATCTGATTTAAGATTATACTTTCTTGCATGTTCATTTATAGATTCAATTATATTTTTGTTAACAGGTCTATACTGTAGTTTACCTGTCTTTTTTTCATTTATTTCCAACATATTACCTTTAAAATTACCTATTTTTAATCTTAAAATATCTGATATTCTTAGACCTAAATTAGCTTCTAACATTAGTGCTAATGCAACCTTAGGATTCTTTCTAAATCTTTTTTCAACGCCATTTTCACTATAAATAAAGCCCGTATGTAGTAGTTCCATTATCTTTTTATATTCGTCTATTTCTATAGGTCTTGTTGCCATTTTCAACCACTCCTCTTAGTTTGATTTGATAAGTTTAGGTCGGTATTTATTATATAATATAAATGAAATATTATATATTGGAAAAATATACCAATTACTTTATATAAGTGTGCTATATGTGATTAAGGAGAATTTTTGAAAAATATTGTTATAAAAAATTATCAAAATTGTGATGAAATAACTATGCTGATAAAGTAATTAAAAAGGTTATTAAGATTATGACAAATATAATTAGAAAATGGAAGCATTTAGTTAATTTTTATACATTTTATTTTTTTCGAAATAAGTTTTTTATAAAAAAAGTATTTTTATATCTAATTAATTTTCCACTTGTAGATAAATTTCTCATGTGTTTTTTAGCAACAAATAAAGCTGAAATTAAGTAGATTATTATTACAATTTGAAGAATAGTGTCATAATAGCTAAGATAATAGAACCAAATTAAGTTATTATATATAACATTATATGTATCAGCAAAGCTAGAAACTAATACAGTAGAGTTTGCAATAGGATAAAGTATAAAAATAAATAAACCTGCTAAAAGTCCATGTGCAAACTTACTTAATATGTATAATTTTAAGTCTATATCTGTTTTTGATAAAAATGTACAACATTGAGCTAGTATGGACAATCCGCTAAATCCTATCAGAAAACTAGCCAAAGATGCTCTTAGGATTTCTGGGGCACTTGTTATACTAGATACCTTATTACAACCAATTGTGATTTCAAATAGACCGCTTACAAATGCTTGACAGAGCTCCTTATTGACACCTAAAAGTGAAAGTGGTAAATATATAACTGATGCTATTAAAGAGATTACATTAAATAGTGATAGTATTTTAAATACTACCGAAAAAACAATTACAAATCCACCAACTGTAAGTAATGTATTTACTCCATTAAAGACAGCATTTCCAAATAGAACAAAAAAACCATTACCACTAGAACTTCTAATATTAATTATGTTTTTTATGTTTGTTTTTAAATCTAATTTTGTCTTTGGAAGATTTTCATTTCCATAATTTCTGAAAAAAAGACCAACCAATATAGTTCCCAAGTAATGGCATAAAATCATCAAGTAACCTAAATTTGAATTTTGAAACATACCTGTACCAACTGAGCCTATTATAAATAAAGGTCCTGATGTAGAACAAAAAGATACCAGTCTTTGAGCTTCATGCTTAGAAATCTGTTTATTGCTTCTAAATTCAGAAGCTAGACTTGCTCCCACTGGATAACCAGATACTGCTGATATTGCAAAAGCTAAAGCACTTTTTCCTGATACATTAAACACAAGTCTAGTTATGGGATTAATAATAAACCCTATAATATCTACTATTTTTAAATCAACAATTAGGTTTGCACCAATTATAAAAGGGAGTAGCGATGGGACTAGAACATTAGACCATATGGAAAAACCCTCTCTTGCAGATTTTATAGCTTCATTTGGGTATAAGATAATGCCTAAAACTAGAACCCCAACTATGATAGCTGGAGCGAAAAAACCAATAATTTTATTTTTTTTCATAATATCACCTGTAAATTTGAGTTATAAGATATTATATTAAAAGTAACAAAAATATATGAATGTAATGGCTTAAGATATATAATAGATATATATTATAACAACGACTACTACATGGGAGGAAAAAATGTTTAATAGTATAGCTAGTAAAAAAGTTTATGAACAAGTAATTGAGCAAATTCAATATAAAATATTAAATGGAGAGTTAAAAAAGGGTGATAAACTACTATCTGAAAGAGAATTATCTGAACAAATGAATGTAAGTAGAACCTCTATTAGAGAAGCTATCAGGGTTTTAGAAACTATGGGTGTGATAGAAAGTAGACAAGGTGAGGGTAATTTTATATGCACAAATATAGAAAAAACTTTAATAGAACCTTTATCTATGATTTTTAAACTGAATAATGGTACACTTGAAGACATACTAGAGCTTAGAATAATTTTAGAAATTGAGATTGCAAAACTTGCTTCAAAGAGAATAACTTCTTCTGAATCTATAGAATTAAAAAGTATAATAGATGAAATGAGAATAGAAACCAATAAAAAAGATAATAATCAAATTTTGGTTTTATTAGATCAAAAATTTCACAGCAAATTGGCTACAATAAGTAAAAATTATTTAATTCAAAGTCTTTTTATAACAGCCTCAAAATTGTTTGATGGATTTATAGAGGATGCAAGAGAGAAGATAATTGCAGAACCTTTAAATGAAACTATCTTGCTTAAGCAACATGAAGCTATATATAAGGCAGTTATAGAAAACAATACTGAACTTGCACATGAAAAAGCGAAAGAGCATATGAGATTTATAAGTAAAAACTACAGAAAAAATGAAAATTAAAAGTTTGTTATAAAATAAATTATTCTTGCAAATAGAAGATAATGGTACTATTATATAAATGTAAAACTGGTATGACCACATACCAATTTTATAGTTTATTATAATGGGAGATTAAAGATGGTAAAGTTAAAAGTACCTTATTCAAAGCAAGGAATGATTTTAGAAATACCTAACAAACGTTTTCTTGGTGTCTTGGAATCAAAATCGGATAATTATGTAGAACATAAGACACAAGAAGAAATAGTTGAAGAATCTATGAATAATCCAATAGGCTCTTTATCATTGGAAGAGTTAGTTAAAGGAAAAAAGAATGTAGTCATAATTACAAGTGACCATACAAGACCTGTTCCAAGTAAAGTAACTATGCCAATTCTTTTAAGAAGAATTAGGAAAGCTAATCCTAAAATTGATGTGAAAATTATAATAGCAACTGGTTTTCATAGGCCAAGTACAAGAGAAGAATTAGTTTATAAGATGGGAGAAGAAATTGTAGATAATGAAGAAATAATCATGCATATATCTACTGATGATGAAGCTATGTGCAAGGTGGGTGTATTACCTTCAGGTGGGGATTTATATATAAATAAACTTGCATATGATGCAGAACTTTTAATCGCAGAAGGTTTTATAGAACCACACTTTTTTGCAGGTTTCTCAGGAGGAAGAAAAAGTGTACTTCCAGGAATAGCCTCTGCAAAGACTATAATGTATAACCATTGTAGTGATTTTATAGATAGTGACAATTCGAGAACTGGAAAATTAAAAAATAATCCTATTCATGAAGATATGGTATATGCAGCTAAGGTTGCCAAACTAGCATTTATATTGAATGTTGTAATAGATAAAGAGAAAAAAGTAATAGCATCATTTGCTGGTGATGTCGAAAAAGCACATACCCGAGGTTGTGAATTTGTAACAGAACTCTCAAAAGTAAATTCCATAAAGTCTGATATTGTAGTGAGTACAAATGGTGGATACCCATTAGACCAAAATATTTATCAAGCAGTTAAGGGTATGACAGCAGCAGAGGCTACCTGTAAAGAAGGTGGAGTAATAATAATGATTGCAGCATGTAATGATGGTCATGGAGGTCAATCCTTTTATGAAAATGTAGCAAATGCAGATTCTCCAAAAAAACTTTTAGAAAAAATTAGAAGTGTTGACAGATGTGATACAATTCCAGACCAATGGGAATTTCAAATATTAGCAAGAATACTATCTAAGTATACTGTAATAATGGTAACAGATAAGTGTAGTCCTGAAATGATAAATAAAATGCATATGAAACATGCATTTTATTTTAAGGATGCTTTAGAGATGGCTACTAATATAGTCGGTGAAGATAGTAAAGTTACAGTTATACCTGATGGAGTATCAGTGATAGTTAAATAAAAAAGGGGTGTAGTTTATGGAAATTTTGACATGTATTAAACAAGTACCTGGAACAACCACAGTAGAGGTTGATGAATCCACAGGTGTATTGAAAAGAGATGGAGTAGATTCAAAAATGAATCCTTATGATTTATATGCTTTAGAAACAGCACTTAGAATAAAAAACGACATAAAAGCTAATTTAAAAGTACTTACTATGGGTCCTCCGCAAGCAAAGAAGGTAATAGAAGAGAGTTTTATGATGGGGGCAGATGAAGGAGCTTTAATAAGCGATAGAAGATTTGGAGGGGCAGATGTCTTGGCAACTTCTTACACTATATCGCAAGGTATTAAAAAAATGGGTAGAGTAGACTTAATAATTTGTGGAAAACAAACTACTGATGGTGATACAGCGCAGGTTGGACCTGAAGTAGCCGAGTTTTTAGATATACCTCATGTAACTAATGTTACAAAATTAATTGAAATCAAAGAGAAAAGCATAGTTGTTGAAATAGATATGCCAAATGATTTACAAGTATGTGAAATTGAGTATCCTTGTTTGATAACAGTAGAAAAAGATATTTTTCAACCAAGATTGCCTTCATTTAAGTTAAAGTTAGAAACTAAAGAAAGAAAAATACCTGTGTACAGTTTAGATGATTTTGAAGATAAGGACGAAGATAATTATGGATTAAATGGTTCCCCTACTCAAGTTGTAAGAATATTTCCTCCTAAGCCAAATACAGATAAAAATATTATGAGAGGAAATCCAGAAGAGTTAAGTTCTGTGCTTATAAATAAATTAGAGGAATTAAAATTAGTCTAAGGGGGAAGAAGAAATGTCAAAAATAGTTGTAAATCAAGATAAAATAACTGATTTAAAAAGAGTACTAGAAATTTGTCCTTTTGGTGCTATAGAAGAAAAATCAGGTAAGGTAGAAATAAGTGCTGGCTGTAAGATGTGCAAATTGTGTGTCAAAAGTGGACCCAAAGGTGCATTTGAATTTATAGAAAGTAATAAAGCAAAAATAAATAAGGATGAATGGAAGGGAGTGGCAGTATATGTAGAACATCATAATGGAAATATACATCCTGTAACATATGAACTTATAGGAAAAGCTCGCAAAATGGCATCAAAAATAAAGCAACCTGTATATTGTGTATTTGTAGGAAAAGATATAAAAGATAAATGTAAGAATCTTATCTCCTATGGTATTGATGAAGTATTTGTATACGATGAAGATGAATTTAAAGAATTTAGGATAGAACCATATGCAAAGGCAATAGAAAACTTTATAAATAAAATAAAACCAACAATAATGTTGGTTGGTGGAACTACATTAGGTAGGTCATTAGCTCCAAGGCTTGCTGCTAGATTTAAAACAGGGCTTACAGCAGATTGTACAATACTTGATGTGCAATCAAACACTGATTTAGACCAGATAAGACCAGCATTTGGTGGAAATATAATGGCTCACATAAATACACCCAATAATAGACCTCAATTTGCCACTGTAAGATATAAAATATTTTCAGCTCCAGAAAAGGTAGAAAATGCTACAGGGAAAATAACTTTATGTGAAATAGAAAAAAAAGAATTAAAATCTAAGATTAAAGTACTAAGTGTAAAAGAAAAAAATAAAGAAGTTGGTCTTGAAGAAGCAGAAGTAATAGTAGTTGCAAGTAGAGCAATAAAGAAACAGGAAGATATGGATATGATATATAAATTAGCTGACAAGTTAAATGCTCAAGTAGCAGGAACAAGACCAATTATAGAAGCAGGTTGGATAGATGCTAAAAAACAAATAGGTCTTAGTGGTAGAACTGTAAAGCCTAAATTAATAATAACTTGTGGTGTATCTGGAGCTGTTCAATTTGTTGCAGGAATGCAAGGAGCTGATTATATAGTAGCTATAAATAAAGATGATAAGGCATCTATACTTGATGTAGCACACTTAGCTTTAATAGGAGATATTTATGATATTATTCCTAAATTGATAAAAAAAATAGAAAATAATAAAAATGATAAGCAAATATATGTGGCATCAGCAGCTGAATAGGGGGATAGAGATGTATAAATCAATTGATAAAAAAGATATAGATTTTTTAATAGATATTTGTGGAGATGAAAATGTAGTAGTTGGAAGTGATATAAATGAAGATTTTTCACATGATGAACTTGGAGGAATAGAAAAATATCCTGAGGTTTTAGTAAATGTGATTGAAACCGAGCAAGTATCTAAAATAATGAAATATGCATATGAAAACAATATACCAGTTACGCCAAGAGGACAAGGAACTGGTCTTGTAGGAGCTGCTGTTGCCATAAATGGTGGAATAATGATTAATCTATGTAAAATGAATAAAATACTTGAGGTTGATTATGAAAATCTAACATTGACAGTAGAACCAGGAGTTTTGCTTATGACAATAGGTCAATATGTTCAAGAGAGAGACTTATTTTATCCACCTGACCCAGGTGAGAAGAGTGCTACAATAGCAGGTAATATAAATACTAATGCAGGTGGAATGAGAGCAGTAAAATATGGTGTTACAAGAGATTATGTTAGAGGTCTTGAAGTAGTATTACCAAATGGAGAAGTTATAAATATAGGGGGAAAAGTAGTTAAAAATAGTTCTGGATATAGTATAAAAGATTTATTAATAGGTTCAGAAGGAACTTTAGGAATAGTTACAAAAGCGATATTAAAATTGCTTCCTTTACCAAAGAAAAGTGTAAGTTTACTTATACCTTTTCTAAATTTATCAATGGCAATAGAAACTGTTCCTAAAATAATAAAATCGAAATCAATACCAACAGCCATAGAATTTATGGAGAGAGATGTAATATTGGCTGCGGAAGAATTTTTAGGTAAAAAGTTTCCAGATAATACATCAGATGCTTATCTTCTACTTACGTTTGATGGAAATAGTATTGAAGAAATTGAAAAAGAATATGAAAAAGTTGCTAATCTGTGTTTAGAAAATGGAGCATTAGATGTATTTATATCAGATACGCAAGAAAGAAATGATTCCATATGGTCAGCCAGAGGTGCTTTCTTAGAAGCTATAAAGGCATCTACAACAGAAATGGATGAATGTGATGTCGTTGTACCAAGAGACAAGGTAGCAGAGTTTATAAGATATACTCATGAGCTTCAAGATGAGTTAAAAATAAGAATAAAAAGTTTTGGTCATGCAGGTGATGGAAATCTACACATATATATATTAAAAGATAGTATGGATGAACATACTTGGAAAGTAAGATTAAAAGAAGCTTTTGACTGTATGTATAAAAAATCTAGAGAACTTAATGGTCAAGTCTCAGGTGAACATGGTATAGGATATGCAAAAAAAGAGTATTTACATGAATCAAAATCAGATGCCTATATGATGTTAATTAAAAATATAAAAATAGCTTTTGACCCTAAAAATATTTTAAATCCAGGAAAAATATATTAAATATATAAATGTTATTTTTAAACATAAAAGTTATAAAAAACAGGTTTAAATTTAATAACTTAAATTTACTTTTTAATGTTAATAGTATTTGTAAATATTAATATTATTTATAAAGATTTTAGGATGGCAATGTTTATTTAACTTTAGAAATATGAAATATTATTTAAGTTAAGTTGGTGTTACCATCCTAAAAATATGAATACACATGTGAAGCGTATTTTATCTATAAAAAATATTTGTAATTATAAATACATCTTATTAATTTAATGAGGTTATTTAAAATTGATAAGGTTATTTAAAAAACTTATTTTACATATATTGGACGAGTGTAAAAGTCCATAGGACCTTTTACTAAATCTTGATTATTTCTATAATATACTGAGTTGTATATATTTGTAGATTTTATATCATAACTTATAAGTGTTTTAAAAATAGCATCATCTAATGAAAATGATATATTTGAAAATTTATTTATTATGTCTATGTTAGATTTATTTTTTATCTCTTTTAGAACTTCTCTACCTTTGTCATTAAAAGCAAGTATTCTTATATAAGGAACAATATCTATATCTTTTACAAGGTGAATATCGCTTTTTTTTATGCCTAACAATATATTATTTAAAGTTCTCTTGATTTTAGTTAAAGTATATCTCTTAGATTTAATTGATAATTGTAATTCGTATAAAGAATTAGATGTAAAAATATCTTTGTAAATTTTATTTTCTATACCTTCATTTACTTCAAAATAATCCTTTAAATTGGATATGTCCCTAAGTATGATTGTCTTTAAAGTATCAAAAAATAATTCATCAAACATAGGAAAAAATTTATTATCTATTTTTTCGTTTAATATACTATAAGTTTTTTCTGGAATAACTTTTTTTAATTGAGAGATATTACAATTTTCCTTAAGTGAAGTTCTTATAGCAGTAGCAGAGCAAATACTATTATTAATTTCTTTAGAGTTGTACTCTGACTGAACTCTGGAAATAGTAAATGGCTTTATATTGCTGTTTAAATTGATAAGATTTTTTATATATTCTATACCAAGTATATTATTTGATGAATTTAATATTTTTAATAATTGTTCTTTTGTAGTTTTTTGAGATAAGTCGTTGTTTTCATATTGGTGTATATAATCAAAAAGTGAATTAGCTCTAGCCACTGGAAATAACATACCATCATCTAAATATTTTTTTAAAAGTAATTTAAATTCTTTTGGCTCATTTGCTAAAATCTCTGCAATACTATAAAGAATATCTGTGTTTCCCTCTTCACTACCAAAACATACAGAACTTATGCAGTTTAGAGAATTTAAAATTGTGATGGCACCATGAGAAAAAATTTCGGCACTTTGGCAAGCAAACATAGTTGGTAATTCTATAACTAAGTCTACACCATTTTCGACAGCAATTTTTGCTCTAGTATATTTATCAAATAAAGCGGGCTCACCTCTTTGAAGAAAGTTTCCACTCATGATTGCCACTGTATGTGTTGCATTTGTTTTTTCTATAGATTTAGATAAATGATAGATATGTCCATTATGAAATGGGTTATATTCAACTATTAATCCAAGTATATTCATAAAATGCTCCTTTTTCCTTTGTTTATTTTATCTATATTGTAATTTATTATAATATGTATAAAATTTAAATTTTTAATTACCTAGCTAAAAAACATAAAAAAATTTGTTAAAATGTAGAAATACTACATAATAAGAAATCAGTTAAGTGTTATTAAAATAACTTTATTAAGCCTTTATATTATATTATTATAGCAAATGGGAAAGAATAATCTACATTAAGTTAATTTGTTAATAAATTGTTATTAAAACACACAATTTGCCATAGTAGAAATATGATATAATATAAAAAAAAGTATATACTTTTATATTAAAAGGTGATATATTATTTATGAAAATCGTTTAATGTATACAATAATATATCTATGACAAAATAATAAAATATAAGTTTTTAGACATTTATTATGAATCAAAATTGATTACATATCATTTATAAAAATCTAAGGAGGAAATAATAATGAAAATATTAGTATTAAACTGTGGGAGTTCTTCATTAAAATATCAATTAATAGATATGAGTAATGAAGAAGTTTTATGTATAGGATTAGTTGAAAGAATAGGAATCGAAGGTTCTATACTTAAACATGAAAAAGCAGGAAGAGATGATAAATACATTGTTGAACAACCAATGAAAGACCATAAAGATGCAATAGCATTAGTATTAGAAGCTGTTGCTCACCCAGAATTTGGTGCAGTTAAAGAAATGAAAGAAATAGATGCAGTAGGGCATAGAGTTGTTCATGCTGGAGAAAAATTTGCAACTTCAGTAGTAATAACTCCAGAAGTAGAAGAAGCTTTAAAAGAATGTATAGATTTAGCTCCACTTCATAATCCAGCAAACATAATGGGAATTGATGCTTGTAAGGCTATACTTCCAGGTGTACCAATGGTAGGAGTATTTGATACTGCTTTCCATCAAACAATGCCTAAATCTTCATACTTATATGGTTTACCTCATGAATTATATACTAAATATGGAGTAAGAAGATATGGGTTCCATGGAACTTCTCATAACTATGTATCTCAAAAAGCAGCAGAGATGTTAGGAAAAGATATAAAAGACTTAAAAATAGTAACTTGTCACTTAGGAAATGGTGCTTCTATAGCTGCTGTTGATGGTGGAAGATGTATAGATACATCTATGGGATTCACTCCATTAGAAGGATTAATAATGGGAACTAGATGTGGAGATATAGACCCTGCTATACTACCTTTCTTAATGAGAAAAGAAGGTTTAGATGCTGATGGATTAGATAAATTAATGAACAAGGAATCTGGAGTATATGGAATGACTGGAATTTCTAGTGATTTCAGAGATATAGAAGATGCAGCTAAAAATGGAGATGAAAGAGCTCAAGCAACATTAGAAGCTTATGTTAAAAAAGTACAAAAGTATATAGGTGCTTATGCTGCTGAAATGAATGGATTAGATGTTGTAGTATTTACTGCTGGTGTAGGTGAAAATGGAAAGGCTATAAGAGCAGACATAGCTTCTAATATGGAGTTCTTAGGAATGAAACTAGATAAGGAAGCTAATGATGTTAGAGGAAAAGAAACAGTAATATCTACTGCTGACTCTAAAGTAAAAATGCTTTTAATACCAACTAACGAAGAATTAATGATAGCTAGAGATACATTAAGATTAGTAAAATAATTTAATTAAACTTATGCCTATCAAGTAAAAATACTTGACAAACAAATGCTAGATTTGTATAATAAATTTGGTGATATGTTGAGGTGAACTTAATGAAAGTTAGCATAGAAAAAATAAATAGAAAAGAAACTGACAAAATAGACTTGAATTTTTGTGAAAAAATTGATACTATTAGTTATTGTGATGAGATTTACAAATTAGTATCACCTGTAAATTTAAAAGGTAAAGTATCAAAGACTAATAAAGGTTTGTATCTAGATATAGATGTTAATTTTACAATTGTTGACAATTGTTCAAGATGTCTTAAAGAAGTAGAAATACCATTAGAGTATTCTATACAAGGTTTTTTAGTAAAAGAAGAAGATTATGATGAAGATGAATTTGAGGAGTTTGATCCTTTTATATTTGATGGTGAAGAAATCGACCTTATTGATATAATAGAACAGACATTAGATTTTAATGTGCCTCATAAAGTTCTTTGTAGTGAAAACTGTAAAGGTCTTTGTCAAGGATGCGGAGCAAACTTAAATAAAGAAGAATGTTCTTGCAGTGAAATTACAAACGATGAGGAATACATAGATCCTCGTTTTGCTAAATTAAAAGATTTATTTAATTAAATTTTGACTAAGGAGGTGGCGTAAATGGCAGTACCAAAGCGTAAAACGTCTAAATCAAACACAAAAATGAGAAGAGCAGCTAACTCAAAGATGGAAGCAACAGGATTTGTAAGTTGCCCACAATGTCATGAGCCAAAATTACCACATAGAGTGTGTCCAGACTGTGGATATTATAAAGGTAAAGAAGTTGTATCTAAGTAATAGCTTCTAAAAAACATGTAGAGTGTACTCTACATGTTTTTTTTGTACATATAAAAAAGATGATTTACTAGAGAAATAAATGGATTTTATGCATATTAAAAATTAGAAAAATAATAATATAAGTATTGAAAATTTTTGTGTGTTACTATATACTACTATTAGTAGCTGGTACTAATTACAGCTATAAAATTTGGAGGGAACATGAAAAAGAAGAGTAAAGCCCAAAGACAACAAGAGCTTATAGATATGCTAAAGACTGATCCTTTTTATACTGATGAAGAATTATCAAGTTTGTTTAATGTTAGTATACAGACAATAAGATTAGATAGAATGAGTCTAAACATACCAGAGCTAAGAGAAAGAGTCAAATCAATAGCAGAAACTCAGAGTTCAAAAGTAAAGACTTTAGGAGTAAAGGAAATTACAGGCGAAATCATTGATTTATCTGTAGGGCAATTAGGTATATCTATGTTAGAAGTTACAGAGGACATGATTTACTCTAAAACTAATACTTTGAAAGATACGTATATATTTTCTCTAGCAGATTCATTAGCAATGGCTATAATAGATGCACCTAAAGTTATTATGAGAGTTGCAAATGTAAAATGTTTTAAGTTGATAGAACAACAAGACAGACTTATAGCAAAAGCAGAAGTGTATAGAAATATAGACAAAAAGCATTATGTAAAAGTTGTTATCAACAATAAAGCCCAAGAGCAAATATTTAGAGGGAAGTTTATCTTTGAAGAGTTAGATTAGGAGGAAAATCATGAAAATAGTAATAGATGGAATGGGTGGAGATAATGCACCAAAATCTAATGTAGAAGGCGCAGTAAATGCTATAAAAGAATATCAAGTAGATTTAATAATCACAGGAGATAAAGATTTATTAGAAAAGGAATTTTCAAATTATGAATTTGATAAAAATAAACTAGAAATAGTTCATACTACTGAGATTATAGAAAATGAAGATAAACCAGTTAAGGCTATAAGAAGCAAAAAAGATTCATCTATGGTAGTAGCATTAAACCTCGTAAAAGAAGGTAAGGCAGATGCTATAATATCAGCTGGAAACACAGGAGCTTTACTTGCTGGTGGATTATTTGTAGTCGGTAGAATAAAAGGAATTGATAGACCTTGCTTATGCTCAGCAATACCAAATGTAAAGCGAGGAATGACACTTATAGCAGACTGTGGTGCGAATGCAGATTGTAAATCTAAGAATCTAGTTGAATTTGCAGCTATGAGTAATATTTACTCAAGAAAAGTGTTGGGACTTGAAAATCCTAAAGTGGCACTAGCAAATGTTGGACTAGAAGAAGGTAAAGGCAATGATTTAGTTAAAAAATCATATGAGGAAATTAAAAAATTAGATTTAAATTTTATAGGGAATGTAGAAGCTAGAGAGGTTATAAATGCATATACAGATATAATTATTTGTGATGGATTTACAGGTAATATATTACTTAAATCTGCTGAAGGGGTAGCCCTTTCAGTTATGAGTCTTATAAAGGAAACTTTTATGGCTAGTACAAAAAGCAAAATAGGAGCATTACTTATAAAAGATGATTTAAAAAAATTAAAGAGTTTTATAGATTATTCTGAGTATGGTGGAGCTCCACTTCTAGGATTAAATGGAGGAGTTATAAAGGCTCATGGTAGCTCTGATGCTAAAGCTATAAAAAATGCTATAAATCAAGGTATAAAATTTACAAAAGGAAAAGTTGTTGAGGATATCAATCAATTTATAAGTAAATATAATGAAGAAAATAAAAATAACGAAGATGAATAAACTCGTTTTGGAGGTTTAATATATAATGAATACAAAGGCTGGAATATTAGGTGTGGGAAGTTATCTACCTGAGAAATCATATGATAATTTTCACTTCGAAAAAATAATGGATACATCAGATGAGTGGATAAGCACTAGAACTGGTATTAAGGAAAGAAGATTTGTAGAAGATAATGAAGCAACTTCTGACCTAGCATCTAAGGCTGCTTTAAAAGCTATAGAGTGTGCAAAGTTAAATGTAGAGGACATAGAGTTGATTATTTTGGCAACAATTACTCCTGATATGTCTTTGCCTTCAACTGCATGTATAGTACAAGAAGCAATAGGAGCAGTGAATGCTACTGCATTTGATATATCAGCAGCTTGTTCTGGATTTGTATATGGAGTAACTATTGCAAAACAATTTGTGGAAACTGGTTGTTATAAAAATGTACTTGTAATAGGAGCAGAAACTTGCTCAAAGTTTCTAAACTACAATGATAGGTCAACAGCAGTATTATTTGGAGATGGTGCTGGAGCAGCTGTTATTGGACCTGTAAGTGAAGGCGGAATCCTATCTACACATATGGGTTCTGATGGTAGGGGAAAAGATTGTTTAAAGATACCTGCTGGAGGTTCAAGACTTAGAGCAAGTAAAGATACTGTAGAAGCTAATCTACATACAATAGAGATGGCAGGTAGCGATGTATTTAAGTTTGCAGTTAGAAAGATGGCAGAAACATCTTTAACAGCTCTTGAAAAAGCAAATTTAAATACAACTGATATAGACTATCTAATACCACATCAAGCTAATATAAGAATAATACAAGCTTCTTCTAAGAGATTAGGGCTTGATATGAATAAGGTTTATGTAAATATAAATAAGTATGGAAATATGTCTGCTGCATCTATACCTGTTGCGCTAGATGAAGCATATAAAGAAGGAAAAATCAAAAAAGGTGATAATGTAGTTTTAGTTGGCTTTGGTGGAGGTTTAACTTGGGGAGCTTCAGTTGTTAAGTGGACTTTATAGTACAAAACATCTAAAATTCTTTAATTAACAAAATTAGCTTTATCTAAAAATTAAAGTTAATTTACAATAAAAAGTTTACTTTTGATTTTAAGTGAAGGAGAATGATATGAATAAAATTTGCAAACTGTTAAATATAAAATACCCAGTTATCCAAGGGGGAATGGCATGGGTAGCTACTGCATCATTAGCAAGTGCTGTATCTAATGCAGGTGGACTTGGAATAATAGCAGCAGGAAATGCACCAAAAGAAGCTATAAAGGAAGAAATTGTTAAATGTAAAGAATTAACAGATAAACCTTTTGGTGTAAATGTAATGCTTATGTCACCATTTGTAGATGATATAATAGATTTAATTATAGAAGAGAAGGTTCAAGTTATTACTACTGGCGCTGGAAATCCTGCAAAGTATATGGACAGATTAAAAGAAGCTGGAACAAAAGTTATACCTGTAGTACCAACAATAGCTTTAGCGCAAAGAATGGAAAAGTTAGGAGCTACAGCAGTAATAGCTGAAGGGACAGAAGGTGGAGGACACATAGGAGAGCTTACTACTATGGTTTTAGTTCCACAAGTTGCTGATGCTGTTAATATACCTGTAATAGCAGCAGGAGGTATTGTAGATGGTAGAGGTATTGTTGCTTCATTTGCACTGGGTGCGAATGCAGTTCAAGTAGGAACTAGATTTATTTGTAGTGAAGAGTGTTCTGTACATTTAAACTACAAAGAATTAGTGTTAAAAGCAAAAGATAGAGATGCAATTGTTACAGGAAGAAGCACAGGTCATCCAGTAAGAACATTAAAAAATAAATTATCAAAAGAATTCTTAAAGATGGAACAAAATGGAGCTACTCCTGAAGAATTAGACCAAAAAGGTACAGGTGCTTTAAGATTTGCAACAGTAGATGGAGATATAGAAAAAGGTTCATTTATGGCAGGTCAAAGTGCTGCTATGGTAAAAAAAATAACACCTTGTAAAGAAATTATAGAAACTATGGTAAATCAAGCAAAAGAGATTATGCCAGGCATAGAACTGTAAATCAGGAGGAGCATGATGGGAAAAGTTGCACTAGTATTTCCTGGTCAAGGAGCCCAGTATGTAGGGATGGCTAAGGATTTATATGAAAATAACGAGGTTGCCAAAAATGTGATAGACGAGGCTTGTAGTGCCTTAAATATAGATTTAAAAAAGCTTATGTTTGAGGGTAGTGAAGAAGAACTTTCTAAAACTGAAAATACTCAACCAGCTATGGTTACACATAGTGTAGCTGTACTAAAAGCGATACAATCAAAAATAGATTTAAAATATGATGCATGTTTAGGTTTATCTTTAGGAGAATATAGTGCATTAGTTGCAGCAGATGCAATTGATTTTAAAGATGCTGTATGCCTAGTTAAAAAAAGAGGTAAATTTATGCAGGAAACAGTCCCAACAGGGGTTGGAGCCATGGCAGCGATTTTAGGTTTAGATAGAGAAATATTAGGAAGTGTTGTAAAAGACATACAAGGAGGGATTGTAGAAGTAGCAAATTACAATTCTCCTGGTCAGATAGTTATATCTGGTGAAAATGAAAAGATAGAAGAAGCAATGGTAAAATGTAAAGAGGCAGGAGCAAAAAGAGCTGTTAAATTAAATGTAAGTGGGCCTTTCCACTCATCAATGTTAAGAGAAGCTGGAGTAAAACTAGCTAGTGAATTAGATAAAGTTAATATGACTAAGCCTAAAGTTGATGTAGTAGCAAATGTAAATGCAGATTACTATGAAAATGAAGGTAAAGACTTGCTTATAAAACAAGTAAGTTCTTCTGTACTTTGGGAAGATTCTATAGAAAGATTATTAAATGATGGGTATGATACTTTTATAGAAATGGGACCAGGAAAAACTTTAAAAGCATTTATTAAGAAGATAGCCTCTAATAAAAAAGCAAGTGTGAATATTTACAATATAGATGGTATAGATTCTTTAAATGAATTTGTACAAGATTATGGGAATGGAGAGATATAATGATAAATCTTACAGGACAAGTAGCAATTGTTACTGGTGGCTCTAGAGGTATAGGGAGAGAAATAGCAAAGAAACTAGCATCTCTTGGAGCTGATATAGTAATCAATTATACTTCTAAAGAGGATGAAGCCCTAAAAACTAAAAGTGAAATAGAAGGTATGGGTGTAAAATGTACTTCTATAAAATGTGATGTATCTAAATCTGATGAAGTAAATCAAATGATGGACTCTATTATAAAAGAGTTTGGAAAAATTGATATATTAGTTAATAATGCAGGTATAACTAAAGATGCATTACTTATGAGAATGAAAGAAGAAGATTTTGATAGAGTTATAGATATAAATTTAAAAGGTGTATTTAATTGTACAAAAGCAGTTATTAAACCTATGATGAAAAAGAAATATGGTAGAATAATAAATATGACTTCAGTAGTTGGAATCATGGGAAATGCAGGTCAAACTAATTACTGTGCATCAAAAGCTGGCGTGATTGGATTTACAAAATCTTCTGCAAGAGAATTAGCATCAAGAAATATAAATATAAATGCAGTGGCACCAGGATTTATAGAAACAGATATGACTAAGGTACTAAGTGATGAGGTAAAAGAATCAACACTATCAAATATACCAAAAAAATCTTATGGTAAACCAGAAGATGTAGCCAATGCTGTAGCATTTTTAGTTAGTGATATGTCAAGTTATATAACAGGACAAGTGTTAAATGTAGATGGTGGAATGGTAATGCAATAATAAAAAATAATACTTTAAAAAGTAGAGAAATCTATTTAAAATAAAAATTAAAATAAAAAATCTTAGGAGGAACACAATGTTTAATAAAGTTGTAGAAATAATAATAGAACAATTAGGAGTAGAAGATAAAGAAATAACTATGGAAACATCATTAATGAAAGATTTAGAAGCAGATTCATTAGATGCAGTAGAAATAATAATGGCACTTGAAGATGAATTTGGTATAGAAATACCAGATACAGAAGCAGAAAACTTCAAATCTATAGGGGACATAGTTAACTATATAGAAGCTAACAAATAGTCGAGCTTTAAAAAAGTGGAGGTATCAGATGAATAAAAGAGTAGTAATAACGGGACTTGGATGTGTTACACCATTGGGAACAGGAAAAGAAGAGTTCTGGAACAATATAAAATCTGGAGTATCTGGTATAGATAAAATAACTAATTTTGATGCTAGCACATATCAAACTCAAATAGCAGGAGAAGTTAAGAATTTTCATCCAGAGGAATATATAAGCAAAAAAGAATTAAAGAGATTAGATAAATTTGCTCAATTTGCAATAGTTTCTGCAAAATTAGCAGTTGAAGATGCAAATCTTGATTTAGATAAAGTTGATAGAGAACGTGTTGGAGTTATAATAGGCTCTGGTATAGGTGGGGTTGAAGCAATAGAAACTCAACATAAAATTCTTTTAGAAAAAGGAAACAAAAGAGTAAGTTCACTATTTGTACCTATGATGATAGGAAACATGGCAGCAGGTCAAGTTTCAATATTTTTAGGAGCAAAAGGACCTAATACTAATGTATGTACAGCTTGTGCATCAGGAACTCATTCAATAGGTGATGCCTTTAAGGTTATACAAAGAGGAGATGCAGATATTATGGTAGCAGGAGGCTCTGAAGCTGCTGTAACAGGACTTGCATTTGCTGGATTCTGTAATATGAAGGCTATGTCAACTAGAAATGATGACCCTAAAACTGCATCACGCCCATTTGACAAGGACAGAGATGGATTTGTAATGGGAGAAGGAGCAGGTATTGTTATATTAGAAGACTTAGAACATGCTTTAGCAAGGGGTGCAAAAATATATGCAGAAGTAGTAGGATATGGTTTAACTGCTGATGCATATCATATGACAACTCCAGCTGAAAATGGAGAAGGAGCAGCTAGGTCTATGAATATGGCTTTAAAAGATGGAAATGTTCCACTAGAAGAAGTAGATTATATAAATGCTCATGGAACTTCAACTTATTATAATGACCTATATGAAACTATGGCTATAAAAACTGTATTTGGAGAAAATGCATATAATTTATGTGTATCATCGACAAAATCTATGACTGGTCATTTATTAGGAGCATCAGGTGCAATAGAAGCAGTTGTTTGTGCAATGAGTATAGAAGATAATTTTGTACCTCCAACTATAAATATACAAGAAGTTGGCGAAGATTTAGATTTAGATTATGTTCCAAATAAAGGTAAAGAAAAAGATATTAGATATGCACTATCAAATTCTTTAGGTTTTGGTGGGCATAATGCTACAATTGTACTAAAAAAATATGTATAAATAAATGACAAATATTAAAAATAACATTAAAAAACAAGCACTTGTTTTTGACCTTATAAATTTATATTAACTAAATTAAAAGTCCCCTAAATTAGAATAAATGTCTAATTTAGGGGACTTTTTTATTAAAATTTAATTCTAGCACATGTTGTAAATCATTTTGATATATTGTATCATAAATTATTGAGAGGTTATATATATGCAAGTTTTCATTCTACAATATACAGAAGGAGGGCTAAAATTTTGAATTTTAGACTACCAAAGAAAAGTTTACCCAAAAAGATAATTTTTATAGCTATAATACTTATTAGTATTATTTTGTTTATAGGGTATGATCAAAATGGACTTAAAGAAAGAGAAATTATAAATAAGGGAAAATATATGTCTGAAAGTCTTGTGTCAGATAAGAAGTATGATGAAGCAAAAAAAATGGTCAAAACTTCTTTTGAATCTATCCCAGAAAAAAAATACAATAAAGTATATAATGAAGTTTGGGATATGTTAAAGACTATTTCATATGTCCCAGATGGAACGAAGATAATTATTGATTCATTAGAAAAGATGAGAACATCAGATGTAAAATTATCTGATGAGTGTAGATTTAGTATAGAGAAAAGACTAGCATCAGTGTACATAATGGATAATAATTATTCTAGCGCAGTAGATTTAACTGTAAAGTCTATAAAATTAGCTGAGAAATTAGGGGATAATTATGAAAAAGCAAGACTAGATGTTGATTTGGCGAGCATACTTTTAAAGGTAGGTGGATATGAAACAGGAGAAAAATTAATAAAGGATTCTTTTAAGATAGATGTTGATGAAGATGAAAAAAATGGAATGGTTAGATTATATGCTCTTATAAATTTAGCAGAAATATATGTAGAGTTGGGAGAATATGATAAAGCCATTGAAACATGTAGCAATGTAAAAGACTATAAAAAGTTTGTAAACATAGATGATTACAATGATTTTGAAATAATGGCTTCTATAATGCAGGCAAATGCACATGTAGGAAAAAATGAGATATCAAAGGCAAAGACTCTTTTAGAAAGAGCTGATTATCTTATAAAATATGATAAATCAATTCATATATTAGATAAAGGTATGTATTACTATATGGCAATGGGAAATTTGGAATATAAAAGTAAAAACTATGATTCTGCAATAGATAACTATAAAAAAAGCCTGGAGATATCTACTAAAAGAAAGTTAACTCAAGAGAAAATAAAAACCTTAAATGAAATATTGAATATATATGAGAAACAAGGGAATGTAAACTCTGTAAATAAGTACCAGAAGATATTAATAAATGAATATAAAGAGAGCAAAAGTATAAGAGATTCGGAAATTAGTTTTTATATAATTGATAAGGTATCACGTGAAAGTGAGTTTTTTGAAAAAAGTAAAAAAGAAATTAAGTCTTATAAAATATTATTTAGTGTAATTTTAATTATTACATTAGGTTCTACTTTTTTATATAATAGATTGAAGTACTTTAAAGTACAAAATTTACATGATGGACTTACAAATGTTTATAATAGGAAAAGTTTTGATATTATGTATAATAAGTACAGAGAAAAAGATGATAACTTTGCACTTGTAATGATAGATATAGATAATTTTAAACTTATAAATGATAATTATGGACATAAATTTGGAGACGTTGTCATAAAGGGCATAGTAAATACTATTTGTGTTATGCTTGAGCAAGAAGATAAAGTATTTAGATATGGTGGAGAAGAGTTTTCTATATTGATAAGAGATAAATCTGGTGAAGAAGTGTTTGATATAATTGACAATATAAGAAATGCAATTGAAAATAAAAAATGGGGTGAAGATGTGACTGTAACTATAAGTGCAGGTATAGCCCATGTCTCTGATAGCAAAAACATATTAGAAGAAGCTGATAAAAATCTATATAAAGCAAAACAGCTTGGAAGAAATAAAGTAGTGTACAAATAATTGTATATTATATAGATATGAGGTATAAATATGAAGCAGTCAATAGCTATAGTAACAGATAAGATAACTAAACTATCATCTTTCTTGGAAGAAAATATACGATTAGTTTTAGAAAATTATCTTGATATAAATCATTATTATTTAGAAAATTTAAAAGATGATGATAAAATACAAGGTGATTTTGTTTTAGTAATGAATGATGACAGATTAAATAGCATGAGAAAGCATTTAGTACAAGATAGTAAAATTATAGTTGTGAGAAGAACTCTTAAAGAAAAAGAAATATATGGATTGTTTTCAATACCATATGGAACAGAAGTATTAGTTGTAAATGACACAAAAGAAACTACATTAGAAACAATAAGTCTGTTTTATAAGATAGGAGTAAAAAATTTAAAGCTTACTCCATATATTGAAGGACAAACCTATGAAAATATAGATATAGCCATAACACCTGGAGTAACCCAAAAAGTACCAAATTATATAAATAAGGTAATTGATTTAGGAAATAGATACATTGATATATCTACTTTTATAGAGATAATAAATGGGCTTAAAATTGATGTGAAGGAAATAAGAAAAAATCTGATGGTATATTCTGAACGTCTAATAAGCTTAGATAATGGTGTCAAAGACAATTATAGACAATTATTTCTAAAAATAGAAGAACAAGATGTTATATTAAATTTGTCAAAGGATGGAATAATATTTACTTCAATAGATGGTGTTGTAAATACATTTAATAAAGAAGTATTAAAAATTTTAGGTATAGACAGAAACATACGAGGAAAAAACATAAAAGATATTATCTCTAAAGATTTGGATATTTTACTTGAAGACAAAGAAATTGCTGATGAAGTTGTATTTACAAATAAGAAATATATAAATGTAAATAAAAAAAATATATTTTCTATGGGTAATAAAGCTGGTATATACTACAATTTACAAGAAATAACCTATATAAAAAAATTAGAACAAAATCTTACCAATAAATTAAGAGAGCAAGGTCAAATAGCAAAGTACACATTCAAAGATATAAAAACTAAGAATAAGAGGATGACAAAGTGTATAGAGTTAGCTAAAAAAATATCTAAATCAGACCTTTCTGTTTTAATAATAGGAGAGAGTGGAACTGGTAAAGAATTATTATCCCAATCAATTCACAATAACTCTAATAGAAGTAATCAGCCTTTTATAGCAGTTAATTGCGCTGCAGTTCCAGATAGCTTATTAGAAAGTCAGCTATTTGGCTATGAAAAAGGCTCTTTTACAGGAGCATTAAGAGAAGGGAAAAAAGGTCTATTTGAACTTGCAAACAATGGAACTATATTTTTAGATGAGATTGGAGATATGCCTCCATTATTACAGACAAAATTACTTAGAGTACTTCAAGAAAAACAAGTTATGCCTATAGGTTCCCACAATGTTATAAATATAGATGTTAGAATTATAGCTGCGACAAATAAAAATTTACCTAAAATGATTAGAGAAGGTAAATTTAGAGAAGATTTGTATTATAGATTGAATGTACTACCAATAGACATACCATCATTGAGGGAGAGAAAAGAAGATATAATAACTCTCATGAATTTCTTTTTGGAAAAGGATATAAAAATTTCTCCTGAAGTTGAGGTTATTTTAGAAAAATACAATTGGCCAGGAAATATAAGAGAGTTGCAAAATGTTGCTTCTTATGTAAGTTTAATGTGTGAAAGTATGGTTTTTAAAGATGACCTTCCACCTTATATAAAGACAGAATATATTAGTAGCTTTGATGATGGGGTTAGTTATACAAAAAAAGAATTTGAGTATATACTTAGAATACTATATGAAAGAAAAGATTTAACTTCTGGAGTTGGAAGAGGCTTTATAATAGAAAAACTTACAGAGGAGGGTATTGAAATATCTGAAAGTAAAGTAAGAAAAGTATTGTCTTATTTGAGTGAGTGTGGATACATATCATCTAAATCTGGAAGATGTGGAAGTCAAATAACACAAGAAGGTATAAAGTTTTACAATAATATAAATTAGGTATATTAAAGTAAAAGATTCTAAATAGAAATATCTTAGAACTTGGAAAGATATATATAAAAGTTAAACCATCTTATGCTCAAATTAACATTTAATACTATATATTAAAAGCATATAAAAATAAATTAAATATAAATAGGTTTAGACAATAGGTTTAGATAGGTAATAGGTTATAAGTAAATAACCAATTACCTATTTTTATTTGCAAAAAAATTTGTATTTATATCTAAAAATAAAAAAATATTTGATGGAAGCATTGTGAATACTTGATAAATAATAAATAAACGTAAAGTATAAATTTTGGCATATATATTGCTAACTATAGAGATAAGACAACAAAATAATTGGGAGGTTTAATTATGAAATACAAAACAACAGGGACTTGTGCTACAGAAATTGAATTTGAGGTAAAAGATGACAAAGTTACAAATGTAAATTTTGTTGGTGGATGTGATGGAAATTTAAAAGGATTAAAAGTATTGGTTGAAGGTATGAATATAGAAAATGTAATTCAAAAACTAAAAGGAATAGAGTGTAAAACAAAACCAACATCTTGTCCAGACCAACTTTCTCTAGCATTAGAGAATTATATAAATAAAAAATAAGTACATAAAACAATCAACTAGTTAGGAGTTTAATTATGAAACCAATAATAGGTATTTTAGGAAATCTGATAATAATGGAAAATGGAATGTTTCCTGGGCTTGAAAGATCCTATGTAAATAATGATTATATAAACGCAGTATTAAAGGGAGGAGGTAGCCCAGTTATTATTCCAGTAAATACAGATAGAGAAGTTATAAAGAGACAGATTGAGATGGTTGATGGAGTTTTAATATCTGGAGGATGGGATGTTAATCCTCAATTATATGGTGAAGAAACAAGAGAAGAAACAACGTTTATATATCCCGAAGTAGATGAATTTGATTTAATTGCTATAAGTATAGCTTTAGAACTTAAAAAGCCAATACTAGGTATATGCAGAGGGCTACAAATATTAAATGTAAGCCTAGGTGGAACTTTATATCAAGATAATAGTCTTGTTAAAGGAAGTTACATAAAACATACACAATCTTCTAAAAGACATGTAGCTACTCATAAGGTAGATGTTCAAGACGGGAGTATTTTAGAAGGTATTTTAGGAAAACAATTACTTACAAATAGTTATCATCATCAAAGTATTAAACAACTTGGTGAAGGATTAAAAGCCATAGCATACTCAAAAGATGGTATAATAGAAGCTATTGAAAAAGAGGATGAAAATTTTGTAGTAGGAATACAGTGGCATCCAGAAATGATGGTAGATTATTGTAATAAAATGGAAAAGTTATTTAAATATTTCGTAAATATTTGTTCAACTTTATAATATACCTTGGGGGGATTAAACATGAACGAAAAAAATAAAATGGGATTAATAAGTATTATACTTTTAGGTATTAATGCGGTTGTAGGAGCAGGAGTTTTCCTATTACCAGGAAACGCAATGAAAGCATTTGGTGTTGCGAGTATATTTGTATATATGTTTGATATGCTATTAGTTTTATCTATGGCGTTTTGTTTTGCTGAAGTGGCAGGTAAATTTAATAAAAATGGTGCTGCATATGTGTACACCAAAGAAGCATTTGGAGATTTTTTTGGATTTGAAGTAGGTCTTATGAAATGGGTAATAGGATGTATTTCTTGGGGAGCGTTAATAGTAGGTTTTCCTACATCTTTATCAGCAGTATGGGCTCCTGCAGGTGACCCACATATACAAAAAATTATAATAGTAGCTATGATAGTTGGACTTACAATTATAAATTTATTAGGAGTATCTTTATCAAAAATTGTACAAAATGTTATAACAGTAGGTAAGCTAATTCCATTAGTATTATTTATAGTAATAGGTGTATTTTTTATAAAAGGAGCTAATTTTACTAATTCAACGATGGTACCACCAGGAGCAGGAGTTACAGAATTTGGAGCAGCAGCACTTTTAATGTTTTATTCATTTACAGGGTTTGAATCTATAGCAGTAGCAGCAGAAGATATGGAGAATCCTCAAAAAAATATACCTATAGCAATTATAAGTGTAATAGTAATTGCATCAATAATATATATATTAAATCAAGTTGTGTGTGTTGGTATTTTAGGAGATAAATTATCCAGTACAGCTACTCCTGTTGCAGATGCGGCGAGAATATGTTTTGGAAATATGGGTGCAGGATTAGTTACTTTTGGGACATTAGTTTCTGTTGGTGGAATTTGTATGTGTGGTGCTTTTGTAAATCCAAGAAGCTGTGTAGCTTTAGCTGATGACAAAATGTTACCAAGAATGTTTGCAAGGAAAGATAAAAATGGTACACCATATGTAGCGATAATAGCAACTATGATAATTACTATACCAATAGCTTTGTCTGGAAGTTTTGCTGAATTAGCAGCAATAAGTGCAGTTGCTAGATTTATACAATATATACCTACTTCTCTATCAGTGTTAGTATTTAGAAAGAAAAGACCAGAATTAGTAGGGACTTTTAGAACTCCATTTGGAGCAGTAATTCCTTTAATTGCAGTGTGTGTTGGTACATGGTTATTATTCCAGGCGTCTATGCACCAATTAGTTATGGGATTAGGAGCATTAGCAGTTGGAGTACCACTATACTTTATAATGAAGTCTTATAACAGAAAAGTTTATGGAGAAGATTTAAAGAAAGTTGTTTAAATTATATTGTAAATACTATTTAACTAGCAGAGGAATATTATCAAAAAATTGAATATAAATAAATATATATAAGGTTATATTAAAATATTATTAAATTTTTATTTTAGTATAACCTTATATTGTTATTAATACATGAAAAATATTGTAATACATGTAAAATAATAGTATTATGTTTATTAGATAAAAAACTTGTTAGGAGGTAAATTTATGTCAGAAATAACTTTAAAGAATGGTATAGAAGTATCTATTAGAGAAGGCGTAAAAGAAGATGCCCAAGCTATTATAGATTTTTATAATGAAGTAGGTGGGGAAACTCATTTTCTTTCATTTGGGAAAGATGAATATAAAATATCTTTAGAAGACCAAGAAAATTCTATAGAGTCAGCAAAAGCATCTGATAACTCAATAAAATTAATTGCATTTATAGATAGAGAGATAGCTGGTATTGCTACAATTGATTCCAATCAAAAAGCAAAAGGAAAGCATGTTGGAGTTTTAGGAATTGTTGTTAAAGAAAAATACTGGGGAGCTGGATTAGGTAAAAGACTTATGTTAGACCTTATAGAATGGTGTAAATCAAATGGAATAACTAAGAAAATAACTCTTGTTACTAATGAAGAAAATCATAATGCTATAGAATTATACAAAAGAGTCGGATTTGAAGTAGAAAGTATATTAAAGAAAGAATGTTATTACAATGGTGTTTATACTGATTTGATAGGGATGTCACTTTTATTAGGAATATAATTAGTGTACATTTTATCTCGAAAAAATCATATTAAGTATGGTATAATTAAAAAAAGAATATAACTTAATATAATTTTGGAGGACGAATTATGAAAAATCTGTGTAAAATATCAGATGAATATTTAAATAGTAAACTTAAATATTTAAAGTTATTATCAAAACAATATCCAAGCATATCGAAAGCAAGTACAGAAATAATAAATTTAGAGGCTATATTAAATCTTCCAAAGGGAACTGAACATTTTATAACAGATGTACATGGCGAATATGAGCCATTTGTACATGTTTTAAAAAATGGTTCTGGTGTAATAAAGAGAAAAATAGAAGAATTATTTTCAAATACAATAAGAGATAGTGAAAAAAAGATGCTAGCAACTCTTGTATACTATCCTGAACAAAAACTAGACTTAATAATTAAACAAGAGGAAAATATAGATGATTTTTATAGAATAAATATCTATAGACTTATAGAACTTTGTAAGTATGCTTCCAGCAAATACACTAGGTCAAAAGTTAGAAAACTTTTACCAGAAAATTTTAAATACATAATAGAAGAACTTTTACATGAGCATATTAAAAGTGAACATAAAGAAGAATACTATAAAAGTATAGTTGAGACAATAGTTGATATAGGTATAGCTAAAGAGTTTATAATTGCAATTTCCACGGTTATACAAAAGTTAGTTGTTGACAGACTACATGTAATAGGTGATATTTATGATAGAGGTCCAAGACCAGATATAATTGTAGATAAGCTTATTGAACATCATTGTGTAGATATTCAATGGGGAAATCATGACATACTATGGATGGGTGCAGCATCAGGTGAAAAAACTTGTATAGCAAATGCACTTAGAATTTCGGCTAGATATGCAAACCTAGATATCGTAGAAGATATATATGGGATAAATCTATTACCTTTAGCTACTTTTGCAATAGAAATGTATAAAGATGACCCATGTAAAGAATTTATTCCTAAGATTAATGACCAAAGTGTGACAACAACAGAAAAGTCTTTAATGGCAAAAATGCATAAGGCAATAAGTATAATTCAATTTAAACTTGAAGGTGAAGTGATAAAGAGAAGACCTGAGTTTGAAATGGAGCATAGGCTTTTGCTTAACATGATAAATTATGAAGAGGGAACTATTACTTTAAAAGGAAAGACATATAAACTAAAAGATACTTATTTGCCTACAATAGACAAAAAAGACCCATATAAATTGAGTATTGAAGAAAAAAATGTTATTGAAAAATTAGTGTCTTCATTTAGAGGTAGCGAAAAATTACAAAAGCATGTTTCATTTTTATTTTCTAAAGGAAGTATATATTTAAAGGCAAACTCAAATTTATTAATTCATGGATGTGTCCCATTGAATGAAGATGGAAGCTTTATGTCTATGAATATAATGGGAAAAGAGTATAAAGGTAAAATCCTTATGGATAAGATGGAATCTCTAGCAAGAGAAGGTTTTTTCTTTAAGGATAAAGCAGAAGAAAAACTATATGGTATGGATATTATGTGGTATTTGTGGACTGGAAAATGTTCATCATTATTTGGAAAAGACGATATGACTACATTTGAAAGATATTTTATAGCAGAAAAAGAGACTCATAAAGAAAATAAGAATCCATATTTTAAGCTTAGAGAAAGTGATGTTGCTTGTGAAAGAATATTTGAAGAATTTGATTTAGAACTTGATGAATCACATATAATAAATGGGCATGTTCCTGTAGAAAGTAAAAATGGAGAGAGTCCAATAAAAGCTAATGGAAAAATTCTTGTTATAGATGGTGGTTTTTCTAGAGCCTATCAAAAAACTACTGGTATAGCTGGATACACTTTGATATATAATTCTAGAACTTTACAACTAGTATCACATGAACCATTTAATTCTGCTGAAGAGGCTATTGCAAATGAAAGCGATATCTTATCGACAACTGTTGTAGTAGAGCATAAGGCAAAGAGAAAAATGGTGAGAGATACTGATGAGGGTGTAAAAATACAAGAAGAAATAGAAGACTTAAAATTGCTTTTAATGGCCTATAAAAAAGGGCTAATAAAAGAAATGTAGATAATAAAAAACTAAGATAACTCTATACTTGAGAGTGGTCTTAGTTTTTATTTTTATAATAATTTACTTATTAAGTGAATCCTAAACAATAGGGTTCATTTTTTTATAGATAAATATTATTAAAAAAATTATATAGGTTTTGGTAATATTCCTTGTCCTTTATAAATAGAATTATATAAACAAAGGAGGAGGACAAGAAATGAATAAACTTTCAGATGAAATAATAAACTCTCTTTCTACAAACATAAGAGAGAAGGTAGAAAAAATCTCAGACAATAATCTAAACATAGAAGAAATTAGATTACGTTCACAAAAACCATTGATACTAAATGCAAACTCTAAAGATTATTTTTATAATCAAAAAACTATGGAACTTGATTTAAATCAGCACAATTCATATATAGTGACAAGGGAAGATATAGAGCAAACTTTTCAAATAATATGTAAATACTCAATACATTCATTTATGGATGATATAAAAAAAGGGTTTATAACTTTGAGAGGAGGCCATAGAGTAGGGTTAGTTGGAAAAGTAATAGTAGAAGATGGACAAGTCAAAAATATAAAACACATATCATCTTTAAATATAAGAGTATCAAGAGAAGTCATAGGATGTTCAAATAAGATTTTAAGTCATATCATAAAAGGTAAAAATCAAATTAATAATACTTTGATAATATCGCCACCTCAATGTGGAAAGACAACTTTAATTAGAGATATAGTAAGAAATTTAAGTAATGGTAATGAAGAATATGGATTTAAAGGATTGAAGGTAGCACTAGTAGATGAACGTAATGAGATAGCAGGAGCTTACTTAGGTGCTCCACAGATGGATGTTGGAATAAGGACTGATATAATAGAAACTTGCCCAAAAGAGTTGGGTATTACAATGCTTTTAAGGTCAATGTCGCCAAATGTTATTGTGACAGATGAAATTGGAAGTGAGAAAGAAATAAAGGCATTATATACAGCATTAAATGGAGGTATTGGATTAATAACTACTGTACATGGAGATTCAATGGAAGATATACAAAATAGAAAAGAGTTAAACAGACTCTTAGACAAAGAATTGTTTAAAAAAGTTATAATTCTTTCTGCTAAGAAAGGTGCAGGGACAATTGAAAAAATTTATGATTTAGAAGAAAAGAGATGGTACTTTGCAAATTAAGATAATTATTATAGCACTCCTAATAGGAAGTAGTTATTTGATAGGTGAACATATATACAAAACCTATACACGAAGACACAAACAACTAAATGATTTAATAAGAGTTTTAGAAATATTAAGGATGGATTTATCTTTTGGGCTTTATACATTAGAAGAAATTTTTAGAAGGATAGGATGCAATAAAGACTTTTGTTTTTGGAATTTTTTCTATCAAATTTCAGAAGAACTTCACAATGAACAAAGCAAAACTTTAGAAGAAATAATATCAGAGAATACTGAAATTTTAGTTAAAGAAACTTATCTTGGAAGTAAAGAAATTGAGGAATTAAAAAATCTAATTCTTACATTGGGAAAAAGTGATATAGAGTCCCAACAAAGAATGATAGATTTATCTATAGAAAATCTGAAAAAACAAACCTATGAAACAAAAGAAGACATAAGTAAAAAAGGGTTGCTATATAAAAAATTAGTAACCTTTATAGGCATAGGTATATGTATTATATTGATTTAATATGGGGAGGTTTATTATGGAGATATCATTGATATTAAAGGTTGCAGGTGTAGGTATTCTAATATCAGTATTAAATATGATATTGGAAAAAACAGACAGAAAAGATTGGGCAGGGCTTACTACTTTGGCAGGTGTAATAATCGTGTTGGGGATGGTAATAACAGAAATAAGTGATTTATTCAATACTGTAAGAACAATGTTTCAACTTTACTAAAGAGGAGGGAGTAATTTGGAAATAATGCAATTAATAGGAATTGCAATCATTTCAACTACACTCTGTTTAGTAATAAAAAAAGATAGACCAGAAATAGCAAATTTCATAGCAATAATAACTGGAGTAACAATATTATTATCAGTTATGTTTAAGCTAAATTTTATAATAGATAGTATACAAGATTTAGCTAATAAAGCTAATATTCCAACTATGTATATATCTTTAATAATAAAATTAATAGGAATAGCATATTTAATGGAATTTGCAATACAACTTTGTAAAGATTGTGGGGAAGGAAACATTGCTTCAAAACTAGAGTTTGGAGGAAAAATAATAGTTATGTCAATGTCTTTCCCTATACTTTTATCCATTGTAGAAATGGTGGTGAATATAATTCCATAGTTATTTATATTGAGGTAGATAGCTATAGATATATTAGTTGTTATTTAAAGGATATTTTGTTGTATTGAGGTTTATAGAGTGAAGAGAGGCATGGTTGCTTATGAAAAAAAGATTTTTACCAATGATTATGGGATTTGTATTGACTTTCTTTTTTGTAAATATCTTTGCCATTATAATATTTGCTAATGAGGTTCCAAGTAGCGAAGATAAAGAATATGGTGAAGCTAAGAGTAGCATAGATAAATATATTGATGGTCAGTTAGACAAGTTAGATATAAATGAAATTCAAGATTATATAAATAAAGAAATAGTTATTAATGATGTTAATTTAAAATCGTTTGTAAAAGACCTAATTAGTGGAGAAAAAAATATTTTAGATTTATTTAATAAAGATGGACTGAAGATATTGATGTTTGATGAGTTTAAAGCAAGTTTAAAGGTAGTAGCAGTAATTTTAGTATTAGCTTTACTGTCATCTATTTTAAAAAGTTTAGAGAATTCTTTTTCATCAGGTGCAGTTAGTCAAATAGCAACGTATATAATATTTATTACAATGGTATCGCTCACTTTAATTGGATTTAAAGATGTACTACAAATTTGTTATGATGCAATAGACCATACTGTAGGTCTTATGCAAGTTATAATGCCAATACTAATAACATTTTTACTTTTAATTGGATTTCCAATAACATCTACTACTTTAAATCCTATTTTTATAGGAGGAGTGACATTTATAAATGTATTTTTCAAGAAATTTTTATTTGTATCAGTAACTGTTGCATTTGGAATTCTAATAATAAACAATTTATCAAAAAACATAAGGCTAAAAAGATTTTTTTCTTTTGTCAAACAAATAAATTATGTTTCTATTGGGGCTATGTTTACCGTATATTTAGGACTTGTATCTATACAAGGCTTATATGTAACTAGTTTTGATAAATTCAGTGTAAAAACTGCGAAGTTTGCTATAGGTAACTTTATACCAGTTGTTGGTGGATTTGTATCAGATTCTGTGGATATTTTACTATCTTCATCTCAACTTATAAAAAATATATTTGGTGGAATAGGGCTTATCTTACTCATTGGGATTTGTTTGCTTCCAGTGATAAAAATTTTATCCGTCATAGTGGTATATAAATTGGCAGCAATAATTGTAGAGCCTGTTGGAGAAGATGGAATATCAAATTTTTTAAATGAAGTTGCAAATCTAATGATAATAATGTTAGCATCAGTAATTGCTATAACAATAATGTTCTTTGTGACTGTAGCTATTTTGACCTCGATAAGTGTTGTAAGTCAAGGATAATGTATAGATTAATAAAGAGTAATTACTTTTAATCTAAATATTTTAGAGAGGAGGATGCTATGTTAGAGGGCATAAAGGCATGGATAGTTAGTATTTTAATAGGAGCATTTATAGTAAATATAGTTGATATGATTTTACCTAGTTCCAAGATAAAGCCGTATGTGAACTTGGTGTTAAATTTTATATTCGTATTTATTGTAATAACTCCAGTGGTAGGATTTTTTTCAAAAGACATGAGCTTAGAAGATAGAATTTTAAAATCTATGGGAAATTACAATAAGGAATATGTAGATAGTACAAATGCTTTAGCAGAAGAGACTGGAAATACTAGCTTATCTAAGGGATATGAAGATGGTTTGAAAGAAGTGCTTAAGCTAAAGCTTGATGAATATGGTTATGATTTAGAAGATATAGAGCTTAATGGTGCAAATATAAATAATATAAAAATAAAAGAAAAAAATAATATGTCAAAGAGCAATAGTGATGAAGAAAATGAAAATAATAGTACTAAAGGAGATGAAGATAGCATAAACTCTAATGACAAAGAAAATTCTAAACAAGTTTTTAAAAAAGGTACAGAGTATGGACTGAATCTAAATGAAGACAAACTAAAAAATGACCTAATAAAAGTGCTTGATGTTTCTATAGAAACTATACAAATTGATAAATAGGAGTTGGAAGAATGTTTAAAAACTTAAACGACAAAGATAAGAGAAAGGTATATTCACTAATAACTATAGCTGGAATATGTGTGGTATCATTAGTACTATTATCTTGTTTTCCAAGTAGCAAAACTGATGAAAAAGTTGGAAAAACAGATGCTGACAAAAAGACTGAAAAACAAGTTGCTAAGGAACATGAAAAAGAAGATTTAGAATCAAAATTAACAACAATACTATCTAAAATTGATGGAGCAGGAGATGTTGATGTAATGATTACATTTGAGTCAAGTGAAGAAATACAACCTGCTTTTAACTCAAACCAAACAACAGAAACAACAGAGGAGAAAGATGCACAAGGTGGAGAAAGAACAGTTACAACTTCAAGTGAAAATAAAACAATGATAACTTCAAATTCAAGTGACCCTGTAGTTATAAAAACTACAGAGCCAAAGATAAAAGGAGTGATAGTAGTAGCAAGTGGAGCTAGTAATCCAAATGTCAAAGAAACACTTTATAGTGCAGTTCAAACATCATTACAAGTAGCAGGTCATCAAGTAGAAATATATTCTAAATAAATACATATAACCGGGGGGATAAATGAATGAAGTTTAATTATAAGGGAAGAGGATTTGTAATAATAACTTTAACTGCAATGTTAGTAATAGTAGGAACAGTAAATTATCAACTTAGTAAGAAATCTTTACTAGAAACATCAAAAGAATTTAAAGCATATGAAGAAGCTCAATTACAGAAGAATACTACTGATGATAGTGATAGTAGCAATAAAGAAGACTCAGATGCTACAGATAAACAAAATAGCAAAGAGAGTGCTGACATTGATATAGTTGATAGTAAGGCTAGTAAGGTTAAGGAAAAAGTAACTGAAACAAGTAAAGAAATAAAAGCTCAATTATCATCTGAAAAGAATATGAAAAAAGCATCTTATATTTTAGATATGAAAATGAATAGAGAAAAACAAAGAAATGAATTAGTTCAGGATTTAAATGAAATGATAAATAATCCATCTACAACAGAGGAATCTAGAAAAGAAGCTTCTAATATGAAATTAAATATAGTTAAAACTCAAGAAAAAGAGCTTCAAATAGAAAATCTTTTGAGTACAAAGGGATATGAAGAAGCATTAGTTTATATAAGTGATAGCAAAGTCAATGTTGTTGTAAATGAAGCTAAATTAGATAAAAAAGATGCAGCAAAAATATTTGATTTGGTTGCAGAACAGGCTAATGTAAAGTATGAAAATATTAAACTTACAAATAATAATACTAAGTAAAATATAAACCTCAGAATTAACTGAGGTTATTTTCTTGCAAAGTAGAGTTGTATTTGGTATTATTATACTTATAAAAATAGTTCCTTAAAATCAGGAGGTAAGTTTTAATATGGAAGATAATAAATTTGGACAAGTAAAAATATCTAATGATGTAATAGCTACAATAGCTGGTTTAGCAGCATTAGAAGTTGAGGGCATAGAAACTACAGCAACATTAACAGATAAGTTGTTAAAAAATAATGGAGTAAAGATACAAATAGAAGAAGAGGATGTTAATTTAGACGTAATGGTTGTGATAAAATATGGCATGTCAATACCAGATACAGCTTTTAAAGTTCAAGAAAATGTAAAAAATACTGTTGAGACAATGACAGGACTGAAGGTTTCTCAAGTAAATATACACATTCAAGGAATCAGCTTTAAGAAAGATAAAGCTGATAAAGAAGAAGTAAAAGCAACTAAGAAAAATTAATATTAGCCCTCTGAAAAGTCAGAGGGTTTTTTGTTGGCATTTGATTTTATATAGATAATTAAACTTAAAGGAGAATTTTAATTGATGAAAAAAGATAGGGCACAAAAAAGTACAACAAGGGAATATATAATGAAACTTATATACCAAATAAATATTAATAAAGAGGAGTTTGAAGGTTTAGACGATAAAGTGGATTCTTTCTTAAAAGATAATTCAGAACATATTATAAATAGATATGAAGAACTTACACTTAAGTACTCAAATAATGCAAAATTAAAATTAGAAGATACTAAACTTGAAGATATAGTAGATAGAGAATATATAAATACAGTATGTAAAGCACTAAGAGAGAATCATGATGAGATAGATGAATTAATAAATAAGCATGCTAAAAATTGGACAGTAGATAGAATGCCAAAGGTAGATGTGTCTATACTTAGATTATCCGTGTGTGAAATAGTTTATTTAGACACTCCTAATAAAGTATCAATAAATGAAGCTGTGGAACTTGCAAAGATATATTGTGATGATAAATCTCCTAAATTTATAAATGGAATATTAGGAAGTGTTGTTGATGAAATTGGACAATAATATAATAATTGGAATTGATACTAGCTGCTATACTACTTCTATAGCAGCTATCTCTTTAGATAAAAAAGTTATTTTTAATGAAAAAATAATGCTAGAAGTAAAGGAAAATTCAAAAGGATTGAGACAAAGTGAAGCTGTGTTTCAACACATAAATAATTTAGGATTACTTAGTGATAGGATAAAATCATTTGGGGACAAATTTGTCATAGAGGGAGTTTGTTCATCTATTAAGCCTAGACCAGTTGAAAATTCATACATGCCTGTATTTAATGTTGGGTACAATTTTGGAAAGTTATTATCAAGTATACATGGATGTAAATTTTATGAAACGACTCATCAGGAAAATCATATTGAGGCTAGTTTATTAAATAGTAAATTAAAAAATAATAACAAATTTATTTCTGTTCATATGTCAGGTGGCACTACAGAGATACTTTTAATAACTAAGCATGATAATAATTATGATGCAAATAACAAAGATTTAGATGTAATAACTAAAATAAGCAATAAAAAAAACTTAGATGCAATAGCTAAAATAAATACTAAAAAAGATGATAAAAGTAAGTTATACAATAATTTTGGATATAATATAGATATAATTGGAGGAAGTAAAGATATTAGCTTTGGGCAACTTATAGATAGAATAGGTGTCAAGCTAGGATATAAATTTCCTTCAGGAAAATATCTAGATGAAAATGCTTTAAATTGTAATCTTAAAATAGAAAGTGGTCTAAAAACTTCTGTAAGAGAGGGATATATGAATTTATCTGGATTAGAAAATCAGGTGAATAAAATTATAGATGACAATAGAGATAATATTAGTAAAAATAAAAAAGAATATATATCTAAATTAGTACTGGATTCAGTAGTTAGAAACATGTTTAAATCTTTAATATATTTATGTGAAGCTTACAATGTAGAAGAAGTAGTTTTTGCAGGTGGAGTTTCTGCAAGTAAGTATATCCTCAAAGAATTAAGTTTAAAACTAAGTAAAAATTGTATAAAAGCTCATTTTACAGAGCCACAATATTCAACTGATAATGCTGTTGGGTGTGCTATAATAGGATTGAATAACTTTTTAGGAGAAAAAATATGAAACTAAGAGCTTTAGATATAAGTGAAGCAAATTCATATATTAAAAGAATTTTAATAAATGACCCAATACTTTCTAATCTTAAAGTTAAGGGAGAAATTTCTAATTTTAAAATACATAGCAGTGGAAATGTTTATTTATCGTTAAAGGATGAAACTTCAAAGCTAAACTGTGTAATTTTTAAAAGTAATTTTAATCGTAATCTAAAATTAGACAATGGAGTAAAGGTTGTAGCTAGTGGATATATATCAGTTTATGAAAGAGATGGTGCATATCAATTATATATTAATGAAATTGAAATAGAGGGAATTGGGAATTTACACATAGAATTTAACAAATTAAAAGAAAAACTTAATAAAGAAGGTTTGTTTGATTCCAAATACAAAATACCTATCCCTAGAATGCCAAATTCAATTGGAGTTATAACATCTCCAACAGGAGCTGTTATAAGAGATATAATAAATGTAATAAAAAGAAGATATCCAAAGGTCAATATAAAGCTTTATCCAGTAACTGTTCAAGGAGATAGGTCAGCAGAAGAAATATGTGAAGCAATTAGATTTTTTAATCATATGAAGAATGTGGATACAATTATAGTTGGTAGAGGTGGGGGTTCAATAGAAGAACTTTGGTCTTTTAATGATGAAATGGTAGCAAGAGAAGTTTTTAACTCTCAAATTCCAATAATATCAGCAGTTGGTCATGAAACTGATTTTACTATTTGTGATTTTGTGTCTGATATGAGAGCACCAACACCATCAGCAGCAGCTGAGATTGCAACTCCATCATTAGATGACATAAAATATAAACTTGGGAATATAAAAAGCAGACTTAACAAGTCTCTTATAAACCAAGTTGAATTAGACCAATACAAGTTAGAATCAGTGTTTAATAAAATAAATAACTATTTAGATTCTTACACAATAAAAGATAAAGTTATACAATTGGATAAAATATATGATAAAATAATTTTTGGAATAGAAAATAATTTAAAATTAGAAGATGAAAAATTAATAAAGGTTGGAGCATTACTTCATAACCTAAGTCCATTAGCCACTATGGACAGAGGTTATAGTATAGTTCAAAAAAACGGAAAAGTAATAAATAGTATAAAAAGATTGAAAACTGAAGACAACATAGATATAGTATTAAAAGATGGAAATTTAGAATGTATAATAGATAAAATTGAAAATAAAGAGGTATAATATGAACTTAACCTATGAAGAAGCTTACAAAAGATTGGAGAGCATTTTAAATGAGTTAGAATCTAAAAATGCTAGCTTAGATGAATCTTTAAGCTTATATGAAGAAGGAATTAGTCTTTATAAACATTGTAATAAGCTTTTGGATGATGCAAAATTAAAAATAAGTAAATTTAATCAATTAGGAATAGAAGAGGATTTTAGAATAGAGGAGGAATAAAAGTGGAATTTAAACAACATTTAAAAGAAAAAGCAAGTTTTATAGAAGATATACTTAAAGAATATATGCCAAAAGAAGAAGGTTATCAAAAAACTGTTATTGAGGCTATGAACTACAGCTTGAGCGCTGGAGGTAAGAGATTAAGACCAATACTTACACTAGAAGCATGTAAGGTAGTTGGAGGAAATGAAGAAGAAGCTATACCTTTTGCTATTGCAATTGAAATGATACATACATACTCACTTATACATGATGACTTACCAGCTCTTGACAATGATGATTTAAGAAGAGGAAGACCAACAAACCATAAAGTATATGGAGAGGCAATGGGAATTTTAGCAGGAGATGCTTTACTGAACTATGCTTTTGAAGTTATGCTTGCAGGTTCAATAAATAAAGAAAATCCAGAAAAATATCTAAAAGCTATAAATGAAATTGCTAAAGGTGCTGGAATATATGGAATGATAGGTGGGCAAGTGGTAGATGTAGAAAGTGAAAATAAACAAATTGAAAAAGAAAAATTAGATTATATACATATGAATAAAACTGCTGCAATGATGGTTGGATGTATGAGAGCAGGAGCAACTATAGGTGGAGCAAATTCAGAACAAATGGAAGAAATAACTAAATATGCAAAAAATATCGGATTATCATTCCAGATAGTAGATGATATACTAGATATAGTGGGAGATGAAATAAAATTAGGGAAAAAAGTTGGCAGTGATATAGAGAATCATAAATCAACATATCCATCTCTTTTAGGATTAGATAAATCTAAAGAAATTGCACATAATTTAATAGATGAGGCAAAGAAGAGTATAGAAAAATTATCTGACAATGTAGATTTTTTAAAGGGATTGGCTGAATATATAATAGATAGAGAATATTAAAATATACAGCTAAAATCGAGGAGGGAAAAATGAACTTTTTTTCGGAGATTTTTAACAATGGGGCTTTGGGAATAAGTCTTATTGCTTGTTTCTTAGCACAATTTATAAAGATATTTACTGGGAAGGGAAAGAGAATTGAGTTTTCAAGAATACTCATTTCAGGAGGTATGCCTAGTTCTCATAGTTCTTTTGTTACAAGTTTAGCTACAGTGGTAGGCATTGAAAAAGGGTTTAATTCTACTGATTTTGCTATAATTACTGTGCTTGCACTGATTATAATGTATGATGCAGCAGGTGTTAGACGTGCTGTTGGGAAACAAGCTACTATATTGAATCAGATGGTAGCAGACCTTCAACATGGAAAGCATATAGAGCAGAAGAAATTAAAAGAATTAATAGGTCACACACCACTAGAGGTTTGGTTTGGAGCTTTACTTGGTATAGTAACAGCTTTAATATTGATGTAAATTTAAAATTTACAAAATAAAAGGTGAGGATAATATGTATAAATATTTAGATAAAGTAAATTCTCCAAAAGATATAAAAAATATGAGCATAGAAGAAATGGATTTACTTGCAAAGGATATAAGAAAGTTTTTAGTAAAATCTGTTTCCAAGACAGGAGGACACTTAGCTTCTAATTTAGGTGTAGTTGAGTTAACATTAGCACTTCATAAAGTGTTTGACAGCCCTAAAGATAAATTTGTATGGGATGTAGGACATCAGTCTTATGTTCACAAAATGGTTACTGGAAGAAAAGATTGTTTTGTATCTTTAAGACAATTCAACGGACTAAGTGGTTTTCCAAAGGAGAGTGAAAGTCCTCATGATATTTTCGACACAGGACATAGCAGTACATCTATTTCTGTGGCAACAGGTATTGCCTGTGCTAGAGATATAAAAAAAGAAAGCTATAGTGTTATATCTATAATTGGAGATGGTTCTATAACTGGAGGTATGGCACTTGAAGCTTTAAATCAATTGGGATATATAAATACTAATATGATAGTAATTCTTAATGATAATGAGATGTCTATAGATAAAAATGTTGGCGGAATGTCTAAATATCTATCAAGTATTATAAGAAATTCAACAGTTGTTAAAATGACAGATGAAGTTGATAAGATTTTAAATGTTACATCAACAGGTGAAATTTTATCTAAGACTGCACATAGATTTAAGGACAAATTAATATATAGTTTTTCTCCTCAAGATTGTTCATTTTTTGATTCATTAGGTATAAAATATTATGGTCCTATAGATGGTCATAATACTAAAGAATTAATAGAAACACTTAGAAAAGCTAAACATAAAAAAGGACCTGTGCTTTTACATGTTATTACAAAAAAAGGAAAAGGATATAAATTTGCAGAGGAACAACCTGATAAATATCATGGAGTATCAAAGTTTGATATAAAGACAGGTGTAACATCTTCTAAAGTTAAGTCTATGTCGGTTAGTGTTGGTGAAAAATTGGTTGAGATGGCTAGCAAAAACGAAGAAATAGTAGCTATAACAGCTGCAATGCCATCTGGAACAGGATTAAACTTATTTGAAAGTGCTTACCCAAAAAGATATTATGATGTTGGTATAGCTGAACAACATGCAACAGGGTTTGCGGCAGGTCTTGCAAAAAATGGTATGAAGCCTTATTTTGCTGTATATTCATCATTTTTACAAAGAGCATATGACCAAGTTATTCATGATGTATGTATAACAAAAAAACCAGTTACTTTTCTTATAGATAGAGCTGGTCTAGTTGGAAATGATGGTGAAACTCATCATGGTATGTTTGATTTAAGTTACTTAAATTCTATTCCAAATATTGTAGTGATGGCTCCAAAAGATACAAGAGAAATGGAACTTATGATGGATTTATCATTAAAATTGGATTCTCCATTGGCAATTAGATATCCAAGAGGAAATAGTTATTACCTAAATAAAGGAGAATACAAAGAAATTAAGTTAGGAAAATATGAGATATTAGATGATGGACAAGATACAGTCATACTTTCTATTGGGAATATGGTGAAACATGCTCTAGAAGCGAAAGAAATATTGTTAGAAGAAGGTATAAATCCAACAATAGTTAATGCTAGATTTTTAAAGCCTATGGATGAAGATATGTTGCATACTTTATTTAAGAATCATAAAAATGTAGTTACAGTAGAAGATAATGTTATTACTGGCGGATTTGGAAGTAGAATAAGTAAATTTATTATAGATAATGGATATAAAGTAAATATACTTAATATAGCGATACCAGAAGAGTTTATAAAACATGGCAATGCAGATGAACTATATAATTTTGTAGGATTATCGCCAAAGTGCATTGCTGATAAATTAAGAGAGTTAATATAAATAATATGGATTAAATTTAATATAAAATTTAAAATTTGTCACTTAGAATAAATATCGAGTGTGTTACTTCAAGCTACTTTAGTCAATATTAAAGTAGCTTTTAACAGAAAGGTAATTTTATGAAGAAAAGAATAGATTTATTGTTAGTAGAGCAAGGGCATTTTGAAAGTAGAGAAAGAGCTAAAAAAGCAATAATGGCTGGATTAGTTTTTGTTGATAATCAAAGATGTGATAAGGCAGGTACAGAAGTAAAAGAGGATTGTGCTATAGAAGTAAAAGGAAACCCAATACCATATGTTAGTAGGGGGGGATTAAAGCTTGAAAAAGCAATGAAGAACTTCGACTTAACTATTGATGGAAAAGTATGTATGGATATAGGAGCATCTACGGGTGGTTTTACAGACTGTATGCTAAAAAATGGAGCTATAAAAGTATTTTCCATAGATGTTGGTTATGGTCAGCTTGCGTGGAAATTGAGACAAGATGATAGAGTTGTGTGTATGGAAAGAACAAACATAAGGAATGTAACAATAGAAGATACAAAGCAATTTGCAGATTTTGCATCAATTGATGTATCTTTTATATCATTGAAACTAGTACTTCCAAAAGCAAAAGAATTAGTTATTAATAATGGAGAAATTGTAGCCTTGATAAAACCTCAATTTGAAGCAGGAAGAGAAAAGGTAGGTAAAAAAGGTGTAGTTAGAGAAAAATCTACACATATAGAAGTTATAAAAATGATTTCTGATTTTTCAGTGCAAAATGGATTTGAAATTTTAGGATTAGATTTTTCTCCAATTAAGGGTCCAGAAGGAAATATAGAATATCTAATTCATTTAAAGAATGGAAATGAAGGATATGAATTTGATAGTGATATGTATGACAAAAAAATAGTGGAAGTCGTTGAGGCTTCTCATAATTTAGATAAATAGAATAAAAGGGGGCTTAGACTTGATCCTCGAATTATATATGAAAAATTGTGCCTTAGTTGAAGAACTAAGGCTGGGTATTGATAAAAACTTAAATATACTTACGGGAGAAACTGGTTCAGGAAAATCTATAATAATAGATGCGCTTGGACTTTGTCTAGGTGAGAAATATGACAGGTCTTTTCTAAGAAAAGGTACAGATAAGGGACTTGTTGAAGCTATATTTTTCTCAGATAACGTGTATCTAAAAAAGATATTAGATGAAAATGATATAAGTATAGAAGATGACAATTTATTGGTTATAACTAGATTGATATATTCAGATGGGAAAAGTACTGCTAGAGTAAATGGAAGGACTGTTAAAGTATCTTTTCTAAAGGAAATTGCATCTACACTTATAGATATACATGGTCAACATCAAAATCAAGCTTTATTCAATAAGGATACACACTTAAAATTTTTAGACTTATTTGGAGAAAATGAACTAGATAAGTTTAAAGATGATTATAGAAAAATTTATTACAAATATAGCGAAGTAAAGAGAGCTTTGAACTCTTTAACAGAAAATAAAGATGATATGCAGATTCAACGAGAAATAGATTTATTAAGGTTTCAAATAAATGAAATTGAGGCTGCAAATTTAAATAAAAATGAATATGAAGATTTATTAAAACAAAGAGATGTCTATAGAAATAGTGAAAAGATATATAATAATTTAAACTTAAGTTACAGTAAATTACATAATGGTGAATATAATGTTATTGACTTGATAGGTATTGCATCTAAAGAGCTTAATGATATATCTAAATATGACAGTGTTTTAAGTGAATATAGTGAAACTATAGAAAGAATAATGTATGAACTACAAGATATATCTAGTGATATAAGAAATTACAAAGATAATATAGATTTTGAACCTTATGAATTAGAACAGATTGAACTTAGAATTGATGAGATTAATAACTTAAGAAGAAAATATGGAGATAGTATAGAAGCTATATTTGAATATTATGAAAAGACAAAAGATAGACTAGATGAGATATTAAATAGAGATGAAAGAGTTGAACAATTAAAAAATCAATTAATAAAAATAGAAGAAGAGCTAAAAGTAAAAGCTAGCAAACTGACTAAAGCAAGAAATAAAGTGGCAATTCAATTAGAGGAAGTACTTCTTGATGAATTAAAGAGTCTAAATATGAAAAATGTAATGTTCAAAGTCAATTTTGAAGAAAGTTCATTTACCTTAAATGGAATAGATGATATTGAATTTATGATATCTTTTAATTTAGGAGAAGATATCAAACCTATCTATAAAGTTGCATCAGGTGGTGAAATGTCTAGATTTATGTTGGCATTTAAGACTATATTAGCTGATATAGATGATATAGATACTTTAGTATTTGATGAAATAGATACAGGGATAAGTGGTATAGCTGCACAAATTGTTGGTGAGAAATTGAGTGATATAGCAAAGAAAAAACAAATAATATGTATAACTCATTTACCTCAAATTGCTGCAAATGCAGATACCCATTATTGTATAGAAAAAGATACTTCAAATAATAGAACATTTACAAATGTTAAGAAATTAAACCAATCTCAAAGAAAAAATGAAATTGCAAGACTTATAGCAGGTAATAATATAACAGAAAAAACTATAGAACATGCAAGCGAAATTATTGAAATGGCTAAAAAGTGTTAGTGAAAGAGCTTATTTTAAATAGATGTAGAGAATATTTAATCTAGATACTTTACATCTATTTTTTATGATGAAAATATTTTAAAATATTTAATCTGGATATAAAAAATAAATAAAAATTATAATTTAAATAAATCTTGTATAGACTTGTAACTGTAAAAATTTTAAGTTTTTGAGTATAATATTATGTATTAAAGTAGTAGTGGGGGGTATTAAATGAATAAAAAAAATACTATGTACTTAATTTTTATAATCATAGTTATTATAGCATTAGGGTATATTTTATTAACTATTAATAGTATCAAGAATAATCTTGACACTTCTAATGATAAATTAGATTATTTATCACAAGAAATTATGAATACTAAGTCAGATATTAGCAATATAATTAATGAAGAAATGTCAAAAAGTTATATAACAAAAAGTATTGATTTAAAAGTTAAAAAATTAGAAAAAGACGAATGTGTAATTGATGTAGATACACAATTGAGCAAACTTGGCAAGGATGGAAAAGTAATCTTTATGTATAAAGCAGATAGTGATAAATGGAATGAGATTGAGATGACAAAGCATGGAGAATTATCATATACTTGTGAAATAAAAATAACTACAGGTAGTGAATATGATTATAAAGTAGTTACAAGTGGTACAATATCTGAAAGTTCAGATGTTCAAAAATTGACTAAGTCTGATTATATGCCTGAACCACCTGTATTTAATTATGGAATAAGGGACAATAAGGAATACTTTATTGAAATATTGGAAAACAGCAATTTATTTAATCATGAAAGTGAAAAATCAAAAAATAAAGTTTATGATGATATAAAGTTAGAAAATGTAGATATTATTGTAAATGAAGGTAAAGGTGATACTGTATATAAAGCTAAGTCTGCTAAATTATCAAATGGTAGTAAAGATGATAATATAGATAGAGAGCAAGTAAATTATGAGGCTAATTTTCCTAAAAAGGATATTAATGATATAATTTATATTAAAGCAAAGCTTACATACAATAATGGAATAGAATATATAAAAGATATAACTGAAGATATAAGTGTTGGTTTGGAAGATTTAGAGAAATAAATATATTTAAAATAATTTAATCAATAAAATAGAGTATAAATAAAACATCTATAATTTTATTTATACTCTATTTTTTATTTATAATTTTAGCTCCATATATCTAGCCCCTTCAATTGGATTATAAGTATAAGGATTTATATCATAAAAACCAATTTTTTCGTATAAACCTTGAGCGCTTTTCATGCTTGGAAGAGTATCTAGTCTCATATATGTATATCCAATCTTTTTGGCTTCTTTTACGATTTCTTCTAATAATATTTTTCCTATTTTAAGTCCTCTAAATTTATCTCTTACATATAACCTTTTTAATTCACATACATCATTTTCAAGTTTTTTTAATGCAACACAACCTGCTAAATTTTCATCAACAAATGCTAGTATTAATGAGCCTGAAGGTTTTTTATACTTTCCTGGAAGTGTTTTTAATTCATTATTAAAGTCCTGGAAACACAAATCTATATTCAATGAATTTGAGTATTCAGTGAATAAAATCTTTACATTTTCAAGATTTTCTAAATCATTTTCTTCAACAAATTTTAAAATTACATTTTGAGTCATTTTATTTATCATTATATAAATATATTTATATAATGATTTCACCTCCTTGATAGATATATATTTTTATTAATATCAATTAGATTTTAATACCATGACCTTTTCTCCACCATAGTCAAGTTCTCCATTAAACTCAAATCCAAAGCTTTTGTAAAGTCCAATAGCCATTTTGTTGTTATCGAATATACTAAGGTATAACTCATTGCAATTATATTCATTTTTAAGATGATTTATAAGGAAATCTAAGGATGCTTTTCCATATCCTTTACCTTGATACTTTGAGTCAATCATGAATCTATCAAGCCAAACTCTGTCATCTTCTAGGCGACCGTACATAGCAAATCCTATCAGTATATTGTCATCATATATTCCAACAGGTATCCAAGCTGTTATAAACTTAGACTCAGCAATAGAAAGTGCATTGCTTTCTATATAATCTAATTGATTCTTATCTACAGACAAATTAACTAAATCATGCCAATTATTTATATCTGCAATTCTTACATTTAATTTCAAAATATTACCGCCCTTCAAACTTTTTACCACAATATAATACTACCATATTATAGGATAAAAAGCACTTAGTAAGATATACAACGAGGTTTTTAAATGAATAAATTTTTACGAAAAAGGAATTATAAATACATAATAATACAGCATAGGAGTAGATGAATATATGAACAAAATAAATAAGAATTTCAAAAATATTTGGATAATATTAGGAGCTGTATCGATTTTTATGATGGTTATAATTTTTCAAAATAAAAATTGTAATACGAATAAGGAGACCCCAATAGAAACTTTTACAATTAAGAATCATGATAAAAAATATGTATATCCACTTGGAAATATAATTGGAGTGAAAGCAAATACAGATGGTGTATTGGTTTTAGGATATGAGGAAGAGGATGTAGATTATATTGGAGGCATGCAGATTGGCGACAATATAGTAAAAATAGATAATAAAAAAATAAAAGATAGTCAGGATGTATCAAAGATTTTAAATGAAGCTAAAAAAAGTAAAGTAGAAGTGACTTTTGAAAGAAAAAATAAATATAAAACAGAGACAATAGAAACTAAAAAAGAAAATGGTAATTATAAACTTGGATTATGGGTGAGAGATAAGATATCTGGAATTGGAACTATGACTTTTTATGACCCTAATATGGAAAAATTTAAAGCAATTGGTCATGCTATAAAAGATTCGGACACTAATGAACTATTAAAGATTAAGCAAGGGTATATATATAAACCAGAAAAACTAAAAATATTAAAAGCTAGTAATGAAAAAGTAGGCAGAATAAAAGGTGATTTTAATGATAGTAATCTGATGGGAAATTTTTCGAATAACTCAAAATTAGGTATAAGTGGTAATATTACAGAAAAACAAAATAAAGAATTTAATTTAGCAAATAAAGAATTACAATTAATCGAAGTTGGAAGACCTCAAGATGTAAAAATAGGGGATGCAATAATTCTTTTTGAAGACAAAAACAAAAATATAACAAGCTATGATATAAAAATAGAAAGTATAGTATATGATAAAGGAAATTATAGAGATATGGTAATAAAAGTTGTAGATGATAAGTTATTGGAATACACAGGGGGGATTGTACAAGGGATGAGTGGGGCTCCAATAATACAAAATAATAAAATTATTGGTGCAATAACTCATGTTTTTAGAGATAATCCGAAAAAAGGATATGGTATTTTTATAGATGAAATGATAAAATTGTAGGTGAGGCATTAAAAAAATTTATTATTTTATCACTTATCTAGGAGGAATATAATTTTGAAGTGTCGAATATGCTTTAGAGTAGATAATTAGGAACAATTTGTGTAAAAAGTTTAGTTTTCTGTAATAAGAAGATGTTTTTTAATGGGGGGATTTTTAGTGGAAAAAATCAAAATAGTTTTAGCAGACGACAATAAGGATTTTTGTCAGGTATTAAAAGAGTATTTGTCTAATGAGGATGATATCGATATATTAGGCATAGCTAAAGATGGGATTGAAGCATTAGATTTAGTAAAAAAGACACAACCAGATTTATTAATATTAGACGTAATAATGCCACATCTGGATGGATTAGGTGTAATTGAAAAATTAAATACTATGGATATACCTAAAATGCCAAAAATAATAGTACTATCAGCAGTAGGTCAAGATAAGATAACTCAAAGCGCAATAAATCTAGGAGCAGATTACTACATAGTAAAGCCGTTTGATTTTGTTGTGTTTATAAACAGAATTAGAGAACTAGTTTCTAATAGAGTTACTCAAGTAGAGCCAAAGCCTAGACCAGTTCAAGAAACTCAAATGACAAGAAGTGATTTCGTTAAAAATGTAGGTAATATAGAAACAGAAATCACAAATATAATACACGAAATAGGAGTACCAGCTCATATAAAAGGGTATTTATATCTAAGAGAAGCTATAAAAATGGTCATTGATAATGTTGAACTTTTAGGTGCAGTAACAAAAGAGTTATATCCAAGTATAGCTAAAAAATTCAATACAACACCAAGTAGAGTTGAGAGAGCAATAAGACATGCCATAGAAGTTGCATGGAGTAGAGGCAAAGTTGACACAATAAATCAATTATTTGGATATACGGTACACAATACTAAAGGAAAACCAACTAATTCAGAATTTATAGCAATGATTGCTGATAAATTAAGATTAGAACATAGTATGGTTAAATAAATAGACAGAAAAAGTAAGACCTTTTAATGAAGGTATTGGCAATAAATATGCATTACAAACAGCAAAACGGTATAACCAATAGGGTTATACCGTTTTGCTGTTTTAATATATAATAAAAGCTTTATTTTTTCTTTATTATTTATTTAATATAATTTTATTATAATATGGCCATATTATGTACCTTTGTCAGTTGTAGATTAATGTTGATTTGTTTTTTAATATAAAAATATACTTTAACAAGTCGAAACATTAATTTTTAAAGTATATTACAAAAAGTATTAAATAAAAAAATCATAAAATATAGTGTTATAATGATTAAAGATGTAAGACCAACTTAAAACATTTATTTTATTCTTAAGTAATGCTATAATATAATGTGATTTTAATAATGATAGTGGAGGTTTAAAAATGAGAGTCGAGGCCCCTATAAAAGTAGATCGAAAAACTAAAAAGCTTGCTAAAAGAGTTGAAAGTGGGGAAATAGCAGTTATAAATCATATAGACATAGATGAAGTTGCTGCAAACTCTTTGGTAGAAGCCAAAATAAAACTTGTCATAAATGCGGCTCCTTCTATAAGTGGTAGATATCCTAATAAAGGTCCAGGAATATTGACTGAGAATAATATCTTGATAATTGATAATATTGGAGAAGAATTATTTGAAGAATTAAAAGAAGGACAGACTATAGAAGTTATAGATGGAAAGATATATAGAGAAGGAGAATTTTTAGGTGCAGGTGAAGTTTTAGATAAGTATGAAGTTTCATATCAAATAAAGGCTGCTTATGAAAACTTAGCCGTAGAATTAGATAGATTTATAGACAATACTATAGATTATGCTAAAAAAGAAAAAGGATTTATACTTGGTGAAGTAGAAATTCCAAAAGTACAAACTAATTATGCAAATAAGCATGTATTAATAGTTGTAAGAGGTCAGGACTATAAAGAGGATTTAAGTACAATGCTTTCATACATAGAAGAGGTAAAACCTGTTCTAGTTGGTGTTGATGGAGGCGCAGATGCTTTAATTGAGTTTGGATATACTCCAGATGTAATTGTGGGAGATATGGATAGTGTAAGCGATGAAGCTTTAAAAAAAGCTAGTGAAATAGTAGTACATGCTTATACAGATGGTAGAGCACCAGGTCTTAAGAGAGTTCAAGAACTAGGTTTGGATGCAGTTGTATTTCCTGCACCAGGAACTAGTGAAGATATAGCTATGCTTATTGCGTATGAGTATAAAGCAGAGTTAATAGTAGCAGTGGGGACACATTCAAATATGATTGATTTCCTTGAAAAAGGAAGAAAGGGAATGGCAAGTACTTTTTTAGTTAGACTAAAGATAGGTTCTAAGCTTATAGATGCTAAAGGAGTTAACTTGTTATATAGAAGTAAGCTAAAGATAAAGTACATATGGGCGTTAATAGCAACAGCATTATTTCCTGTGTTGGTAGTTGCATCATTGTCACCAGGAGTTCAACAATTTATACAGTTAATGCAATTGAAATTTAAGGTATTATTACAGATGTAAATTTTAGGAGGATAAATATGCATATTAATATGAAATATTATATAGTCACTATTGGGGCTATATTTATAGCTTTGGGTATAGGCATGTTAGTAGGATTTAATTTAAATAATAATCAACAATTAAGCGAGCAGCAAGCAAATATAATAAATGACTTGGATGATAAATTTAATATTTTAAAAGAAAAAAATGATAAACTTGATGTAGATTTAGCAAAGGTAAATAAAGATTATGAAGAAGCAATTAATTTTATAAATAAAAATGTGGACAAGGTTTTAATTGGTTCATTAAGTGGAAAAAGTATAGGAATAATATCAGCTAATGAAAATGATGATTATACAAAAAATATAGAAGATATAATAAACAAATCTAATGGTAGTGTTGCATTTAACATAGTGTTAAAAGAAAATATAACAAATCCAGAAAAATTAAAAGAAATCTCAAGTAAATTAGGTACAGAAATTAAAAATACAAATGATGCAGTTAATTATATAATTGATACCTTGAAAAAGGAAGATGCAAGTGACATTTTGACATATCTTCAAGAACTAGATGTAATAAAATTTAACTCTATTGGTGACACATATCTAAAATATGAATCTGTTGTAATAGCTGGTGGAAATGATGCAAAAGATAATACAAAACAATTTGACAAAATAGAAAAATTTGTAGTTTCAAAAATAAAATCAGAAAATAAATATTTAGTAGAAGTTCAAAATACAGGAGTTAAAACTTCTTATGTAGAATTATATTCTAAAAATAAAGTTGCAACTATAGATAATATTGATGAAGGTGTAGGAAGTGTATCTCTAGCTATGCTTTTACAACAAGGTAATATAGTTGGTAATTTTGGTAGATTAGATACTGCAACTTCATTGTTGCCATCTATAAAATAGAAATAATTTTAAGGAGAGAAAAAATGGATTCTTATATAAGTATAATAATACCAGCTTATAATGAAGAAAGTAGAATAAACTATACATTAGAAAGTATAGTTGGAATTAAAGAAATAAATGAAATAGTAGTTGTAGATGATGGTTCAACAGATAATACTGCTAAGGTTGTATCTGAATTAAAGAATGAAAAAATTAAATTTTTTAAGTTAGATAAAAACAGAGGTAAAGGATATGCTTTAAACTATGGGCTTAAAGTATCAATGAAAAGCGCAAATATTATAGGATTTTTGGATGGAGATCTAGGTAGTTCGGCTAAAGAAATTGAAAAATTAATTGTACCAATATTAAATGGTGAAGCTGATGTTACTATAGCAAAGTTTCCTCCTGCAAAGAAAAAAGGAGGTCTGGGATTTGTAAAAGGTTTAGCTAAAAATTCTGTTTTTGAGATGACAGGAGTTGAACTAGATGCAACTCTGTCAGGTCAAAGAATATTTAAAAGAGAAGTTTTAGAAAAATTTGATGAAATACCTTTTGGATATGGTGTTGAAGTTGGAATGACGATTGATATACTAAAGTATGGTTTTAAAATTAAAGAAGTATTAGTAAACATGACTCATAATGAAACTGGCAGAAATTTAAAAGGATTTATTCATAGAGGCAAGCAGTATTATCATATAAAAAAGGTTTTAGGACAAAAAAAGAAAGAATGGAGGTAGTATCTTAGTGAAAGATTATATACTTTATACCATTTTATTATTAACAGGATTATTTGGAACCTATGCTGCAATACCACTATTTAAAAATTTATTGATAAATGGAAATATACTTAGACCAAACTACAAAAAAGATATGATACCAGTAAGTATGGGAATTGTATTTTTACCTATGCTTGTGATTAATGGAATAATACTTGCATTTTTTACTACAGAATATAGAGATTTAGCATATATATTTATGTTTATGTTTGGTATGATATCCATGTTTTTTGCAGGAATACTAGACGATATTATTGGAAATAGAAATGTAAGTGGTCTAAAAGGTCACTTTAAAAGTTTATTTAAAGGAAGTCTTACAACTGGAGGCTTTAAGGCGTTGTTTGGTGGATTTGTAGGACTTATAGTTTCTGTGTCTATATCAAAAGACATAATAGATATAATAGTAAATACATTAATAATAGCTCTATCAACCAATTTAATGAATCTTTTAGATTTAAGACCAGGAAGAGCAATAAAAGCATATTTATTTATAATGGTGATTGTATTTTTAACATTGACAGGATTTGTTCAAGTTCTTCCACTGCTTATAGTTCCAAATGTACTTGCATACTTTAATTATGATTTAAAGGCAAGAGCAATGATGGGAGATACTGGTTCAAATGTTCTTGGAATGTCTATTGGAATTCTAATTTCTTTTGGATATCCATTTAATATCAGACTGGGATGGTTAATATTTGTAGTTATTATGCATATATTTACCGAAAAATACTCATTGACTAAAATAATAGAAAAAAATAAATTATTAAATTTTATAGATAAGTTGGGAAGGTAGCATTATGATAAGCAAAAGAGTGGGGATTGTTGAGTCAATTGTAAGTCAAACTGAAACGTTGGATGATATAAGAGTAAATATAAATGGAGAAATACAAAGAGCATACAATTATCCAAAACTGTCTGGAGTAGTAGATATAGGGGATGAAGTAGTTTTAAATACAACAGCAGTAGAACTAAGTCTAGGAACTGGTGGATACCATTTTGTAATAACTAATTTAAATAATTTGGAATCTAGTTTAATTGAAGGTGGTCATATAATGAAACTTAGATATACACCACTTCAAATAAAGGTAGACGCTGTTGAGGAACAAGAAAGCATTTATCATGATAAATTTGATGATTTTACAGAGTTAGAAGGCCTTCCTGTTGTAGTAGGAACTCTTCATAGTATGTTAACTCCATTTGTAGCTTCATTTAAAAGAAATAACCATAATAAGAAACTAGTATATATAATGACTGATGGAGCATCTCTTCCAATTTATTTAAGTAAAAATGTAGATACTTTAAAAGAAAAAAAATTAATAGATAGTACAATAACTATAGGAAATGCATTTGGGGGAGACTATGAGTGTATAAATATATACACTGCATTGATTACAGCAAAAGAAATATTAAAAGCCGATGTAGTATTTGTAAGTATGGGACCAGGAATTGCTGGTACAGGTACTAAATATGGATTTACAGGAATTGAACAAGGTCCAATTCTTGATGCTGTAATAAAGCTTGGAGGACAAGCAATAGCAATTCCAAGAATTAGTTTTGCTGACAAACGAGAAAGGCATCAAGGTATTTCACATCACAGTATGACTGTATTTGAAGAAATTGTAAATGTAAATATAGATATACCAATAACTATATATGATGATGAAAAATTAAAATTTATAAAAGAACAAGTTAAAACTAGTGGTTTAGATAAAAAGCATAATATAATTTATATAGATAATAATAAAACGAAAGAGGATTTAGACTATTTTAATCTAAAAGTAAAAAGTATGGGAAGAAATTATGAGCAAGATGAGGCATTTTTCAAAGCTGCAAGTACAGCAGCATATTACTTAATGGAGGTTTAAGATGGTATTAGAAGAAAAAACTATTAGTAGTGATAGAGTTTATACAGGTAAGGTAATTACTTTAAAGGTCGATACTGTTGAAATTCCAGGACAAGGATATCAAAAGAGGGAATTAGTAGAAGTTGGTGGTGCAGTAGGAATAGTTGCAATTACAGATGATAATAAAGTTGTATTAGTGAAGCAATTTAGAAAACCTATAGAAAAACCAATTTTTGAAATTCCAGCTGGTAAGCTAGAAAAAAATGAAAGTCCTAAAGAATGTGCTGAGAGGGAGCTAAAAGAAGAAACTGGTTATAGTGCAAAAAATATTAAGCTAATACATAAATTTTTCACTTCAGCAGGTTTTTCTAATGAGATAATGTTTGTATATTTGGCAACAGGTCTTACTCCAGGAGAAAATAATCTAGATGCAGATGAATTTTTAGATGTTTACGAAGTTGAACTTGAAGAAGCCTATAATATGGTATTAAAAAATGATGTTGAAGATGCAAAAACTTCTATTGGATTATTATTAGTAAAAGATATGTTTAAAAATTAATATTTATAAAAATGAATAACCCCTTGTCCTACAGCATATTATTTTATAAAGGACAAGGGGGAATAAAATTGAGAAAAACATATAGAAAAAATGATTTTAGAGAATTAAATAGACAAATAATTATTATAGGATTGTTGTTTATGATGTCTATTGTTATTGGGTCCTATATAAATAAAATATTACCAGGTTCTAATGATAATATATTAAACAATATAAATCCTGCTGTAGAGTATTATAATCTGAATATAAATGTAAAAGATACCGTTCTACAAAATTTAAAGTCAGATACAATCTTTATGGGCTCGATAGCTCTATTAAGTCTATTTGTAGTAACAATTCCAGCAGTATTAGTAATTTTTGTATTAAAGGGAATGTCAATTGGATATACAATAAATAGTTTTATATTGGCATTAAAATTTAAGAGTGCAAAAATGATTTTGATAATATTATTTAAAAATTTGATTATTATTCCATGTGCAATCATATTAACATTAATTAGTTTAAGCTATTTTAAAGAGATGGTTTATGAATTTAAAAAGAAAAATAGAAGAAATATGCAGTTTTTAATTAAGAGGTACATACTAAATATTATAATTATAATAGCACTATCATTGGGGTTGCAATTAATATTAAATACTGTAAGTATTGGTATTATTAAGTTCCTAGTTAAATAAAGGAGTTTATAATGGATATTATAGAGGGATATATAGATTACATAAAAGATAAAAAAAAATTATCAGAGAACACAGTGGCATCATACTTTATGGATATAAAAAAATATATGGAATATATAAATCAAAAAAGCATTAAACTAGTAGATATAGTAGAAAATGATATTATAAGTTATTTAATAAAGTTGGAAAAAGATAATGTATCAATAGCTACAATAGCAAGGATGATATCATCTATAAAATCTTTTCATGATTATTTATTTTTAAATCATGTATGTACAAATAATCCTGCAAAGGATATAAAAAAACCTAAGGTAAAAAAAGAAAATATAAATATACTTACAGAAGAAGAAATTGAAAGATTATTAAATTTTCCTAAGTTAACAACACCTAAATTAATTAGGGACAAGGCTATTTTTGAAGTATTATATGGTACAGGTATAAAAGTATCAGAGCTAGTAGATATGAATGTAGACGATGTTGACTTGGATATTGACTATATATATTGTAGTTCATGCTGTAAAAGCCAAAGAGTGATACCTCTTTGTGATATTACAAAACTTTATTTAGAGAAATATTTAAAAGAAGCAAGACCTAAAATAGCTGTAGAAGGTGAAAAGTCATTATTTGTAAGTTCATTAGGACAAAGATTTACACGACAAGGTCTTTGGAAAGTTATAAAAAAATATTCTAATTTAGCTAATATAGATAAAAACATAAATCCTACAATGCTTAGACATTCATTTGCTATTCATCTTTTGAATGAAGGTGCTAACATTGCTGTTGTAAGTAAAATCTTAGGAAATGTTAATTTGTCTAGTTTACAAGTATATTTAAACCACATAGATAAAAACGTGAGAAGAGAAATAAAAGAAAAACATCCTAGAAATGATATTGATATAGAGTTACAAAAAGTAGAAGCTAAATAGACTATATAGCAAATTTTATAATTTAAAAGGAGCATATTTATATGAGCAGAGTAATTTGGATTGTAATTGATAGTGTTGGAATAGGAGCATTGCCTGATGCTGAAAATTTTGGAGACAGTAAGGATGTAAGTACTCTTGGAAATATATTTAAAGAATATCCAGAAATACAAATTCCTAATATGAGAAAATTAGGTATAGGAAATATAGATGGTGTAGATTTTTTTGAAGATGAAAAAGAGCCAATAGGATGCTTTGGAAAATGTAAGGAAATGTCTCAAGGAAAAGATACTACTACTGGTCACTGGGAAATGACTGGGATAATAGTTGATAAACCTTTTAAAACATTTGAACATGGATTTTCAAAAGAAATTATAGAAGAGTTTGAGAAAAAAACTGGAAGAAAAGTAGTAGGAAATAAGCCAGCTTCAGGGACTGTGATAATTGATGAATATGGAGAACATCAAATAAAAACTGGAGATGTAATAGTATATACTTCAGCTGATAGTGTATTTCAAATAGCAGCTAATGAAGATGTGATTCCACTAGAAGAGTTGTATAGTATGTGTAAAATAGCTAGAGAAATAATGATGGGTGATAATGCAGTGGCTAGAGTAATTGCCAGACCATTTATAGGTAAAAAAACAGGTGAATTTGTTAGAACTTCAAATAGAAGAGATTATTCACTGGACCCATTTGAACCAACTGTACTTGATAATATAAAAGAATCAGGTCTTGAAGTATTAGCTGTTGGAAAAATAGAAGATATTTTTAATGGTAAAGGAATTACAGAAGCTATTCATACTAAAAGTAATATGGATGGAGTAGATGAAACTTTAAAATATATGAAACAAGATAATAAAGGCTTGATATATTCAAACCTTGTTGATTTTGATTCAAAATATGGTCATAGAAGAGACCCAGAAGGATATAAGAAAGCACTTGAAGAGTTTGATAATAGACTTCCTGAGATAATGAGCAATATGAGGGAAGATGATATTCTTATAATTAATGCAGACCATGGAAATGACCCAACATATAAAGGTACAGACCATACAAGAGAATATATTCCAGTAATGATTTATGGTAGTAAGATTAAAAAAGGATTTAATTTAGGAATAAAAGATACTTTTGCTGATATTGGAGCAACTGTTGCAGATATATTGGATGTAAAACTGCCTAAATATGGAACGAGTTTTAAAAAAGATTTATTTTAAATATTAAATAGAAGATAAATATATAAGCTAATAAAAATTATCTTAATAGAATGAATGGAGGGATTGGAATGTTTGAAAAGATAGAACAAAGTAGTAAATTTATAAATTCTAAAATTAATATAAAGCCTAAAGTTGGTTTAATATTAGGTTCTGGGCTTGGTGATTTAGCAAATGATATAGAAGATTCTGTCATAATTAAATATAGCGAAATTCCAAATTTCCCTGTTTCAACAGTAGAAGGACATGCTGGGCAACTTGTTATTGGAAAGCTTGCAGGAAAAGAAGTAATTGCTATGCAAGGAAGATTTCATTACTATGAAGGTTATTCTCAAAAAGAAGCCACTTTTCCAGTTAGAGTTATGAAAGCTCTTGGAGTCGAAATTATTGTAGTAACTAATGCTGCTGGTGGCGTAAATAAGCAATTTAAACCAGGGGATTTGATGATTATAAGAGACCATATAAATTTTAGTGGTAGTAATCCATTAGTAGGAAAAAATGATGATAGACTTGGAGATAGATTTCCAGATATGTCAGATGCATATTCATGTAAATATATAGATATAGTTAAAGAGTGTGCTAAAGAATACAATATAGATGTAAAAGAAGGTGTATATATGTTCTTTAGTGGACCCAATTATGAAACACCAGCAGAAGTAAGAATGGCTCAAATATTGGGGGCTGATGCAGTTGGAATGTCAACAGTTCCAGAAGTTATAGTAGCAGCACATTCTAATATTGATGTTATTGGTATATCTTGTATAACTAATATGGCTGCTGGTATCTTAAATCAACCATTAAGTCATGAAGAAGTTATACAAACTACTCAAAAAGTCAAATCAGAGTTTTTGAACTTAGTTAAGAGTACAGTTAAGAATTTATAGAGGATTTAAGTAAATTTATTATAAAATAGATAATGTACAATTTGAAAATAATTAATAAGGAGCTGTCTTGATATAGAAAAGTATTTCTAATAAGAGACAGTTTTTTATAATATTATAATATATAAATATGTTTATAAATTTATTTACATTATTACAGGTTAGAATGGAGATTTCAAGTATGAGAATGTATGATATTATAAAAAAAAAGAGAGATAATTTAGAACTTAGCAAAGAAGAGATAAATTACTTTATAGAAAACTATTCTAAAGGAGATATACCTGACTATCAAGCTTCTGCACTATTAATGTCTATTTATTTAAATAAGATGAATAGACAAGAAACTGTATATCTTACAGAGGCAATGATGCACTCTGGTGATATGATAGAGCTTTCAGATATCGAGGGTATAAAAGTAGATAAACACAGTACAGGTGGTGTCGGAGATAAGACTACAATAGCTCTTATTCCTTTAGTTGCTTCATGTGGAGCACCAGTTGCAAAAATGTCTGGAAGAGGTCTCGGACATACTGGAGGAACTATTGATAAATTGGAAGCTATACCAGGTTTTTCTACAGAAATGGATATAAATAAATTTATTGATTCTGTAAACAAGCATAAAATAGCAGTTTGTGGTCAAAGTGCAAAGGTAGCAATTGCAGATAAAAAAATCTATGCTCTTAGGGATGTTACAGCAACTGTAGACAATATATCATTGATAGCATCTAGTGTAATGTCTAAAAAGCTAGCTTCCGGAGCTGATGCAATCGTATTAGATGTGAAAACTGGAAATGGGGCATTTATGAAGACTTTAGAGGAGTCTTTTGAATTGGCAAAAGCTATGGTTGATATAGGTGTTGGTATGAATAAAGATACCATAGGAATTGTGACAGATATGGATGAACCTCTAGGCTTTGCTGTTGGGAACTCTTTAGAGGTTATAGAAGCAATTGAAACCTTAAAAGGAAATGGACCAAAAGACCTTGTTGAATTATGTGAAGTTTTAGGAGCATATATGCTGGTTTTAGCAAAAGTTGCATGTAACTTTAATGATGGTATTGAAAAGATACAAGAATCAATAAAATCTGGTAGAGCTATAGATAAACTTAAAGAGTTCATAGAAAATCAAGGTGGAAATAAAGATATAGTTGATGATTATTCTCTATTTAAAGAATCAAAGTATAAGTATCCAATCAAATCAGATAAATCTGGGTATATAAGTAAGATTAAGGCAGAGGATATAGGCATATCAGCTATGATTCTTGGAGCTGGTAGAGAAACTAAAGATGATATTTTAGATTTATCAGCAGGAATAATTTTAGAAAAAAAAGTTGGAGATTATGTAAAAAAGGGTGAAGTTTTAGCATATATGCACTATGATGATGAGAAAAAACTTACACTAGCAAAGGATAGATTCGTCAATTCATATTCTATTGTAGATGAAGAAATAGAAAAAAATAAATTAGTATATGGTATTGTAACTAAAGATGAAATTAAAAAATTTTAGAAAATTTTAGAAAAAGTGATTATAAAAAGCCTAACATGTTAAAAATAGTGTTAGGTTTTTTATTTTTTTGAAAAGTTTGAGAAGTATTAAATATATAATAATAAAAATATATTTTAAAGTATTTTTTTATAATATAAATAAGTTTATTCGACAAGATGATTGAAAATTACAGTGCTTAGTTTTATAATAGAAAATGGACAAATATACATAAGGAGTAGATTATATTATGAATTTTAAAAAAAATAGATTGAAAATAGTAGCATTAATAGTTGTTATTTTAATTGTTGTGGTAGGTATATTTGTGTCTATGCAAATAGGTCCTTATGACAAAAATAACAAAGAAGATGTAATTATTGACATTCCAAGTGGAGCATCAGTTGGAAAAATATCTGACATACTATATGAAAATAAATTAATAAAAAATGAATTATTGTTTAAATTGATAGTAAAAGTAAGTAATAAGGCACCATCTATAAAATCAGGAACATATTTACTTAATCAATCGTATTCAAATAATGATATAATAAGCCTTTTAGCTTCAGGAAAAATATATCATGATGGTGTAAAAGTAACTATTCCAGAAGGGTCTACATCTAAAGAAATTATATCAATATTAGTAAATAAAAACTTAGGAGATAAAACTACCTTTGAAAATCTAATAAAAAAACCTCAAGAGTTTTATGACAAGTTTACATTCTTAAAAGAAGATGGAATAACTTCTTTAGAGGGATTTTTGTATCCAGAAACATATTATTTTAATTCAAAGAAACAATCAGAGGAAGATATTTTAAATGAAATGTTAAACGTATTTGATAGTAAATATACAGACAAATTTAAAAAGAAACAAAAAGAATCAAAGATGACTCTTCAAGAAGTAATGGAGATGGCTTCAATAATTGAAAAAGAAGCTGTACTTGATAAAGATAGACCAATAATTGCAAGTGTATTTTACAATAGACTTAAAGTAGGTATGCCTCTTCAATCAGATGCAACAATACAATATATATTTGAAGAAAGAAAGAAAATTGTAACTTATAATGATTTAAAAATTGATTCACCATATAATAGTTACAAAAATAAAGGATTACCTCCTACACCAATATCAAATCCTGGTATAAAATCTATTGAGGCAGCACTTTATCCAGATAAAACAGATTACTTGTATTTTGTAGCAAAGATTGATGGAGGAAATAACTATAGTACAAACTATCAAGACCATTTAAAATATGTTAAAGAGTACAAGGAAGCGAGAGATAAACAAGGTAAAGATACAAAAACAACAAATAATGAAAATACCACAAAATAAACAATGATTATAAAAAGTCTAACAGGGTAAGAATAATGTTGGGCTTTTTTATTGAAAATTGTTATTCTTAGATTTATAATAAAGAAAGTGTAAATATACAGAGCAATATGAATTTAAAAAATAATAAATTAAGACAAAATTTTGATGTTTATTATTTTAGGGAGTGTTTTTATGAGTAATATAGTTAATGACTTGGTTGAAGATTATATAAGAGTAACATTAAAAGAAAAAGAAGGACTTTTAAAAGATTTGGAAATTTATGCTGAAGAAAATAGTGTTCCTATAATACACAAAGAAGTTTCAGACTTGTTAAAAGTTTTATTAAAGATTCAAAAGCCGAAAAGAGTTTTAGAAGTAGGATGTGCAATTGGTTATTCTTCTATTTTCTTTGCAACAATCATAGGAAAAGGTGCAGATATAATAACTGTTGAAAGAAGCGAAAAAATGATAGAAAAAGCAAAAGAAAATATAAAATTAGCTGGATTTGAAAATAACATAACTATACTAGAAGGAGATGCAGAAGAAAAATTGAGTCAAATCCAAGGTGAATTTGACCTTATATTTATAGATGCAGCAAAAGGTCAATACAAGCTATTTTTTGATTTAGTTATAGATAAGCTAAAAGATGGTGGACTATTAGTTTCTGATAATATTTTATATAAAGGAATGGTTGCACATGATGATTTTGTTGTAAGAAGAAAGAAAACCATAGTAAAAAGAATGAGAAATTATTTAGATTATATATGTAATTGTGATTATTTGAGTACATCATTGATACCAATCGGAGATGGTGTGGCATTAAGTTATAAAGAAAGTAAAAGAGGTGACGTAGATGGAATTAAATAAAGTTGAACTTTTAGCTCCAGCAGGTGATTTGGAGAGATTAAAAATAGCTATAACATATGGAGCAGACGCTGTCTATATAGGTGGAGAAATCTTTGGAATGAGGTCTGCTGCAAAAAACTTTAGTAAAGAAGATATGGCAGAAGGTGTAGCTTTTGCACATGAGAGAGGGAAGAAAGTCTTTGTAACAGTAAATATAATACCTCACAATGAAGATTTCCTACAATTAGAAGCTTATTTATTGGAGTTAGAAGAGATAGGAATAGATGCAGTTATAATAGCTGACCCAGGTGTTCTTAGTGTAATTAAAAAAGTAATTCCAAATATGGAAATACATTTAAGTACACAAGCAAATACAACTAATTATCTTAGTGCCAATTTTTGGTATGAACATGGAATAAAAAGAGTTGTAGTGGCAAGAGAATTATCATTTGATGAAATATCTGAAATAAGAGCTAAAACACCTTTAGATATGGATATAGAAGCTTTTATGCATGGAGCTATGTGTATCTCTTACTCAGGAAGATGTTTGATAAGTAATTATATGACTGGAAGAGATGCAAACAAAGGTTCTTGTGCTCAATCTTGCAGATGGCAATATCATTTAGTTGAAGAAAAAAGACCTGGTGAATATTTCCCTATATATGAGGATGAAAGAGGTACATTCTTTTTTAACTCAAAAGATTTGTGTATGATAGAATACATACCAGAATTAATTAAATCTGGTATAACAAGCTTAAAAATAGAAGGAAGAATGAAGACATCATATTACGTAGCAACAGTTGTAAGAGCATATAGAATGGCAATAGATGAATTTTATAAGGACCCTGAAAACTGGAAATTTAATCCTATGTGGATGGAAGAGTTGAAGAAAGGGAGCCATAGACATTTCACATCAGGTTTTTACTTGAATAAGCCAACAACAGAAGACCAAAATTATCAATCAGCATCATATGTTAGAAACTATGATTTTATAGGTATAGTTAGAGAGACAGAGGATGAAAATGGGCTTATTGTAGTTGAACAGAGAAATAAAATGTGTGTTGGTGATGAAATAGAAGTTATGGGACCTTATAAAGAAACTATGTTTACTAAAATAGAAGAAATGTACAACGAAGAAGGAGAGCCTATAGAATCAGCTCCTCACCCTAGACAGATAGTTAAGTTAAAACTATCTGTAAAAGTTGAGAAAGATTATATGCTTAGAAAAGTTATAGAAGAAAAAGTTGAAGAGTAATAAAAATTTAATAAAAATAGTATTAGCCCCTTAGAAATTGTCAATAATGAAATTATCTAAGGGGTGATTTCATGTCAAAAAAGAAGACTCCATTTTTTAAAAAAGTGGGAAAGAGAAGCTGGTATATATTTACTATAATTTTAATAATTTATAGTGGTTTAATATATAGGCTAGTTGATATACAGGTATTAAAAGGTGATAAGTACAAAAAAAATGTTGAATCGCAGAGTGTTGAGAAAGTAGAGTTAAATAGTGGACGAGGCATAATTTATGATAGAAATAATAAGAAACTTACAGATACAAGTAAAGTTCAGATTTTAGTTGTTGAGAAAGAAAAATTAAATAACAACTATAAAATACTGGAACTTGTTAAGAAGGCTACGAAGATGGATGATTTGGAAATATATAAAATTATACAAGAACAATTGGCACATCCTATAATACAAATTCAGACCGAAAATATTGATAATAGCATGAAAAAACAACTTGAGAAGAATGGCATAATGTTAGAAGAAAAGACTATGCGATATTCACAGGATGGTTTATTATCACATACAATAGGTTATATAAAAGATGATGATAAATCAGGTCAATTGGGGATAGAAAAAAGTATGGATAGTGTGCTTAGAAACTCAAATGAAAAATATATAAGTGCCTTTAAAGCAGGAGATGCGGGAAACGAAAAATCTCTAAATATTTTAAAGGGAAGTGTAAAAACAATTGATGAAAAAGATAAAGATAAACATTTAAAAACTACTATTGATTATGATATTCAAAAAAATTTAGAGCAAATACTAAATAAAGAAGAAAATCCAACAGCAGCAGTGATTTCAGACGTATCTACAGGTGAAATTCTTGCTATGTGTTCTAGACCTAATTTTGACCAAAATAACATAGCAAAGAGTTTAAAGAGTAAAAATGGAGAATTTGAGAATAGAGTCATAAAATCGACATATCCGCCAGGTTCTGTGTTTAAGATGGTAGTACTATTTTCTGCGCTTGAAAATGGAGTTGTAGATGAGAATTATACCTATAATTGCAAAGGTAAAACTAAAGTTGGAAATAGTAATGAAATATTGCGATGCAATAAACTAGATGGACATGGTCTTCAATCCTTACAGCAAACTTTTTCTAATTCATGTAATCCAGCATTTTTAGATATAGCAATGAAAGTTGGTAAAGAGAAGATATTAAAATCTGCTGAAAAATTACATTTATTTGAAAAGGTTGATATTGGTCTTGATGAAGAACGAATTAGAGAAGCTCCAAAAAATATATCAATACGTAATTTAGCTATAGGTCAAGAAAATATAGAATTTACACCACTCCAAATAAATCAAATGACCCAGATAATAGCTAATAATGGAACATTTGAACCATTATATTTATATAAAAGTCTTGTAAATAATGATATGGAGACAGTAAAAACCTATAAGTCTTCAAAAAAAGAAGAAATTATTTCCCCTTATGTATGCACACAAGTAAAAGAAATTATGAAATCTGTTTCTAAAGTTGGAACAGCTAAAGTCCTAAAGGATTTAGAAGGAGGATGTGGGGTAAAAACTGGTACAGCTCAAAGTAGTCTGAATAAAAAGCCAATAGATCATGGTTGGATAACTGGATTTTATCCAGAGAAAAGACCTAAGTATGTAATAACTGTGCTAGTAGAAGGAACTCAAAAGGAAAGTAAATCAGCAATACCTATATTTAAAGAAATATGTGAAAGTATAAAATAAAGTCATGTATTATAAAATTTAAGGATATATCGTAATTTTAATTTTTAGGCAAGTTGTTTTGTCTAATGTTATACGATATATCCTTCTAAAAATATAATATTAATTTTCTTGAACAAGCTCTTTTTCTAGTTTTTTAAGAGCTTTTTTTTCGATTCTGGACACATATGATCTAGAGATATCAAGTCTTTGTGCTATTTCTCTTTGAGTTTTATACCCATAAGGAGTTAACCCGTATCTTAACTGGACAATTTCTCTTTCTCTAGGAGTAAGGATTTTGTTAAGTTGTTCATATAGTTTTCCAACTTGAACTTTTAACTCAACTTCGTCAAGAACATAGTTGACATCTGTACCAAGTATATCCAAAAGACTTATTTCATTACCTTCTTTATCTGTTCCGATAGGGTCTTGTAGAGATACTTGTGATTTGTTTTTTTTGTTAGATCTGATATTCATTAAAATTTCATTTTCAATACATCTAGAAGCGTATGTTGCCAATCGAGTTCCTTTATCTATATTATAAGTTTCTATAGCTTTTATTAATCCTATTGTACCTATAGATATTAAATCATCTTGATCCTCTGTCGAATTGTTATATTTTTTTGCGATATAAGCTACTAATCTCATGTTTCTTTCAATCAATATATCTTTTGCACTTTTATCATTTTCTATTTTAAATTTAGTTAAATACTCAATCTCTTCTTCAGGGGTTAAGGGTTTTTCAAAAGATTTAAGCGCTGCCAATAAGTCACCCCCCTTTTTAACGGTCACTTTAAATTATATGAAGGAGACTTATCCAAGTTGACTGTTATTCAATAAAATAATATGTATACTGTTAGAATTTAAAACATATATTTACAAACTTTTGGCTGTAATATAACATTAAAAAGAAGAATTTAAGTTTGATTTTTTGTTGAATATATAAAAAATAAGACGGATAAATTATTAGTTTATTTGGTATAAATTGAATTTTAGATGTCAATAAATAAAAGGGAGAAAGATATGATTATAAATAGCGAAACAAAGCTTATATGTCTTTTAGGACATCCAGTGAAACAAAGTTTTTCACCAATCATGCATAATTACTTATTTGAAAAATACAAACAAAATAATGTTTATGTATGCTTTGATGTAGAGTCAAAAGACTTATGGAAAACAGTAGAGTCCATAAAAAGTATGGGTGTAGAGGGTTGTAATGTGACAATACCTCATAAGGTAAATATAATTAAATACTTGGATTATATTGATTACAAAGCAAAATTAGTTGGAGCAGTTAATACGATTAAGAATGAAGGAGGTAGATTAAAAGGATATAATACTGATGGAGTTGGATTTGTAAAAGCTGTAATTGAAAATGGGTTTGACCTAAAAGACAAAAAGGTCATGATATTAGGTTGTGGAGGTTCGTGTAGAAGTATTGCTATTGAACTTGCATTTAACAATGTAAAATCTATAGAAATAAGAAATAGAAGTATAGATAAAGCAAGGGAAATATCAAATATAATAAAATCCAGTTTTAAATTAGATGTAGTCTATAGCACTAAAGAAGTTGATAAAAATGATTTAAGCAAAATTGATATACTTATAAATACTACACCAATAGGTATGGGGAATAACTTATGTCCAATAGATGAATCATTGATTCCAAGCAAAAAAATACTAGTATGTGATATAGTATACAAGCCTCATGAAACAAGCCTTATAAAATGGGCGAGAAAATACAATTTAGATGTTATATTTGGAATTGATATGTTAATAAATCAAGGTCTAAGTGCATTTTGTATATGGACTGGAATAAAGTTAGATAGTAATGAAAATAGTTGTATAAAAGAGCTTTATGAAAAGAATTTATAACTAAATCCTTAAGATTTAATCTATAGAATAAAAATATTAATGAGAGGTTTTTTATTATTGAAAACGAAAAAGAGTGGTTTTATATCAATTGAATGTATAATGAGTATCGCCATATTATATGTAGCTGTGTATTTGGTATCTACATCTTTATATAACTGCTATAGTTTTATTAGTAAAAATGTATCCAATAGAGAAATGTTAAATATTGCAAAGAAATACTTGGAAGATGAGAAATATAAAATAAAAAATAATGAATATCAATTGACTGAGGATGAAATAAATAAAAACTACATAAAAGGTTATGAGATAAATAGCACAGTGAAACAAATTTTAAACTATTATCAATGTTATGAGATAAATATGGAAATTAAGAGTGATTTAAAACAATTAAGATTTAAGAGTTATGTTACGAAATAATAAAGGTTCTATATTAATAATAACATTGATAATATTTTCTATTATAAGCACTGTATGTATTATGTGTATAGGTTTAATTTATAGTAATGATAACTTATTTGAATTAGAATATAAAGATGCTAAGTTAAGGGAAGTTTCTTTAAGTGGTATAGAAATATCAATAAGTAATGTTCTTTGCTGTGTGGAAGAAGCTATTAATATATCTAATAATGAAGAAGAATTTAGAGACTATTTCTTAGGAAATAATATGATTGATTGTATAAAAAAAATAAAAGATATATCTTATAGTAATTTAGAAGAAGTTCATTTAAAAATAGAAAACAATACTATATATGACAAAGGAGATTTTTTTGAATTTGACATAACAAGTACAGCTAGAGAGAAAGACTTTTTAAAAGTAATAAAAGTGAGCGTGAAAATTAAAAATCCATGGGTAGGAGTTGATATTAAAGATTATACAGAGGCTGATTATAGTGATAAAGATTCTATTGAAACATCTGATGAGTCTAAATCGTTTGACCAAATAGAACTTTCAACTATATTTGAGACTGACAGTAAAGATTTTGATAATCAAAACACTAATGGAGAAGAAGAAATCGACCAAGAGATAATAGAAAATATAAAAAAGAACTTTGATGAAAAAAACTTAGTATATATATATAAGTATAGGGGTGTATAACTTTGAAAAAAGAAGGAATGTGACTGTAATAGAATTAGTAGTATCCATAAGTATAATACTATTGATAACTACAATATGTTTTCCAAAAGATAATCTTGAAAATCATAAAATAAATTTATTTGCACGTCAACTTTGTTCAGATATAAGGTATGTTAGACGAATTAATATGTTTAGCAACTACAATACATATATATACTATATAAAGCAAAAGGAACAAGAAGGATATGTATTGAGAAAAGATGGCAAAGATGTTAAATCCATAGTACTGCCTAGAAATGTAAGAATCGCAAGAAGTATTGAAACTATAAAATTTAAATCTGATGGCTCACCTCAAAGAGCAACTACAATAGAGATATATAATGGTAGATTAAATAAAACTATAACAATAACACCTGTAAGTGGAAGAGTACTTTTGAAAGAGGGAAAATATGAAACGTAAATGTGGATATTTACTTTTAGAAAGTGCAGTATCTTTAACTGTAATTGTAGTACTGGTGATAACTTTATATTCTATATTTATACTTACAATGAATTTAAAAGTTAAAATAGAAGATAAAATGGAGTTACAACAACAAAGTATTGAAATTACAAAATCTATAGAAGGAATCATTGGTAATTCTAAGGGTATAATAAACTTATCTTCTAATGATGAAGGTTTAAAAAAAATGACATCCATAAAATGTAGATATATAGATGAAAATACAACTTATAATGAAGCATATACAAGCAACAAAGAAATTATATTAAATGAGAGACGAAATAAGTTGTTTGTAAATTCTTTAAATGGTGAAAGTAGTCAAGCTGGTGGATATGAAATTGGTGATTATGTAGATGAAATGTATGTCTCAATGTCTAATAATGGAGAATATATTAATATAATCTTGAAATTATCAAAACGTAATCAAAGATATGAAACTGAGTTTAAAGTAAAAATATGGAATTTTATTAAAAATGTATAATTTTAAGTAACAGTATAATTTTTAGGTAACAGTATTATTAATGAAGAAAAATGTTTTAAATTTTCATAAAAGTTATTCTGTAAAAATCTAAAAAATTATGTTTATCCATTGTTTTTAAATAAAAAGTAATGAGTAATAGTGGAAAGTATAGCTGTAGAGATAAATAATATCAATATATAAAATGTATAAAGTGTGATTATAGATGTAAATAATAAAAATATAGGATAAGTAATCTGCCAAATACTTGTTTATATTGTATAACTTATGATATTATGATATTAGTAAAAATTTGTAATCCTGACTTGACAGAATTCAAGTAAGAGATATAATTTTAAAGGCATAGTAATGTAAAATTTACTAAAAAATAAGAAATTTATTTTAATATGGAGGAACAAAAAATGGTATCAGCAGGTGATTTTAGAAAAGGTGTTACATTTGAAAAAGATGGACAACCATGTTTAGTAGTTGATTTTCAACACGTTAAGCCAGGTAAAGGAGCTGCTTTCGTTAGAACTAAATACAGAAATTTAAAAACAGGAGCTATAAGAGAAGAAAGTTTTAATCCAAGTGAAAAATTCCCTAAAGCTGTAATAGATACAAGACAAATGCAATATCTATACAATGATGGTGAGTTATATTATTTTATGGACCAAGAAAATTTTGAACAAATACCATTAAACTATGATCAAGTTGAAGATGCAATTAAATTCTTAAAAGAAAATGAAGTTGCTACAATAAGATTTTATCAAGGACAACCATTCCAAGTGGAAGCTCCAAACTTTGCAGAGCTAGAAGTTGTAGATACAGAGCCAGGAATAAAGGGTGATACAGCAAGTAATGTAACTAAAGCAGCTACAGTTGAAACTGGTGCAGTTGTTCAAGTTCCATTATTTATAAATACTGGAGATAAAGTAAAGATAGATACTAGAACAGGTGAATATTTATCAAGAGTATAAAAATTTATGTATATAAAAGCTTATATGTCTTAATAATATAAGATATATGAGCTTTTAGTTTATATATTAAAAAGAAAGCGAGGGGTGTTACATGAAACATTTATATGAAGAAGTTGCATACTTAAAAGGTTTAGCAGAAGGTTTAGAAATAAGCACTGAAAGTAAAGAAGGGAAAATGATACATAAAATAGTTGATGCATTAGAAGTATTTGCAGAAGCTATTGTAACATTGGATGAAGAACAGGAAGAACTTCAAGATTTTGTTGAATCTATAGACGAAGATTTAGCAGATTTAGAAGAAGATATTGCTGACATGGAAGATGACCTTTACGAAGAAGATGAAGAAAATGATGACGATGAGGACTTCAGCTATATAGAAATGGAATGCCCAAATTGTGGAGAATTAGTAGAAATAGACGAAGATTTATTATATGATGATGACGTAGATGTTGTTTGTCCTGATTGTAAGGCTGTAATATTATCATCAGAAGATGATTATGATGATGATGATTGTACATGTGGTGGTTGTTCGAATTGTGATGATAGAGAATAAAAATTCATAAGAAATAAAACTGCCTATGATGCCTATGAGATATTTTGTTTCATAGGTAGTTTTATTTTTATGAGGACAAGTATTTTAGATTTTGGTTTTGCAATAGTTGCACAAAAATAGTACACTAGAATTTATAGAATAGGATTTTGGAGGGATGTAATAATGAAGATAAGTAAAAAATTACTAGATAATATACAAAGATTTGAAGATGTTATAAATTATAAATTTAAAAATAAAGAATATATACTAGAAGCTCTTACACATAGTTCATATTCTAATGAAAATAAGAGATATAATTTTAATGAAAGATTAGAATTTTTAGGAGATTCAGTTTTAGGCATAGTAATAAGTGATTATTTATTTAATGAAGAATCTAATCTGCCCGAAGGGGAATTGACTAAGCTTAGAGCAAATATAGTTTGTGAGGATTCATTAAGTGAAGTTGCAAATGATATAAATTTAGGGGTTCATATGTTACTGGGTAGAGGTGAAGAAGCTACTGGAGGTAGACATAGAACTTCAATATTAGCAGATGCATTTGAGGCTGTAATAGCAGCAATATATCTTGATGGAGGATTTGAAAGTGCAAGACAATTTATATTACACCATATGGAAAATATAATTTACGATTCAAGAAAGGGAAATATATTTAGAGACTATAAAACACATCTTCAAGAAGTATTACAAGGAAATGGAGAAAATAATATTTGGTATAGGCTTATAGAAGAAAAAGGACCAGACCATAATAAAAGGTTTGTTATGGAAGTGGGAATTAATGAAGGTGTTTTGGGGATAGGAGAAGGTAAAAGTAAAAAAGAAGCAGAACAATTGGCTGCTAAAGTAGCTTTAAAGAAAAAATTATGGGAAAAATAAATATAATATGTAAAAATATAAAAAGAAATATTTAGATTAGAAGGATGTTGTAGATGAAAAAGAGAATTATACCTATATTTGTTCCTCACAAAGGTTGTCCTCATGATTGTATATTTTGTAATCAAAAAAAAATAACAGGTGTGAGTACTGATGTTACTAGTGAAGATGCAAGAAATATAATTGAAGAATGTCTAAAGACTATAGATAAGGATGCTGATGTAGAAATAGCATTTTTTGGTGGAAGTTTTACTGCTATAGATGTAGATATACAAAAAAGTTTATTAGCTGTTGCCAAAGAATATGTAGAAAAAGGTTTTATAAAAGATATTAGAATGTCCACAAGGCCAGATTGTATTAGTGAAGAAATATTGGAAATGTTAAAAGAATATAAGACAAGTATAATAGAGCTTGGAGTACAATCCTTAGATGAAAAAGTATTGTTAGATAGTATTAGAGGTCATCAGTCAGAAATTGTATATAAGAGTTCAAAGTTGATAAAAAATAGTGGAATTAAACTTGGTTTACAAATGATGGTTGGGCTTCCAGCTGATACAGAAGAAAAATGCATATTTACAGCCAAAAAATTTGTAGAGCTTAGACCAGATTGTGTAAGAATTTATCCAACTTTAGTGGTAAAAGAGACTGGTCTGGAAAAATTGATGGAGCAAAACGAATATAAGCCATTTACACTTGACGAGAGTATAAGAATAGTAAAAAAAGTACTTGTATTATTTTATGTTAATGATATAAATGTAATAAGAGTCGGGCTTCAAGCTACTGATGATATACAAATGGGAAAAGCTGTCTTAGCGGGTCCATATCACCCTGCTTTTAGAGAATTAGTAGAAGCTGAGATGATAAAAGATTATTTAGAATTTCTTATTTTACAAAATAAAAATATAAATAACGTGTTGGTGAAGTCTAATAAAAAGAATATTTCTAAAATAATAGGAAATAAAAAAACAAATATTAAATATATGAAAGAAAATTTTGGTGTGATTTTAAAAACACAAGAATCAGATTTAGATATAAATCAATTAGAAATTGTGTTAGATGGGAAAAGTTTAATTATTGCTAATATGAGAGACATCCATAGAAAATTGTATGACATTTATAACCTTTAGTTTTAACAATGAAGGGAGAGAAACGATTTGTATTTAAAGAGACTAGAGTTAAAGGGATTTAAATCCTTTCCAGTAAAGACAGATATTATTTTTAAAGAAGGAATAACAGCGATAGTAGGACCAAATGGAAGTGGAAAAAGTAACATATCTGATGCCGTAAGATGGGTATTAGGAGAACAAAGTATCAAAAGTCTTAGAGGAGACAAACTTGAAGATGTAATATTTGCAGGTACAGATACAAAAAAACCCATGAATTACTGTGAAGTAGCTCTTACTATTGACAATTCTGAGAATCAATTAGAATTAGACTTTACAGAAGTGACTATAAGAAGAAGAGCCTATAGAAATGGAGAAAGTGAATTTTTTCTAAATAATAAGAGTTGCAGATTAAAGGATATAAAAGAAGTCTTTTTAGATACTGGTATTGGAAAAGATGGTTATTCAATCATAGAGCAAGGAAAAGTAGATGAAATATTGAGTAATAATCCTTTAAGTAGAAGAAAAGTTTTTGATGAAGCTTGTGGTATATCAAAATATAGATATAAAAAACAGGAAGCAGAAAGAAATTTAAGTAATACAAAAGAAAATTTAGAAAGAATAGATGATATATATATAGAAATTGAAAATCAATTAAAACCTCTTTTTAATCAACAAACAAAAGCAAAAAAGTATTTAGAAATAAGTGAAAAATTAAAAATATTAGAAGTCAATAATTTTATAAGAGAAATTGAAGGAATAGAAAAAGAACTGAGTGAAGTTGATGAGCATAGTAAAGTTCTTGAAAAAGAACTTAAAGAAAAAGAAGAACAAAAAAATGTTGTAGAGAAAAAACAAGAAGATGTTGATAAGGAGATAGAGGTACTACAAGATGTAATTGAAAAATCTGTAGATTATATAAATTCAATTAAAGGTGTTATATCAAAAAAAGAGTCACAGATAAATTTAATTAAAGAAAGAATAAAAAACTTTACAAATGAAATTCATAGAAAAAATTCTGAAATAAACAATATAAAAGAAAAGCTAAATGAAAATAAGGTATACATAAAAGAATTAGAAAGTAATAAGTCTTCAAATAGCGAAGAGTTATCGATATTACAAGAGAATATAAAAAAGTTAGAATCTAGTAAAGAAAATCAAAGGATGAAGTTGGAATCTTTAAATAATGATATAGAATTATTTAAAGAAAATATAATAGATATATTAAATAAGAAGCAAGAATTTAGTAATAAGTTATCTGCTTTAAATGCAAATAAAGAAAATATGAATATCAGAGATGAAAACATAAACTCAGAAATAGCAGAGTTAAACCAAAATGTCCAAACAAAATCTTCTGAATTAGATAGTATAAATAAAGACTTTAATATGAAAAAAGAAACTTTAAACAATGTGAATAACAGAAATAAAAAATTAACTGCTGATTTACAATATTCTATTAATGAACTCAATAAGATAGAAGATGAAATACAGAAAAGTAAATACAATCTAAATGGATATAACTCAAAGTTAAATGTTTATATAGATATGGAAAACCATTATGAGGGATTTAATAGAGGTGTAAAAGAAGTATTAAAAAATAAGGATTTAAGAGGTATTCATGGAGCGCTAGGACAGATTATAAATGTTCCTGAAAAATATGAGAAATCTGTAGAAGCAGCACTTGGTGCTTATATGCAAAATATAATAACTGATGATGAGTTTAGTGCTAAATCTGCAATAAACTATTTAAAGAAGAATAATTTAGGAAGAGTAACATTTCTGCCATTAAATATAATTAAATCAAATAAAATAAGTTTGGGAAATTTAAAAGCAAATACTAAATTTATAGGAATAGCAAGTGATTTAATTAAGTTTGATGAAAAATATAGAAATATAATTGAAAATATACTTGGAAGAACGATATTTATAAATAATATAGATGAAGGGATAAAATTTGCAAAAGAAACTGGTCATAGATTTAAAATAGTAACTTTAGATGGTGAAATCTTAAATCCAGGAGGTTCTTTAACAGGAGGTAGTTTAAAAACTAACGGAAATATATTATCAAGAAAAAGATTTATTAACGAATATACAGAAAAAATAAATGATGTTAAGGTTGAGATTTCAGGTCTAGAAATTACAAAAGAATCTCTAAATAAAAATATAAAAAATATAAAAAGTGAAATTGACTTAGTTGAAAATGAAGTAAAAGATTTAGAAAAAAGCATTATAATAAAGAGTACAAGTATAGAAAATATCGAATCTGAGATTGAATCTTTAAAATCTAGTATTACTAGATTAGATAATGAGAAAAGTGATTTGGGTTCTAACTTGAATTATACTCTCGAAAAAAGTGATATTGTTAAAAAAGAGATGGAAGAATTAGAAAATACATACAATCAAAATAAAGAAAAAATTGATATATTAAGTGATGAAATAAAAAAATATAATGATTTGTATGATAAAGAAAAATCTGAATTTGATGAATTAAACCTAACTTTAGTAAAGAAAACAGAAGCTTATAATAGTATAGTTAGAGATATAAAAAGAATATCTGGTGAAAATTACGAGTTAGAAGAAAAAACCAAACAATTAGATGAATCATTAAATTATGAAGAACAAGAAATAGTTAAGTTACAAGACTCTATATCTATTGAAGAAAAAGAAAAAGAAAACTTAATTAAGCAATTAGGGGACAGCAATAGAAATCTTGAAACTAGAAAAATAGCTAAAGATGACTTGAAAAATAACTTTGATGAAATTGGTAAAGAGTTAAAAATTATAGATAGACAACATATAGAACTTAAAGAAAGTTTATTTAAGGTTGGTGGAAGATTAGAAAGATTAAAAACTAGTCAAGACACATATATAAATAAGTTATTTGAACAATATGAAATGACTTTAGTACAAGCATTGGAAATCAAAGATGAAAATCTAGAGATAGATAGAAAATTCTTAGAAAATTTAAAGAGAGAAATAAGAAGTCTTGGGAATATAAATATAGATTCTATCAAAGAATATGAAGAAATAAAAGAAAGATATGATTTTTATAGTGAACAAAAACAAGATTTAGAAGAATCTATGGAGGAAATAGAAAAACTTATACATACATTAGAAGAAAATATGAAATCTGAATTTGAGGTTAAATTTGAAGAAATAAGTAAAAACTTTAAGTATGTGTACAAAAGACTATTTGGTGGTGGATGTGGAGAATTAACTATTTTAGATAAAGAAAATTTATTAGAAAGTGATATACTAATAACAGCTCAACCACCTGGTAAAAAAATGAAAAATTTAAATCTACTGTCTGGTGGAGAAAAAGCTCTAACTGCAATAAGCATATTATTTGCAATATTAATTACAAAACCAACACCATTTTGCATATTAGATGAAATTGAGGCTCCACTTGATGATGCAAATATATTCAGATTTGGAGAATTTTTAAAAGATTTATCTAAAGAGACACAATTTATATCAGTAACTCATAGGAGAGGAACTATGGAAGCTGCTGATTATATATATGGGGTTACAATGCAAGAAAAAGCTATTTCAAAAGTTATTAGTTTAAAACTAAAAGAAGCTCAAGAGATAACTGATATTATATAACTTAGATTGACATAGGAGGAAGAATAGTGTTAAAAAAATTATTTGGTTTTGGCAAAGACAAGGATAAGGAATTAGAAAAAAAAGATGTTGGCTCAGAAGAAGAAATAGAAACTGGTGCTGACAACTTAGAAAATGTAGAAGAAACAATTTTTTCAGGGTTTGAGGAGGAAGTTGTAGATAAAGTAGAAGATATTCCAGAAAAAACTGAAGAAGAAGTTGTTGATGAAAGTGCTGAAGAAGATAGAGAGATAGAAGATAAGATAGATACTAATGAACAAGATGTAGAAGAGATAATAAATAATGATTCTCTAGATAGTGAAATAGAAGCATTAAACAATGATAATAATGATGAAGAAACTGAACATGAAGATTATGAAAATAAAGAAGAGAAATATGAAGAAAAGAAAGTTAATTTGTTTGAAAGATTAAAACAAGGATTAACAAAGGCAAAACAAGGAATAACTGATAGAATAGATGAGGTTTTAAAATCATATACAAAAATAGATGAAGAATTGCTTGAGGATTTAGAGGAAATTTTAATAACAGCAGATGTTGGTGTAAATACAACTATGGACATAATTGAGAAACTAAGAGATAAGATAAAGCAAAAGGGAATTACTGAACCAATAAAGGTAAGAGAAGAACTTAAATCTATAGTTGAAGATATCCTTACAAATGAAAACTCTACATTAGACATAGAACCAGCTCCATGTATAATCCTAATGGTAGGTGTAAATGGAGTAGGTAAAACTACTACGATAGGAAAATTGGCAAATAGATATAAAAAAGATGGAAAAAAAGTTTTATTAGCAGCAGCAGATACATTTAGAGCAGCAGCAACAGAGCAATTAGAAATCTGGGCAAATAGAACTAATGTAGATATAATAAAGCATCAAGAAGGAGCAGATCCAGGAGCAGTAGTGTTTGATGCCATAAAGGCAGCAAAAGCTAGAAAGGCAGATTTATTAATATGTGATACAGCCGGAAGATTACACAACAAAGCTAATCTTATGAATGAACTTGGAAAAGTATTTAAAATAGTAGATAGAGAATTTCCAGAAGCAAAGCGTGAGGTACTTCTTGTAGTAGATGCCACAACAGGTCAAAATGCAGTTGTTCAAGCTAAAACATTTAAAGAAGTTGCAGATATAACAGGTATAGTACTTACAAAACTTGATGGAACAGCAAAAGGTGGAGTAGTGCTTGCAGTAAAGTCAGAAGTAGATGTACCTGTAAAACTTATTGGAGTTGGAGAAAGAGTAGAAGACTTACAGGATTTTGATGCAAAATCATTTTCAGATGCATTATTTGGTAACTAGTATTCTTTTAAAAATAATGGTTGACAAGAGTGTTTATATGATATAAAATACAATAGTGTAAAGTAAATAACCTTTACAGTATACTGCTAGGAAGTGTAAGATATGAATATAGAAAAAATGGTCGAAATTGGATTGTTATTTGAACAGTATAAAGAATTACTAACTGATAAGCAAAAAGAGATAGTAGCTCTATACTATGAAGAGGATTACTCTTTAGGTGAAATCAGTGAGAATTTAAGTGTATCAAGACAAGGTGTATATGATACATTGAAACGTTCAGAAAAGATACTAAGAGATTATGAAGAAAAGCTACATTTAGTATCTAAGCTTCAAGAACAGGAAAAAAATATTAAATTTATAAGAAATAAAATTATTGACATTAAAGAAGATTTATTGCACAATAGAGATTGTGCTAATTTAATCCCTAAGCTAGAAAATATAGAAGATGTATGTAGGGAGATGATAAAATGATATTTGAAGGATTGTCGGATAAACTACAAGGGGCATTCAGTAAGTTAAAGTCAAAAGGAAAACTTACAGAAGCAGATGTAAAAAATGCTATGAGAGAAGTTAAACTTGCTCTTCTTGAAGCAGATGTTAACTTTAAAGTAGTTAAAGATTTTATAAAAAAAGTTCAAGAGAGATGTGTTGGACAAGAGGTTATGCAAAGTTTGACACCAGCTCAACATGTAATAAAAATTGTAAATGAAGAACTTACAAGTTTAATGGGGGATGTACAAAGTAAAGTAATGATTTCCTCAAAACCTCCTACAATCTTAATGATGGTTGGATTGCAAGGTGCAGGTAAAACTACGACAGCAGGAAAACTTGGAGGATATTTTAAAAAGCAAGGCAAGAAGCCTCTATTGGTGGCTTGTGATATTTATAGACCAGCAGCTATAAAGCAACTTCAAGTTGTTGGTGAAAAATTGGATATACCTGTATTCAATATGGGAGATAAAGAAAGTCCAGTAAATATTGCCAAGGCAGGTTTAAGTCATGCAATTAAAAATGCTAACGATTTGGTTATTATAGATACTGCTGGTAGACTTCATATAGATGAAGTGCTTATGGATGAGTTAAAGTCAATTAAGTCAGAAGTTAAGCCACATGAAATACTTTTAGTTGTAGACTCTATGACAGGACAAGATGCAGTAAATGTTGCAGAAAGCTTCAATGAAGCACTTGGTGTTGATGGAGTAGTATTAACTAAATTAGATGGAGATACTAGAGGTGGAGCTGCACTTTCAATAAGAGCAGTAACACAAAAACCTATAAAGTTTATGGGTATGGGAGAGAAACTAGATGATATAGAACCTTTCCACCCAGACAGAATGGCATCAAGGATATTAGGTATGGGAGATGTATTAAGCCTAATAGAAAAAGCACAAGAAAGTATGGACTTAGAAAAAGCTAAGGAATTAGAACAAAAAATCAAAAAACAAGAACTAGATTTTGAAGATTTTTTACAACAAATGGAACAAATACAAAATATGGGACCTCTAGACAAGATACTTGGTATGATGCCTGGTATGGGAAATATAAAAGATCAACTTGGAGATGTAGACTTGAATGGTAAAGAAATGAATAGAACTAAAGCCATAATTCAGTCAATGACTACATATGAGAGACGTAACCCAGGAATATTAAATGCTTCTAGGAAAAAAAGAATAGCTAGAGGTAGTGGAACTACTGTTCAAGATGTAAATAGACTTATAAAACAACTTAATGAAATGAAAAAAATGATGAAGATGTTTGCTGGTTCACAAAAAAGTATGAAGAAAAGGGGCGGCTTAGGCGGTTTACCTTTTTTTAAATAAAATATAAAAAATAGTAAAAATTATTCGGAGGTGACTGTAATGGCAGTTAAAATAAGATTAAAAAGAATGGGAGCTAATAAAAAACCTTTCTACAGAATAGTAGTAGCTGATTCAAGAGCTCCAAGAGATGGAAAATTCATAGAAGAAATAGGATATTATAATCCAATTTCTGAACCTAAACAAGTAAGAATAAATGATGAAAAAGCTATAAAATGGTTAGCTACTGGTGCTCAACCAACAGAAGTAGTTAAAAAATTACTTGTAAAAAATGGAGTAATAGAAAAATTCGAAGCTTCTAAACAAGCAAAATAATTTTCTCTTAGCAATTAGTATAAGTAAATACTTATTGTTGAGGTTACTTTAGGAGATGAAATATATGAAAGAGCTAGTTGTAGATATAGCTAAGGCTCTAGTTGATAATCCTGACTCAGTTGTTGTTGAGGAATTTAAAGACAATGACGGTATCGTCTTAAAGCTTACAGTTGCTCAAGATGACATGGGTAAGGTTATTGGGAAGCAGGGAAGAATAGCTAAAGCTATAAGAACTGTCGTAAGATCTGTTGCAAATAGAGAAAACATAAAAGTTTCTCTTGAGATAGTGTAAAGAGGAGGATTAGGTATAGTGCCTAGTCCTTTTTGTATAACTGTGTACAGTTTTGAGAATTTATGATGATATGGTAACATAAGATTAAATTTTTTTGAGAAGGTGATAACATGAATGAAAAATTAACTCATTTTAAGGTAGGGCAAATAGTAAACACACAAGGTCTAAAAGGTGAGGTAAGAGTTTATCCACTTACTGATGATATAGATAGATTTGATGAATTGAAAGATTTTTATTTAGGAAAAGATTTAAACAACAAGTGGACTGTAGAAAATGTAAGATATAAAGGTTCTATGGTTATAATGAAGATAAAAGATATAGACACTATAGAAAAAGCAGAAAAGCTAAAAAATAAATTTATGTATGTGTCTAGAGAAGAGAGTAGAGACCTTGAAGAAGGCGAGTTTTTTATAGCAGACATGATTGGTTTGGAAGTTTTAACTATAGAAGGAAAGTATGTAGGAGTCTTGGAGGATGTACTTCAATATTCTGCAAATGATGTCTATGTAATAAAAGGTGAAGAAGATAAAGAATTTATGATACCAGCTATAAAAAAATTTGTACCTACTATAGATATGGATGAAAGAAAAATGATTATAGACCCTATTAAGGGTATGATAGATTAGGTGGTAATATGAGATTTCACATAATGACGCTTTTTCCAGAAATATTTAATTCATACATGAATGAAAGTATAATGAAAAGAGCAGTTGAAAAAGGCATAATTGATGTGCATATATATAATATAAGAGATTTTTCTAATAATAAACATAAAAAAGTAGATGATTATCCATTTGGAGGAGGAGCTGGTATGGTGATGACTCCTCAACCTATATATGACACATATAAGCATATAATAAAAACTCATAATATAAACAATCCAAGAGTAATTTATTTAACTCCCAAAGGTAAAGTATACAATCAATCTATAGTCAAAGAGATGTCTATCCAAGAGGATATAATACTTTTATGTGGTCACTATGAAGGAATAGATGAGAGAATTATTGATTTAATAGTAACTGATGAAATTTCAATTGGAGATTATGTACTAACTGGAGGAGAACTGCCCGCACTTATAATGATAGATTCTATATCAAGGTTAATTCCAGGAGTATTAAATCAGGACGAGTCATTTGAAGAGGAGTCATTTAAAGATAATCTATTGGAGTATCCTCATTACACAAGACCTAGAGAGTTTGAAGAGTTAAAAGTACCAGAAGTGCTTTTATCAGGAAATCATAAAAAGATAGATGAGTGGAGACGAGAAGAATCTATAAGAATAACTAAGGAAAGACGATTAGACTTATATAAAAAATCTCAAGAAAAATAAAAACATATACAATAAAATTTAATATACATGTATACAATAAAGTGGCTATAAATGGAATTAAAAATATAAAAATGCTTGTAATAACTATAGAAGTATAGTATAATATAAAATGTTGAAAATACGGGCGTTCCTCTGTTTACACTGGTCGGGTAGTTAAGAACGTCTATGATATTTAGGAGGAAGAAAGATGAATGAAATGCTAAGAGCAATTGAGCAAGAACAATTAAAAAATGAAGTTCCTAATTTTGGACCTGGGGACACAGTTAAAGTACACGTTAGAATTATAGAAGGTAAAAGAGAAAGAATACAAATATTCGAAGGTGTAGTATTAAAGAGACAAGGTGGAGGAGCAAGAGAGACTTTTACAGTTAGAAAAATGTCTTTCAATGTTGGTGTAGAAAGAACTTTCCCAGTTCACTCTCCAAAAATAGAAAAAATAGAAGTAACTAGAAAAGGTAAAGTAAGAAGAGCTAAACTAAACTACTTAAGAGGTAGAGTAGGTAAAGCTGCTAAGATAAAAGAAGCTAGAAATAGATAATTAAAAACTTTACTTATAAATGGGGGGCTGATTTATCAGTCCTCTTTCTATTTTAACTGAAATCATAACAAATAATTAAATTGTAAGCAGATATGATTATTTGTTGAAAATATACTATTTATTGATAGATTTAGGAATTTTAAAATTGAAAATAAAATCAATAAATATTGGATTATATTTTGAAATAATACTAAAAATAAGAAGATAATATTATGTAAAGTATGATGTTAAAAGGGTGACAATGTAAGGTTTTAAGTAGATATATTTTTTAGTAAAATTAGGTAACAATAACATACTATTTTAAAGGAGTGATATACATGTCAAATGAATATGAAGAGTATCTTATGGATAATAATCTACATATAAACTGGTATCCAGGCCATATGAAGAAAACCAAAGAATTAGTAAAAAATAACTTAAAACTAATTGATGTAGTGGTTGAACTTTTAGATGCTAGAATACCATTTAGTAGCAAAAATCCAGATATAGATATGCTTGTAGGAGATAAGCCTAGGGTAGTTGTATTAAATAAAAGTGATATGGCAGATAGAGATAAGTTAAATCAATGGATTGAGTACTACAAAAAGAATAACATAAAAGCTATACCAGTAGATACATTAAAAGGTGTGGGTGTAAATAAGATAGTAGAAGAATGTAAGAATGTAACTAGAGAAAAAATGAGTTCTTTAAAAGATAAAGGAAGAAAAGAAAGAGCTATAAGAATAATGATAGTTGGTGTACCAAATGTAGGAAAATCATCTCTTATAAACAAATTAACAGGTAGAAAAAGCACTCAAACAGGAGATAAACCAGGAGTAACTAAAGGTAAGCAATGGGTTAGATTAAAGGGAAATCTTGAACTTTTAGATACACCTGGAATACTTTGGCCAAAGTTTGAAGATCAAGAAGTTGCTTTAAACTTAGCATTTAGTAGAGCGATAAAAGATGAGATTTTAGACGTTGAGACCTTAGCTTTAAGACTTATAGAAAAACTTATGGTAATAGAGCCAGAAAAGTTAAAAGCTAGATATAAATTAGATTCTTTAGGAGAAACTCCAATTGAAACAATGGATATGATTGGTCATAAAAGAGGATTCATAACAGGTGGGAAAGAACTTGATTATACACGCATAGCTGTAACTGTTTTAAATGAATTTAGAGATGGAAAGATAGGCAATATAACACTAGAAGTACCAGAGAGTGTTAAAAGATAGATTTTAAAGCTGACTTAAAAAATTAATATTATAAGTAAAAAAAAACCTTTTTTTAAAAGGTTTTTTTTCTTTTCTGAAATATAGACAAAAATTGTCACATGAAAGTATAAATTAGATTAGAAAACTTTCAAAAATATTAATTTAAGACAAATATACCTAATTTTTTGAAAATTAAAATCAGTATGATAATTTGCAATTTTGGTATATTGACGTGCTTGTTTCATATAATATATAATAAGCACAAATAAATACAATATATTAAAAATTTAATTTATTTAATTTTATTAATTTAATAATAGATTCTTATTGTTTTAGTTAATTTATTTATGCAAACGTGAACAATTGAGAAATTTTGTTAATTTAATAAGGTTAAAAAGGGGGATTTTATAATGGGTAAGACCAAAGATGTAATAGTATTTGGATTTGCATTATTCGCAATGTTCTTTGGAGCAGGTAACTTAATATTTCCACCATACTTGGGAATAATTACAGGTCCAGAATGGTTAATTGCCTTCTTAGGATTTACATTTGCCGATGCTGGTTTGGCACTTCTAGCAGTAATGGCTACAGCTAAATTCGATGGAAACGTAGTAGAAATGTTTAAAAGATGTGGTATGAAATTGGGAATTCTTATAGGTTGTGTAGATATTTTATGTATAGGGCCATTCTTAGCTATACCAAGAACAGGTGCAACAACTTATGAGATGGGTATAATGCCTTTGTTTGGAAGTTCAATTCCAGTGTTATTATTCTGTATAGTTTATTTTGCGATATCATATGTATTAACAATAAGACCATCTAAGGTCGTAGATATAGTTGGACAATTTTTAACTCCAGCTCTTCTAATAGCTTTAGCATTTATAATTATAAAAGGTGTTATATCTCCTCTTGGAGAGGTAATAGATAAACCTATGATACCTAATGTATTTGCAGAAGGTATTGGTCAAGGTTACCAGACAATGGATGCATTTGCAGCAATAGCGCTTGCATCAGTACTGATAGTATCTCTAAATGAAAAAGGATATACTAGTATTAGTGAAAAGTTAAAGATGATTGGTAAAGCAGGTGTTCTTGCTTGTGGAGGATTGGCACTAGTTTATGGTGGATTATGTTTCCTTGGTGCAACTGTATCTACAATGTATGGAACAGATGCAGTACAATCACAAGTAATAGTAAATATAACACAAGGATTGCTTGGAAATGTTGGGAAAGCGATTTTAGCGGTAGTAGTATCTCTAGCATGTTTAACTACATCTATAGGTCTTACATCTGCAACAGGGCAATATTTTTCTAGACTTACAAAAGGTAAGTTAAGTTACGAAAAAATAGTATTAGCCGTATCTGTATTCAGTGCAGTAGTAGCATCTTTTGGTGTTGGAACTATAATAAAGATAGCATCTCCTATACTAAGTATAGTTTATCCACCATCAATTGTTTTAATAATATTGGCTTTCTTTAATGAAAAAATTAAGAATGATAATGTATACAAAGGAGCAGTATATATGTCATTGCTTGTAAGTATATTAACAGTTATATCTAGTTATGGAGTAAGCGTTCCAGTAGTAAATTCTTTACCTCTTCATTCATTAGGATTTAACTGGGTAGTTCCAGTTATAATAGCTGGAATAGTTGGTAATTTTATACCATCAAAAAGTCAATCCAATACACTTGGTACAAATTAAAACTTATTTAATTGAAATATAAGCATTTGAAAATAAAAGAGTTATCTATAATAAATGAAACTATTTATATAGATAACTCTTTTTATTTTTGAGTACATACTAATTATTTGCATTTGATATAGTAAAATTAGCTAGAAGTATTAAAAAAAAATAATGTTTATTTTTTAACAATAATGAGTATTTATAAAAGATATTCAAAGTAATATTACAAGTTCAGATATGTGTATTAGTTGACTTTTACAAAAATATTATATAAATAAAATTGTGACAATAATAAAATAATAAAATAAAATTTAAGGCATTTGAACATATAAATAACCTATGTAAATTACTAAATTGTTTTTTAATTGGTTTATATTAAGATTATTTAGCAAATTCTAAAAAATAAGTAAACTAAGGTGAATACTAGCAACTGCAAAGTTTTAACAAGTTGGAACTTACAATATAGTTTCTATGAAGAAAAATAAATCAACAAATCATAATAAAAAATTTTCAGAAAAAATGATTTGGAAGCACTCTAGTAAGTAAAAAGTCTATAAGAGTAGAATTGGAATTCAGTAAAATTAATAGTGAATTTAGCAAAATAAATACAAAATACTACAAGAATTAACGTAAATAGAAGTTATGACAAAAGGAAAACGATTTTTTAAGTATCATAATTTTGAAAATTAAAAAAATTAAAAATCATATTGACTGCTTTTTTTTCAGATTATATAATAAACACAAAATATTTAAAATTTAAATTGAACTTAAAAAATTATACAAAACAAAAAGGAGAGTGATGTATACATTAATATTGTCTATAAAGCAATATAAATTGGAAATAATGCAAATAATTGAAAAAGTCGCACAATTAAGATGATTTAAAAGTTTTAATTTTGTCAAGAAAAATTAAATAAAAATAAAAAAAGCATATATGTTTAAAGTATACATGTTAATTTTATTTAATTAAGAAAGTTGTACTAAATATTGCGAAGATTTTATAAATTATGAAACATAATTGACAAGTTTAAGTCAAAAATGTATAATTAAATAAAATCTCGTCAAAAGGTTTTCATTTAAGAAGAGATTGGACTTATTTTTTGGTAAAATGTAATAAAACGTAGTAAAATTCAAATGGGGGTGCTTTAAATGGGTGAGAAACAAATCAAGTTTAAAGATGTAATTGTAATTGGATTTGCACTATTTGCAATGTTTTTTGGTGCTGGGAACTTAATATTCCCTCCATATCTAGGAGTTTTATCCGGAAGTAGTTGGCTAGTAGCTTTCATAGGATTCCTTTTCGCAGATGGTGGTTTGGCATTATTAGCAGTTATAGCAGCAACTAAGTTCAATGGAGACACATCAAAAATGTTTTCAAGAGCTGGTAAAGGATTAAGTGTTGTATTAGGATGTGCAATGGTAATCTGTATAGGGCCACTTTTGGCAATACCTAGAACAGCAGCAACAACTTATGAAATGGGTATATTACCTACAATAGGTTCAGGAATAAGCCCAGTAATATTCTCTATAGTATTCTTTGCTATAGTATTGGTTTTAACAATAAGACCATCAAAAGTTGTAGATATAGTTGGATCAATTTTAACTCCAGCTTTACTTATAGCTTTAGCAGTATTAATAGTTAAAGGTATTGTATCTCCACTAGGAGACATAAGAGATACTTCTTTAATACAAAATGTATTTGCAGAAGGTATAACTCAAGGATATCAAACAATGGATGCATTGGCAGCGAGTGTATTTGCATCAATTATAATCATGTCAGTAATAGCTAAAGGTTATACAGGTGAAAAAGAAAAGATGAAAGCTACAGTAAGTGCAGGTGTTATAGCAGTAATAGGTATGGCACTAGTTTATGGTGGATTATGTTACCTTGGAGCAACTGTATCTAAGATATATGGACAAGATGTTCAACAAACAGCTTTAATAGTTTCAATAACAGCATCATTACTTGGAAATACAGGTAAAATTCTATTGGCTATTATAGTTGCATTAGCATGTTTAACAACAGCTATAGGTCTTTCTTCAGCAGCAGGTCAATATTTCTCAACACTTACAGATGGAAAATTAAAATATGAGCATATAGTTATAGTAGTTTGTGTATTTAGTGCAATCATATCAAACTTTGGAGTAAGTACAATAATAAAATTCTCTTCTCCTATATTAAGTATGGTATATCCAGCAACTATAACTCTAGTTATACTAGCATTATTTAGTAATAAAATTAAAAATGATAACGTATTTAAATGCGCTGCATATATGGCATTGTTAGTAAGTGTATTAACAGTTGCAACAAGCTTTGGTATAAATATACCTCTAGTTAATAGCTTACCACTAGCTTCATTAGGATTTAACTGGGTAGTTCCAGTTGTAATAGCTGGAATAATAGGAAACTTTATTCCATCTCAAAGCAGCAAAGCTGTACAATAATAAAGAATAATTCATACATATGGGAATTGCCTTAAAGTGATTAAAATCATTTAGGAGGCAATTCCTTTTTGATATGTAAAACTTTATATGTATTTATATGTAAATGAATATTAAATAAAGTAGATTAAAGATAGATTATTATTAGGTTGAATTTTGTTATATATATTTACAAATAATATTTATGGGATGTAGCATATTTATATGTAAAATATAAAGAAATTATTAATAATTTTAATGGAAAATAATGGAATAATAAGGATGAAATTTATAAAAAAATAAAGTATATAAGAGTATAATTACACTTTTATATACTTTTTTATGTTATTTTTAAGTTTTTAATAGAAGATATTTAGAATATAAAAAGTTCATTTACTTAATTGAGAAAACTATAAAGCGTGTTATATTGAATATAAAATAGTATAATATATATTGTGTAAGATAATTAATATGAAAACATGCAAATATAGAAAAAAGTTTGTTTAGAATTACAACTAATAGGTGTATTAATGTAATACTAATTTATTGGAGGTCTAAAAATGAAGTACATAATAAAAAGAGATGGGACAAAAGAACTTTTTAGTAAAAGTAAGATTGAAGATGCTGTCTATAAAGCTAGTATAAATAGTGAAGGTGGAGTAGATAGAGATTTAGCATATGATATATCAAGAAAAATTGCTAATGATTATAATTCTATGGAAAAATGTTTATCTGTAGAAGAAATCCAAGATATAGTTGAAGTATTACTTATGGAATCAAATAGAAAAGATATAGCAAAACACTACATATTATATAGAGAAAGACGTTCAGAAATAAGACATAAGGCTTGGGAGTTTGATGAATTACAAAAATCAATATGGAAAAATAAGTATAGACACGATGGAGAAAGTTTTGATGAATGGATAAAGAGAATTTCAAATAATAGTCCAAGAATATCAAAGTTAATAAGACAAAAGAGATTTTTATTTGCAGGTAGAATTTTAGCAAATAGAGGTTTACATAAAGAAGGTAAAAAAGTAACTTATTCTAATTGTTATGTAATAGAGCCACCAAAAGACAGTATAGAAGATATTTTTGACACTGCAAAAAAACTTGCTAGAACTTTTAGTTATGGTGGAGGGGTTGGAATTGATATTTCAAAATTAAGACCCAAAGGTGCAAAAGTAAATAATGCTGCAAAATATACAACTGGAGCAGTGTCTTTTATGGAACTTTATAGCATGACGACAGGTTTGATTGGTCAAAGAGGTAGAAGAGGAGCTCTTATGATTTCTATGGATGTAAATCATCCAGAAATAGAGGAATTTATAGATATAAAAACTGATTTGGAGAAGGTTACTAAAGCAAATATTTCTGTAAGAGTAACAGATGAGTTTATGCAAGCTGTAAAGGAAAAAAAGCTGTATAATTGTACTTTTGAAGTTGAAACTACTGGAGAAAAAATAGTCAAAATAGTAAATGCATATGATTTGTTTAATAAGTTTGTTAAAAATAACTGGGATTATGCAGAACCAGGAATATTATTTTGGGACAAAATAAAAACATATAACCTTATGAGTGAAGATAAGTCTTTTTGTTTTTCAGGTGTAAATCCTTGTGCAGAAGAGCCACTTCCAAGTGGAGGAAGCTGTTTGCTTGGCTCAATAAACTTATCAGAGTTTGTAATACAACCATTTGGGGAACATGCTACCTTTGATATTAATAAGTTAAAATCTTGTGTTAGAGAAGCTGTGGTAGCTTTAAATGATGTATTAGATGAGGGATTAAATTTACATCCATTACAAGAACAAAGGGATAGTGTCTATAAATATAGACAAATAGGATTAGGTGTAATGGGTATTGCTGACATGCTTATAAAGATGGGGATAAGATATGGTTCTGATAAATCTTTAGAATTGTGTGATTTAATTGGTAAAACTATGCTTAACGAAGCTGTAAAACAATCAGCTTTGATTGCTAAAGAATATGGCACATTTAGTGAGTATAAATATGAAAATATTTCTAAATCTAGATTCTTTATAGAAAACCTAAATGATGATATTAAAGAGATGGTTGAAAAGTATGGGCTTAGAAACTCACAACTTTTAACTATACCTCCTACAGGTTCTATATCTACAATGATAGGTATTAGTGGAGGAATAGAACCTATATTTAATCTTTCATATATAAGAAAAACTGAAAGTTTGCATGATGAAGATGTGTATTATAAAGTATATACTCCAATAGTTAAAGAATATATGGATAAAAAAGGCATTACAGATGAAGAATGTTTACCAGATTTTTTTGTTACTGCTATGAATATAGGATATGAAGAAAGAATAAATATGCAAAAAGTATGGCAAAAGTATATTGATGCTTCTATATCATCTACAATAAATATACCTTTTGAAACTACAATTGAAGATGTTTTCAACATATATGTTAAGGCATGGGAAGCTGGTCTTAAGGGAGTAACAATATTTAGAGATGGATGCAAAAGGAGTGGAATCTTAATAAATGAAAAAAAAGAAGATAATAAAAAAGAAAATAACAAAAAAGAAGATAATAAAAAAGAATCTCATAAAAATAATAAAGAAGAAAAAGATAATAAAGAAGAAAAAGCCAAAGAATTAAAAAGTAAAAATTTTGAAGAAGATGAAAAGTTTGTATGCCCTGAGTGTGGTAGTGAAGGAATAGCACATACAGGTGGATGTAGTATATGTTTAAAATGTGGATATAGTGGATGCAATTAAATTCTAAGTTAGTGAGTTTTTAATATATTTAAGAGAAGAATATTTTTACAGGTGAAAGATGAGGGGATAGCATGCAGAACAAGAGTGTGAGGGAGATTAAAGAAATAATTGAGGCTTTAGAAGTTGAAAAGTATATGGAATATATAGAAATATTAAGAGTGGACGAAAGAAAATCTGTTCAAAGTTTGGCTATAAAACTTGCTAAGAAACTAGATAATATTAGAAAAGAAGCAGAAAGATTAGAAACTATAAATACGTTTGAAAATGAAGGATATAGTAAAGGATATTTATATATTGGAGGAATTGATGAAGCTGGAAGAGGACCACTTGCAGGTCCTGTTGTAGCTTCTGTTGTAGTGTTTAAGAAAAATACAAAAATAGAAGGCGTAAATGATTCTAAGAAACTAAGTGAAGCAAAAAGAGATGAGCTTTTTGAAGTAATAAAAAAAGAAGCATTAGATTATGGAATAGGGATAGTAAATAACGAAGAAATAGATGAATTTAACATATTAAATGCCACGTATATGGCAATGAAAAAAGCAATAAATTGTTTAAAACAAACACCAGATTACTTACTTGTTGATGCAGCGACAATACCAGGAATTGATATAGTTCAAAATCCAATTATAAAAGGAGATTCAAAATCTATATCAATAGCAGCAGCAAGTATATTAGCGAAAGTTACTAGGGATAGTATAATGTATCAATATGATAGAGTATATCCAGAATATGGATTTAAATCTCATAAGGGATATGGAACAAAAGAACACTATGAAGCTATTGAAAAACATGGGATAACTCCTATACATAGAAAAAGCTTCTTGAAAAATATACTATAAACATAATATGATATAATATATATTATATAAATTACTATAATTAATGGGGGATTAGAGATGGATTATAATGAACTATTAAAAAATGCTAGAGAAAATTTAAATGGAAGTTGTAAAGTTTGTAAAGTTTGTAATGGAGTTGTCTGTGCAGGTGAAGTACCTGGTATGGGAGGTAAAGGAAGTGGTTCTTCTTTTATAGAAAATAGCAAGAGTTTAGAAAAAGTAAAAGTAAATATGAGAGTAATACATGATGTTTCAAATCCTGATACATCTATAGAAATGTTCGGAAAAAAAATGAGTGCTCCTATATTTGCAGCTCCAGTAACAGGAACTACTTTAAATATGGGTGGAAAAATAAATGAAAGAGATTACATAGAACCAGTGGTTGCAGGATGTGTTAATAGTGGTATCTATGCAATGGTTGGAGATACAGCAGTAGATGCATTTTTAATGGAAAATTTAGATGTAGTTAAAAAGTATAATGGTGCTGGAATTGTATTTATTAAACCTTGGGACAATGAAAATATTATAAAAAAAATAAGATTGGCTGAAGAAGCTGGAGCATTTGCAGTTGGAGTTGATATAGATGCTTGTGGTTTAGTAACTTTATCACTACATGGAAAACCGGTACTTCCTAAAAATGTTGACCAAATAAAAGAATTAGTTAAATCTACTAAATTACCATTTATATTAAAGGGAATAATGACTGTAGAAGATGCGTTAATGGCAGTTGAAGCAGGTGTAGATGCAATTGTTGTATCAAATCATGGAGGAAGAGTACTTGACTGTACACCAGGAGCATGTGAAGTTTTACCAAAGATTGCTGAGGCTGTTAAAGGTAAAGTTACAATACTTGCAGATGGTGGAGTTAGAACAGGGTTGGACGTATTAAAAATGATAGGTCTAGGGGCTGATGCAGTATTAATAGGAAGACCTTTTGTAACAGCTTCATTTGGTGGAGCAACTGATGGTGTAGAAACTTATGTAAATAAACTTCAATCAGAATTAAGTGGTTCTATGATATTAACTGGATGTCAAACTATAAAAGATATTGATGGAAAAGTTATATACAAATAAATTTTTATACAAAAAAGAGGAAAAATCATTTTAATGTAGAATAATTATACAAAGGGGGAATTTATATGAGTAAAAAAGCTTATGAAGAAGCCTTAGTAGAATTGGAAAAATTTATTGATGAGAGAAAGCAAATAGTTAAAAGTGCGGAGGAATGTATCGATAAGTACATAGTTGACAGAACGCTACCTTTTGATTACAAAGATAAATGTGTGGAATGGCAACAAGAGTTACTTGACATTGCAGAAGCACAGATTTTAGAAGCAAATGAATTGAATGTATTATTGGAAGAAAAAAAGGAACTTGAGGAAGATTAGATTTTGTTGACCAAGTGTAAATCATATTACTGACTTACACTTGGTTTTTTGTTGTATAAAATATATTCTAATTAAGATGGCTTTATAAACACTAGATTAGGAACACTAGATTATGAAATCTAAAGTAAAATATGGTAGTAAATATGATTAATCTAAAAAATAAAACCAGTCTTAAAGACTGGTTTAATTATTATTTTTCGGATTTAGAATATGTTTTTTCATTTCTTCTAATACGATTGTATAGGATTTACATTGAGCAGCAGCTAATTCCGACAAAGCAAATCTCTGAGCTTTATTTAAAAAGTCCTTATCTGTACTACATAATTGTTTTGAACAATCTTGTATCATAAGCATCTTAATTAATTTTACAATCTCAAAGATATCTCCTGAATGAAATTTATCATGGTATAATTTAAGCCGCTTCTTTCTATCAAAAATCCATATAGCATCTGTTTTGTTAATAGATTGGATAAAATTATCAATTTCATTTTCGTTCATAATTGGACGGACACCAATCTTGTCAGCATTCAGAACAGGAATAGAAATTTTAAGAGTACTATTGAAAATGACAGTTAATTCGTAGTATTTCTGCATATGTTTATTTATTTCCTTGGTTACAATATCACTTACATAACAGGCTCCCTCTTTTGGATACATCACACTTTCACCGATATTATACATATGTTAGTTATACCTCCAAACTGAATTTTAGATATTGCAATTTGGGTACAATGCTTTAATTATCTAATAATTAATATTATATCATAAAACTATTGACAAGTCAAAAATATTAATATATAATACTAAGTTTAGCATCAAAAGTGGTTAAAAGCAACTATAAAACTAACTATAAAAATATAATATAAAATAATTTAACATCTTGAAATATTATGTTAGTATTGTATAAAATTATATACTAACTATATTTAGTAATCATTAGTTTTTTGCAAAATCTCTTAATTTAAAACTTCCAGCTGTTACAAATACTATTCCAATAAGTATTAGAACGATTACATTTATTAAAATGCTATCATTGCTTTTAATAGCGTTTATAGTCCAGTAAAAAGGTGTAAGCTTTGATAGATTAGCCATAAATGATAATTCATTCATTGATGGTATCAGACTAGATATAGATATAGCTAAACCTATTAAAGAATAAAATGTAGTTACAAGGCTTATAGAGTTTTCATTTTTGAATACTCTAGCTATACAAAATACAAATCCAGTGGAAACAAAACTATTTGCTAGTACAATCATTAATACATTTAGAGTTAATTTAAAATCTCCAACAAATGTAAGGCATCCAAGTATTAAAGTGTATACAATTGCTTGAATAAAAAATAAGCCTAAGAGTATGCTAAAAATTATTTTTATATCTTTATGTTTTGTAGAAATAAGCCTTCTTAAAACATTTGATTTTTTTAATGAAAATAAGTCAGAAGCAAGATGCGCTGCGTTAATATACATAAAATAACATATTAAGAAAACTGGTAAAAATAAATTTGTGTTTTTATCAGGTTTGTTGTCAACTATAGTTGTTTTAGTTAATTTTTCATCCAGATTTCTATCTATTTTTGATTTTAAAGAATTATTGATAAAAGATTCTATTTCTGATTCTGCCCAAAGACTACCACCACCATTTTCAGTTTTAAAACATTTAACAGCAGGTCTTTTTAAGTTATCTATATCAGTTGAAAAATTTTTGTCTAAAACAAATACTGCAGAAACTTTATTATTTTTTAGTAAGTTCATAGCTTTATCTTCTTCATTTAATCTAAATGTGTTTTCCTTTAACTTTGAATTATTTATCAATTTATGTTCATATTTTCCTGAAGAGTTAGATACAAATGCTACTGGAGAAAAGTACATAGATTGATTGTCTGATTTACTAGAAAAAAGGTTAAGAGAAACAACTAATATAATAGGAATCATAACCATACTAGCTAAAAGAGAAGGATTTTTTATATATCTTTTTATATTTGCAAGAATTAATCTAATCATTATTAAATCTCCCTCCATTTATATTTTTCTTTTACAATAGAGAATATAATCAATATTGTAGAGGCAACTAAGCATGTTACAATTAAATTACTTATTGAACTTAAAGTATTGAAGCTTTCATAGTCACTATATAGAGCTCCTATCAAATAAGTTGGAGATAAACTAGTAAACTTAGTAAAAGTTTCACTTATCATGTTAAAAATACCTCCAAAAATTGTCTGTAAGAAAAGTAACATATAAACTATGAATGTACCATATTTTTTACTAAAAAAACTAGTTACAAAAGTAGATATCGAAGTCATAAAATATGATGATAAAGCACATAGTAAGGTCAATATGGCAAGATTACCTTTAAATGTTATTCCTAGTATTCTAAAAAATAAAACATATAATAATAGAAATATAAATGAGTAAATCCATAAACCTACAAAGTCGTAAATTAAATACTGCACTCTAGTTATAGGCATAGAATAAAGTCTTTTTGAAAGCCCTTTTGATTCACTTATATAATTTGACAAAATATTATTCATTATGAAAATTATTACAAGGAATCCCAATGAAACTAAAGCAAAGTATTCATATGAGTTTTGTTCGATATCGCTTTTTATTATAGAAGTAGCAATAGAACTTTTATTAAACAACTTAGAAAAATCTTCTGAACTTAGTTTTTGAGAATTATTTAAATATAATTTTTCATGATAAGTATCTAATATGTTTTGAAGTAGTATTGCTAAGTCATCATTAGTTCCAAGTTTTTCTATATTTAAAGTATTTGATTTTTCATTTAGAATATTGTTTTCGTATCCCTTAGGTATTGTAAGTTTTAAATCTGCATCAGAATCATCTTTGTTTATTTTTAGTACAGAAGATAAATCACCTTTTAAAAAGTTTGTCAAATTACTTGATAACTTGGAACTATCTTTGTCATATACAACGATTGATATAGGTTCTGTTTTTATAGGATTTTGAAACATATCTCCTGTTACCATTCCAAGGAACCAAGCTAAAAGTAAAGGAAGAGCCAAGAAATATAGCAAACTAATCATGAAGGAACTTTTCAGACCTTTTAACATAGTTTTTACACTTATATATAATTTCATAAAATCACCCCCATTAGTCTCTTAAATTTTTACCTGTTAGATTTAAGAATACATCTTCTAAACTAGGTTCTTCATAAGATATACGTACTACTTTTGAATTGTTTTTATCAACAGCAGAAAGTGCATCTGTTAGCAGAAAGTTTTTATCTACATCTAATGCTATTACTGAAGTATTTTCTAAAACAGATATAACTCCTTTAGTATTTTTTAAATCAAATATAAGTTGAGCATTTATATTTTTTATTTCCATAATTAATTTTGTACTTGTAGATACTATTGATTTTAGATAATTATTATCCCCAAAAGCAACTTCTTTACCTTCATCCATAATAAAGATTTTAGAACAAAGATGTTCAACTTCTTCCATATAATGAGATGTATATATAATAGTAGTTTTTTGTTTTTCAGATATATCTTTTATAAAATTAAAAATGTGATTTCTTGATTGAGGGTCAACACCTACAGTTGGTTCATCTAATATTAATATTTTAGGGTGGTTTAAAAGTGCTATCCCAATATTTAATCTTCTTTGCATACCACCAGATAATTTTTTTACTTTTTTCTTTTTAACTTCAGCTAGACCTGTAACTTCCAAGGCCTCATTGATTCTATCTTGAAGTAACTTGCCCTTCAATCCATAGAAAGCTCCAAAGTATTCTAAGTTATCAAAAGGAGTTAGTGTTTCCATAATTGCTAATTCCTGTGGAACTAATCCTATTATAGATTTTGCACTCATAGGATCTGCTGACAAATCTATACCATTTATTTGAATATTACCACTATTTGGTAAAGTAAGATTGGTAATTATACTTATAAGTGTAGATTTACCAGCACCATTTGGACCAATAAGTCCAAATATTTCCCCTTCTTTAACAGAAAAGCTAATGTTATCAAGTGCTAACTTATCATTAAATCTTTTTGTTATATTATTTACTTTAACTATATCCATAAAAATCCCTCCCAAAATATTTTTGTGTAATTTAAAAATCTATAATATTATAATAAAGAATTAATAGGTGTATTTCTATTACTATAAGTCACTAAAAAAAGTGACTTAAGTCACTTTATAGTTTTATATTTATTATAAGTTAAGTTTTTTAAAATTTTGTTTATAGTTTAGCTTTTTTATTGACATATTATATTACAATTTTATTTTTGAAAGCAAATATAGCCAATTGAGTCCTATCTCTAAGTTCCAATTTACCTAAAATATTAGTTATATTATTTTTTATGGTACCCTCAGATAAAAATAATTCTTGACTTATTTCTTTATTACTAAGCCCATCTGCAATTAACTTAATTATGGATATTTCTTTTTCAGTTAAATTATATATATTAGAAATATGTTCGTGTTCGACAGTTTTTTCAACTGACATAATTTTTTCAATTACATTTTTGTCAAGTACAACATTGCCAAAAAATGAAGAGCGTATTCCCTCATGTAACACTTCATCAGAGCTGTCTTTTAAAAGGTAACCTGAAGCTCCAAATTTCATTGCATCCTTTATATATTCATCATCATTAAATGTAGTTAAAATTAATAGTGCTATTGACTCATCATATTCTTTTATAAGTCTTGTACCTAAAACACCATCACAAATATTCATTCTAATATCCATAAGAACAACATCTACCTCATTTGACTTACAAAATTCTAAAGCCTCATATCCATTAGAGGCATCTCCAATTATCTCCAAATCATCATAAGATGACAATATAATCTTAAGACCTTTCCTAATTAGTTTTTCATCATCAACTATAAGAACTTTGATTTTACTCAAAAAAATCACCCCCTAAAAATTTGGGAAAAGAAGCTCTAATTGTAAATCCATCATTGTGATTATCAAATTCAACTTTTCCATTTAGTTCATATATTCTTTCGCTAATACTGTTAATTCCATTTCCTTTTTTTATATTTTCACATCCTATACCATTATCACTAATCGTAACTATAAGATTTGAAGGATTAAATGTTATAAAAATTTTGATTTTACTTGCTTTTCCATGTCTTGATGCATTGGAAAGCGATTCTTGAATAAGTCTATATAAAGCTATAGACTGAGCTCTAGATAGGTTCCAAGTGTTTTTTGATATAGTTAGTCTTACATTAATATTTGTAAGCTTAATAAAGCTTTTAATTAGTTCTTTAATTTTAAATAAATTTTGATAATTTTCATATTCAATAGGTTTTAACTCAGATATAGCCCTTCTAACATCTTGAAAACTTTCATTTACGAATTCTCTGAGTTCATGTACTAAATCAGATACTTCTGGCTTATCAGTTAAGAGCTTTTCTATAGCACTTAGCTGTATTATTGTTGTAGAAAGAGAATGTCCAACACTATCATGTATTTCTCTAGATATTCGGTTTCTCTCTTTTAAAATGGCTAGTTCTTCTATAGAACTTGCATAAATTTCTAAATCAGAATTAGATTTTTTTAATTTATCTTTAGAAATTCTAAGTTTATCATAAAGGTTTTGATTGTATAATTTAGATATATTTTCACTTTCTATATATATAGAAAGTATAGATATAATCAATAATATTGAACTTGATTCCAACGCTAGATACAAGTTTTTGTCTAAACTAATAATAAAAGAAGATACTATAATGAAAAATAATAATATGTATTTGTATTTTTCATTTATAAAAAATGATATGTCCAAAATTAAAGGAACAAAGTAAACTGAATTAAAAGTCTTTGTACAATTATATAATATGAAAATTAAAGCAAATTCTAAAAAATAAGAAATAAGTACAAGTCTACTATTATTTGATAAAGAAAAAAATCTGACTTGATTATTTATTATAATTAGAAATAATATTATTATGGTTATAACTGGATACAATATATTTTCAGTAGTGTTTAAAGAACTTACAAGTACTATAAATAGGGACAAATATCGTATAAAAGTAACTAATTTTTTTCTATTCATTAAAAGGACTCCTCCATAAAAATAAACTTTCCTTATGAAAACTAGGATAATATCATAAAAGAATAAAGTCAATAGAAGTATCTATTAATATTAATAGAAATAAAATCAATCTAAAAAATTTGAATAGTTAAATCGTATACTGACCATAATCAAAAAGTAAAAATTTAATGTATTGGAGTAAAAAATGAATAACAAAGAAAAAGGTGATTTTGGAGAAGAAGTAGCAATTAATTATTTATTGTCAAAAGGCGCAAAACTATTAGAAAAAAACTACAGATTAAAGATTGGAGAGGTCGATATAATAGTAAGGATAGATGATGAGATTGTATTTGTAGAAGTAAAATCAAGGTCTAGTTTAAGGTATGGTTATCCTTGTGAATCTGTAAATTTCAAGAAGAGAAAAAAGATAGTTGAGATTGCTAAATACTATATCACAAAAAATAATTTACATAATATTCCCATAAGATTTGATATTGTAGAAGTTTATTTATCAGAAAAAAGAGTAAATCACATAATGAATGCTTTTTAAGAAAGATAAAGGTTTGGAAAGGATTATTATATGTTAAGTATTATTAACTCAAGTAATTTAATAGGAATTGAAAGTTTTCTAGTAAAGGTTGAGGTGGATACAAGTAATGGTATACCTAGCTTTAATATTGTCGGTCTTCCAAGTAAGGAAATTAAAGAGGCGAGAGAGAGAGTTAAATCAGCTATTATAAATAGTGGATATAAATTTCCAAATACAAGAATTGTTGTAAATTTATCACCAGCAGATATAAAAAAAGAAGGTGCTTTTTTAGATTTATCAATAAGTATAGGTCTTTTAAGAGGGTTAATAGAAAAAGATGAAAATTATATAAGAGAAAGTATGTTTATAGGAGAATTATCACTAGATGGAAAAATAAGAAAAGTAAGAGGGATATTACCAATAATTATAGGTGCAAAAACCCAAAATATAAAGCGTATTTTTATACCAGTTGACAATATAAGAGAAAGTTTATTTATAGAAGAAATTGATATAATACCTATTAAAAGTTTAAAAGAATGTATAGGTTTTTTAAATGGAGAAATAAAAGTCGATAAAGAAAAAATAATGTCTTTTTTAAATGAAGAAATAGAAACAAATGGGAATTATACATATTGTAAATATCCTGAGTTTTATGATACAAAAGAAAGCAAACATGATGAAGATTTTAAGGATGTTAGAGGAAATTATTTTATAAAGAGAAGCGCAGAGATAGCCGCTGCTGGAAATCATAATATGCTTATGATTGGGCCTCCAGGTTCAGGTAAAACAATGATTGCAAAACGAGTAATAACAATTTTGCCAGATATAAGTATAGAAGAGATGGTAGAAGTAAGTAAGGTTTATAGTGTATTGGGTATGATAGATGAAAATAAAGGCATAATCGATAAGAGACCTTTTAGAGCGCCTCATCATACAACTACAAAGCAGTCTTTAATTGGTGGAGGAACAGATGCAAGACCTGGAGAAGTAGCACTAGCACATAGGGGGATTTTGTTTTTAGATGAAATCGCTGAATTTGATAGGAAAATACTTGAGACTTTGAGACAACCTATAGAAGATGGGTATGTAAATATATCTAGAGTAAAGTATAGTACAAAATATCCCTGTAGAGTATTACTAATTGCAGCTATGAATCCATGTCCATGTGGTTATTATATGTCAAATACAGAGTGTAGATGTAGGAGCAATGAAATTAATAAATACATAAATAAAATATCAGGACCATTATTAGATAGGTTTGATATTTTTGTAGAAGTAAATACTGTAAAATATGATGATTTAAATTCATCAAAACAAGAAGAAAGTTCTCAAAAAATAAAGACGAGAGTAGAAAATGCTAGAAAAATACAAATAAATAGATTTAAAGAAGATAATATAAAAAATAATAGTGAAATTAAGGCTTCTAATTTATTAAAATATTGTAAATTAGAAAAAGAAGCTTCAAAAATGGCTAAAGTAATATTTAATAAATATAATTTAAGTAGTAGAAGTTATACAAAACTTTTAAAGATGGCAAGAACAATAGCTGATTTAGAAGGAATAGAGTTGATAAATTCACAGTGTATTATAGAAGCTTTTTCATTTAGAAGAGCTTATTATAGCTATTTTAAATAAGTTTTTGAGGTGTATTTTATGGAGAAAAAAGATATCTATTTATGGTTAAAATCAATTAGTGGAATAACAACAAAAACAATTGAAATAATAGAAAATAATATAGTAAATATTGAAGATATATTTGATTTTTCTGAAAAAGAAATATATAATTTAAAAAATATAAGCTTGAATATTAGAAAAAATATAGTAAAATATAGAGGTCACGCTTATTTAGAAAATATAAAAGAACTACTTTACAAAAAAACAATTAAATATATTTGCCAATATGACGAAGAATATCCTGAAAATTTGAAGAATATATACAATGCTCCAAAGTTATTATTTTACAAAGGTGACATAAGTTTAGTTAATAATAATTTTAATATAGCTATAGTAGGTTCAAGAAAGCCTACAGCTTATGGAATTAATTGTGCAAAAACAATGAGTTGTCAATTGTCTCAATATGGAGTTAATATAGTAAGTGGATTAGCCATAGGAATAGATGCATATTCACATATAGGTTGTATGAATGGAAAATCTAAGACTATAGCGGTTCTTGGTTCAGGAGTAGACAACCCTCTTCCAAAACAAAATTTACATTTATCAAATAAAATATTAGAAAATGGGGGACTATTATTATCAGAGTATAATATTAACTCAACAGTAGCTCCATATCATTTTTCTAATAGAAATAGAATTATTAGTGGATTAAGTGATGGAGTAGTGGTTGTAGAAGCAGCAATACGAAGTGGTGCATTAATAACAGTAGAGTTTGCTCTTGAACATGGAAAAAATGTTTTTGCAGTACCTGGTAATATAAATTCTCAAATGAGTAGAGGATGTCATAAAATTATAAAAGAAGGTGCGAAATTAATTGAAAATATAGATGATATTTTGAATGAGTATAACATATTTAATATTATCAATAAAAAAATAAATCAAAAATATGATAATATAAGTTTAAATGCCAAGTCTAAGCAAATAATTGAAGCTATAAAAAGAGAAGGAAGCTTGCATATAGATAGTATTTGTGATTATACTGGTATAGAAATAAAGTATGTAAATTCAATAATCAATGAATTAGTACTAAATGAGTTAGTAATAGAGATGAATAATAAAACGTACAGTTTAAATGTATAAATTAAGATTAGGTAGTGGGGGTGTGTGGTTTTATGGCCAAAACATTAGTCATCGTAGAATCGCCTGCAAAAGCTAAGACCATAGAAAAATTTTTAGGTAAAAGTCATTATACAGTAAAAGCATCAGTTGGTCATGTTAGAGATTTACCTAAAAGTAAATTAGGTGTAGATATAGAAAACAATTTTGAACCTCAATATATAAATATACGAGGAAAAGGCGATGTAATAAAGGAATTAAAAAAAGAAGCTAAAAAATCTAAACAAGTGTATCTAGCAACTGACCCTGATAGAGAAGGTGAAGCTATATCATGGCATTTAGCTCATATACTAAATTTAGATGAATCTGATGATTGTAGAATTGAGTTTAATGAAATAACTAAAGATGCAATTAAAAAAGCAATTAAGCATCCTAGAAATATTGATATAAACTTAGTAGATGCACAACAAGCTAGAAGAGTATTGGATAGACTTTTAGGATATCAAATAAGCCCTATATTATGGCAAAAGGTTAGAAAAGGTCTTAGTGCAGGTAGAGTACAATCAGTAACAACAAAATTAATTTGTGATAGAGAAAAAGAGATAAAAGCGTTTATTCCAAAAGAATATTGGACAATAGATGTTGAAGCAAAGACAGCAAAAGATAAAGATATAACTTTAAAATTTTATGGCAAGAACGATGAAAAAATTGAATTAGAAAATGAAGATGCTGTTAATGAAATACTAAAAGAAATGGAAGGAAAGGATTTAAAAGTTGAAAAGATAGAATCTAAATCAAGACGTAAATCAGCTCCAAAACCATTTACAACAAGTATGCTTCAACAAGAAGGTGCAAATAAGTTGTTTTTTACTACTAAAAAAACAATGATGATAGCGCAAGAACTATATGAAGGTATAGATATAGAAGGTGAAGGCACTGTTGGTCTTATATCATATATAAGAACTGATTCTAAGAGAATATCTGATGAAGCAAAAGAAAAAGCTAAGAATTATATAATAAGTGACTTAGGTGAAAATTATTATAAAAACCCTGTAGAAAAAAAAGAAAAACCAGACACTAAAAAGGTTCAAGATGCACATGAGGCAATAAGACCAACTTCCGTTGATAGAACTCCTGATAGCATAAAAGCTTCATTGAGTAAAGACCAATATAAGCTGTATAATTTAATTTGGAGAAGATTTATAGCAAGTCAAATGGAGGATTCAGTATTCGATATACTAAATGTAGAATGTAAGGCTGGAGATATTGTATTTAAAGCCACTGGTTCAAAAATGAAATTTGATGGATATACTAAGGTATACAATTTTTCAGAAAGAGAAGATAAGATTCTACCAAGTATAGAAAAAGGAGATATATTAAGTATAGAAAATATATTGCCAGACCAACATTTTACACAACCACCAGCAAGATATACAGAAGCCAGTTTGGTAAAAACATTGGAAGAACTGGGAATTGGTAGACCAAGTACGTATGCTCCAACAATAGCTACTATATTAAATAGAGAATATGTTGAAAAGCAAGGCACAAGTCTATGCCCAACAGAACTTGGAATAATAGTTACTGATATTTTAGAAAATAATTTTCATAAATTTATAGATGTAGATTTTACTGCTGATATGGAAAGTAAGCTTGATGTCATAGAAGAGGGAAATACAGATTGGAAAGAAATTGTATCTGAAGCATATGCACCACTTAAAGAAGCCATTGAAGAAGCACTTGAGAATATAGAAAAAATAAATATGGATGAAGAAACTGATGAAATCTGTGAAAACTGTGGCTCTAATATGGTTATAAAATATGGTAGGTTTGGAAAGTTTATGGCTTGTAAAAACTATCCTGATTGCAAAACGACTAGACCAATTATGAATAAAATTGGTGTTAAATGTCCAAAATGTGAAGAAGGAGAAATTATCCTTAGAAAATCCAAAAGAGGGAAAGCTTTTTATGGATGTTCTAATTATCCAAACTGTGACTTTGTAGCTTGGAATAAGCCAACAGGAGAGTTTTGTGAAAAGTGTGGTTCATATATGGTTGAAAAAGTGACTAAATCTGAAACGAAAACAGTATGCTCCAATAAAGAATGTAACAAAGAGTCAAAAGAGCATAATGACGGAAAAGAGTGAAAATTGAAAAAAATCACATAATTATCTTGAAAAAGGTTCCAAACTATGATAATCTTTCAAGTGTGAACAACTAATATAAAAATAAATTTTCATTAAAAGTGAGAATAATATTAGAAAATATAAAGGTTATTAAAAGGCCTAAATTTCATGAGGAGATGATTAAATGGCAAGTGAAGTATTACAAAAAACAAGAAAAATAAATAAAACATTACAAACAAGTGGTGGAAGCAGTGTCTCTTTTGATTTACTGGCCGGAGCATTAGGAGATGTATTAAATTCTAATGTTTATGTAGTAAGTGCAAAAGGTAAAGTTCTAGGGCTTCATTTAAATGATATTGAAGATAGCTCAGTTATAGAAGACGAATATACTAAGCAAAAAAAATTCTCAGAAGAATATACTCAAAACTTATTAAAAATTGATGAGACACTAGAAAACTTAAATGGTGAGAAGATATTAGAGATTTTCCCTGAAGAACAAGGAAGATTACAAAAATATACTACTGTAGTACCAATATTAGGAAGTGGACAAAGACTTGGAACATTAGTACTTTCAAGATATTCAATGTCATTTAATGATGATGATTTAGTGATAGCTGAATACAGTGCAACTGTTGTTGGTCTTGAGATATTAAGAGCAATAGGTGAAGAATTAGAAGAAGAAATGAGAAAAAAAGCTGTAGTTCAAATGGCAATAGGCACTCTGTCCTACTCCGAGCTTGAAGCAGTTGAACATATTTTTGCTGAATTAGACGGTAAAGAAGGCTTACTTGTAGCAAGTAAAATAGCTGATAGAGTTGGTATAACTAGGTCAGTTATAGTAAATGCACTTAGAAAATTTGAAAGTGCAGGTGTGATAGAATCAAGATCATTAGGTATGAAAGGAACTCATATAAGAATACTTAATGATAAACTTACAGATGAATTAAAAAAATTAAAAAACAATCAATAATCTAAATTTTATAGATTGTGATTAGAAAAGGTATCTATTTCAAATAGATACCTTTTTTAGACGGATTATTGGGATAATAATCATGAAATATTTTTTTTGAATAGGAGTGGGAATATGCCTTTAGCAGATAAAATAAGACCAAAAACAATGAATGATGTAATAGGTCAAAGTCATATAATTGGTAATGGAAAAATATTGTCTAAGATATTACAGACTAATTTTTTGCCAAATATGATATTTTTTGGTCCACCAGGTGTTGGAAAAACTACTGTAGCAGAAATTGTCGCAGAAAAAAGCAATAAAAATTTTTATAAAATAAATGCCACTAATTCATCACTAGAAGATATAAAAAAAGTAATAGCAGAACTTGGAAGTATAAATAATATAAATGGGGTTTTACTATATATAGATGAGATACAAAGTTTTAATAAAAAACAACAGCAGTCGATATTAGAATTTATGGAAAATGGTAGTATAACTTTGATTGCTAGTACTACAGAAAATCCATATCATTATGTATATAAAGCTCTTCTAAGTAGAGCGACTATATTTGAATTTAAGCCTTTAGAAAAATTAGATATAGAAAAAGGCTTAAGAAGGGCAATTGAAGTTTTAAATGAAGATAGTTATATGGATATTGAATGTAATAATGATGCTATTGAGGATATAGCTATTATCTCTGATGGAGATATGAGAAGGGCTTTAAATGCTTTAGAATTAGTAGTTTATTCAACTAAACCAAATAAAGATAACATAATCTATATAGATTCAGATGTAGTAAAAAAATCTACATTTAATAAAATTATAAACTATGATAAAAATGGTGATAGTCATTATGATATTTTAAGTGCATTTCAAAAATCTATAAGGGGAAGTGACCCGCAGGCATCCATACACTATTTAGCAAGACTTATAAAAGGTGGAGATTTAATCAGTATCTGTAGGAGACTTTTAGTAATAGCTAGTGAAGATATAGGTTTAGCTTATCCAAATGCAGTTGTTATTGTAAAAGCCTGTGTAGATTCCGCTATGCAGCTTGGATTTCCTGAAGCAAAAATACCATTAGCAGAAGCTACTGTTCTTTTAGCTACATCACCAAAATCTAATTCTGCATGTATGGCAATAATGAAAGCATTAGATGAATTAGATAGAGAGTTTGTTAAAGACATACCAAACAGTATAAAAGATGCTCATTATTCTGGTTCTAAAGATATAGGTAGAGGATGTGGATATAAATATCCTCATAACTTTAAAAATCATTATGTAAAACAACAGTATTTACCAGATAGCATAAAAGATAGTATTTACTACATACCACAAGAAAACAAAACTGAGAAAAATATAAAGAAATATCTAGAATATTTGGATAGCGATTTTTAAGTTGAATTTTATGTATCGGGGGTAGATATTATGATTATAAAGCTTAACTCAAGTTATCATAGTAGAGTTATGAAATATTTAAAAAAAGAACCTGAGTACAATTTATTTATAATAGGGGATATTGAAAGATATGGATATGGAAATAACTTTTTAAATTTATGGGCAGATATAGGTTTAAATGGTGAAATCAGAGCAGTACTACTTAAATATTTTGAATTTATGATGTTTTATTCAGATGGAGAGTATGATGTTGAAGGCTTTTATGAATTGCTTTGTGACACTGATTACGAAGAAATTTCTGGAAAAATAAGTGCTGTAGATGCTTTAGCAAAGCGATTAGGGCTTGATAATTTAAAAATAGTTGATTTTTGTAAGCTTCGAACTAAAAAATTTTTAGTTGACAATCATTGTAATGAAAAGGTAAAGAGAATTAGACTTGGAAATCTAAAGAAAACAGTTAGGCTTTATGATTTGATAGATGAATTCCACAGTACAACTTTAGATAGTTTAAAAAATGGTTTAAGAACAGGTAGAGGATATTGTATAGAGATTAACAAAGAAGTAGTATCAATGGCAAAGAGTACATCAGAAAACAGGACTCATGCAATGATAATTGGAGTAGGTACACATCCTAAATATAGAGCTAGAGGGCTTGCTACAAAATGTTTAATTAAACTATGTTCAGAACTTTTAAGAGAGAATAAAATGCCTTGTTTGTTTTATGATAATGAAGAAGCTGGAAAGATATATAAAAAATTAGGATTTGAAAACATTGGAAAATGGGGGATTTATTCAAAATAAAAAAATTAAAATTAATCTTGACAAAATTAGTAGGGTATAATAAAATTATGTTGAAAGTAATTCCTACTAAAACAGTATGAATTAGATTTCTATATAGAGGTGATAATGTATGAAGTTGTCTACTAAAGGTAGATATGGACTAAAGGCAATGTTTGAATTAGCACTAAATCAAGATAATGGACCAGTGTCATTAAAATTTATTGCTAAAAAGCAAAAAATATCGGACCAGTACTTAGAACAAATATTTTCATCTTTAAAAAAATCGGGTCTAGTAAAAAGTGTAAGAGGTGCTCAAGGAGGATATTTGCTTTCAAAGAATGCTGAAGACATAACAGTAGGAGATATACTTGTAGTATTGGAAGGTCCAGTTGCATTATCTGACTGTGTACTAGATGAAGATGTCTGTGAAAACTCAAACATGTGTGTAACAAAAATAGTTTGGGAAAAGATGAAAAAGGGTATAGAAGATGTTATAGATTCAATTACTCTTAAAGATATGATAAATGACTATAACAAAAATAAATTAGAAAATGATATAACAAATATAACTAAAAAATAGATTTGGAGATGAATGTAATGGAAAAAAGAAGATTGTATATGGATTATTCTGCAACAACACCTGTTAAAAAAGAAGTATTAGATGCAATGATGCCATACCTAACAGATTATTTTGGCAATGCATCTAGTTTTCACACATTCGGAAGAGAAGCAAAAGATGCTTTAGATAAAGCAAGAGAACAAGTAGCAGCCCTTATAAATGCTGAACCTAGTGAAATATATTTTACAGCAGGTGGTTCAGAAAGTGATAACTGGACATTAGAGGGTGTAGCTTATGCTAATAAAAATAAAGGTAATCATATAATAACTTCAAAAATAGAACACCATGCAATACTTCATACATGTGAATACTTAGAAAAACATCATGGATTTGAAATAACTTATTTAGATGTTGATAGCGAAGGAAAAATTGATTTAAAACAATTAGAAGATTCAATAAAAGATACTACTATACTAATAAGTATAATGTTTGCAAATAATGAAATAGGAACTATACAACCTATTAAAGAAATATCTGAAATAGCTAAAAAACACAGTATATTATTCCATACTGATGCAGTACAAGCTTCAGGTAATATTCCAGTAGATGTTAAAGAATTAGGAATAGATTTAATGAGTATGTCTTCACATAAAATATATGGACCAAAAGGTGTTGGAGCTTTATACATAAGAAAAGGTGTAAGACTTCATAACTTTGTCCATGGTGGAGCACAAGAAAAAAGCAAAAGAGCAGGTACAGAAAATATACCTGCAATAGTTGGATATGGAAAAGCAGCAGAATTAGCTAAAGCAAATATGCAAAACCATGTTGAGACTTTAACTCGTCTTAGAAATAAGTTAATAGATGGTGTTTTAGAAAGAATACCTTATACAAGAATAAATGGTAGTTTAGAAAATAGATTACCAGGAAATGCAAACTTTGCATTCCAATTTATAGAAGGTGAAGGAATACTTTTACTATTAGATATGTTAGGAATTGCTGGTTCAAGTGGTTCTGCATGTACTTCTGGTTCATTAGACCCTTCACATGTATTACTTGCAATAGGTTTACCACATGAAATAGCACATGGTTCATTGAGACTTACAGTTGGAGATTTTACAACGGATGATGATATAGATTATATATTAGAAAATTTACCAAAAGTTATAGAAAGACTTAGAAGTATGTCACCACTTTACGATGATGCAAAGAAACAAGGATTAGTAAAATAGACAAAATAGATAAGACATAAAAATAGGCATAAATTAATGTAGGAGGAAAAAATAATGCAATATAGTGATAAAGTTATGGAACATTTTATGAACCCAAGAAATATGGGAGAAATTGAAGGTGCAAGTGGTGTAGGTGAAGTTGGAAATCCTACATGTGGAGATATAATGAAGATATTTTTAGACATAGAAGGAGACATAATAAAAGATGTTAAGTTTAAAACATTTGGCTGTGGTTCAGCTATAGCAAGTTCTTCTATGGCAACTGAAATGATAAAAGGAAAGACTATAAAAGATGCATTAGACCTTACAAATAAAGCTGTTGCTGAAGCTTTGGATGGTTTACCACCAGTAAAAATGCACTGTTCAGTTTTAGCAGAACAAGCTGTAAAAGCAGCACTTATAGACTATGCTAAAAAGAATAATATCCATATACCAGAATTAGATGGATATGTTATAGATGATGCTCATGACCATGATATTGAGGAAGAAGAATAAAATAAGGAATAATTTTCCAAAAAAAGTTTAAAATCATTTTAAAAAAGTGTATAATGGTATAGTAAGATGAAAAATAGCCGTTTTAAAGAAAACGGCTATTTTTTATTGTTAAAACTGCCATTCTAGCCCGTTTTGGAAATTAATCAAATAATAAAAAAATATACACATCCATAATATTTAAACATTAAAAAATATAAAAAATCTCAGCAAATCAATCGTTTACGAGGATTTCATATAAAAATATATTTTCAGAAATTTTTACTTAAAAATGCTATTTTCTTTAAAAAGGCACATTTCAACTAAATACAATATTAGGGGGAACAGTTATGAAAATACCAAAGAGGATAGCAGCAATACTTACTATATCATTAGTAGTTAGCAGTGCGACAACAGGCATATCAAGTGCTCAAACAAACAGTGATACACTTAAAGGTTCAGGTAGATGGGAAACTGCCATACAAATAAGTAAAAAAGGATGGGATACATCTAAAAATGTGATATTAGTTAATGATAATACTATAGTAGACGCATTGACTGCAACTCCTTTTGCTGGTTCTAAGAATGCACCAATTCTTTTGACACAAAACAATAAATTAGATGATAGAACTAAAGCAGAAATAATAAGGTTAAAAGCAGAAAAAGTATATTTAATAGGCGGGACAAAAACTTTAGGTTCAGAGGTAGAGACACAATTAAAATCATTAAAAATTGATACAGAAAGAATCTCAGGAAATGATAGATATCAAACTTCTTTAGAAATAGCTAAAAAATTAGATGAGTCTCTTGTAAGAAAAGCAAGTAGTAATATTTCAGAGATAGTTGTAGTTAATGGAGAAAAAGGTCTTGCTGACGCAGTAAGTGTAGGAGCTGCGGCTGCTCAAAATAAAATGCCAATAATTCTTTCTAGTCCAGAAGATGGAATAAAACAATCAAATCAATTTATAAAAGATAAAGGTATAAAAACATCTTATGTAATAGGAGGAGTGCAGTCGATTTCAGAAGCTACAAAAAGCACTTTACCTAGTCCTAAGAGATTATCAGGAAAAGATAGAAATGAAACTAATGCGGCTGTTATAAGTGGATTATATGGTTCAAAAGAGTTGAAAAATGCATATATAACAAAAGATGGTATGAATAAACAAGGAGATCTTATAGATTCATTAGCAGTAGGTTCATTGGCAGCAAAAAATAATTCACCAGTAGTTTTAGTTGGAAATAAATTAAATAAAGAACAAGAAAAAGTATTAAATACTAAAAGCTTAAAAACAGTTACACAGGTTGGTGGTTCAGGCAATGAGAATGCTTTTTTTGAGATAAAAAAATCACAATCTACAACAACATATGAAGTTAAAAATATAGAAGAGTTAAAAATAGCTTTAGATAAAGCTGATGCAAATGATGTTATAAATATTAAGCCATCAGGAACTATGTCAAATGATTTATCATTGAGTACTAATAATTCAATTTCTGTAAATTTAAATGGTACATATACAGGTACGATAGTAGTAACTGCTCCAAATGCAGATATAGTAAATAAAGGTACAATAAATAAAGTTTTGGTTAAGGATAGTAAAGGTGGAACAATAATAAATGAAAGTGGAGCAAAAATAGAAAAAGTAGAAATACAAAATAATTCTAGCAATGTTGTAGTTAAAAACAACGGAAAAATAACAAACATAAAAAATGATGCTACAGGAACAAATATAAAAAATGAAGGAACAATAACTGACAAAGTAGAAGGTTCTCAGACTCCAAGTGTAGATGGCACTAAACCAGGTGGAAGTTCATCTGGAGGCTCTTCATCAAGTGGAGGAAGTTCAAGTGGTGGTTCATCTGTAAAAGATAAATTGATAACATCAATAACAGCACTTGATAATTCAATAAAAGTACAAAATGTAGAAAATGGAACAGAATTAAGTAAGTTAAACTTACCAAAAGAGTTATCAGCAACTGTGTCTGGAGTGGCCAATACAAAAGTAGGTGTAACTTGGAAAAGTACACCAGAATATGCTAGCCAAGTAGCAGGAAAGTATATATTTAGTGCAAGTCTATCAAGTGGATATAAGCTATCAGAAGGAGTATCACTTCCAACTATTACAGTAACGGTAGCTGAACCTGTTAAAGTGGAGACAATAAAGATTACTGATACTGATACATTAGAAGAAGCACTTGCTTTACAAGAAGATGGTCAAGTGTGGGAAATAAGTGGACAAATAGATGTTAAAAAGCCAGTTGTTATAGATAAAAAAATAGTTATAAATGGTATTAATAATGCTGAATTGAAAAAAGCTGTAGAATTTACTGATACTAAACCAGGGTACGAAAATATAGTAACAATAGACAGAAAAGATGGTGTAAAAATAAACAATCTAAAAGTAACAGGTTTAGATTCAGACAAATTAAATAAATCAGGAATGCATGTTTATTTATCACGAAATGTTGAATTAAACAATGTAACTTTAAATAATAATAAGGGGGCAGGTTTAATAGTAAATGGTTCATCAGTAATAGCTTCAAATCTTGTAACAAGTGGAAACGGATGGTATGGAGTTAATGTAGAATATGTAAAAGATGATGGAATTGTAAATGAAACTAATGCAAGACTAGATTTAACAGGTGATTGCAATATAAGTGAATATACTCCAATAAAAACTGACAACTATGATAAAGATAAAGTGATTATTAATGGATATGGAGATTGTACATTATCACAAGATTCAAAAACTGCTACTTGGGGTAAAGCTTCTATAACTATAAATGAAAATAATGATATAGCTAATATAACGGAAGAAAATAAAATAGATGAGGATGAAAATGGCAGTATACCTAAGTTTGAAAGTGTAGATGGTAGAACGCCTGTAAAGATTACACTAAATAAAGGCAAAAATGATTATAATAATGTAAGAGTTCAAATAAGTCCAGAAGAAGGTTCAGCAGACTTAGATGGAATACAACTAATTGCTAAGGATAGCAATGGGAACTGGTTTAACATAGTAAACACAGGATGGGGACCAATGGAAGGTTTTCCATTGCAAGGTGCAACAACAGAAGTTTATCTAGTTGGAAATAAAGAAGGTACTTATAAGGTGAAAATAGAACTAGTTGATGTTAGTAATTCTAATAATATAATAACAGAAACAACAGCGTCAGTAGTGGTAGTTAATAAATAAAAAATTACCCTTAAATCTTTTAAAATTACCTAATAATATTATTTTTTTTAGAAAATAGAGCAAGCTATATTTTAAATAAATACAATGCTTGCTCTATATGGTATAATAATAAGTAATGCAAAAGATGAGGTGAAATTTGTTTATGAATAAAAAAGTAATGATAGGTATGAGTGGAGGAGTAGATAGTTCTGTAGCTGCATATCTTTTAAAACAGCAAGGATACGACGTCATTGGTGTTACTATGAAATTATGGCAAGACGATGACGAAGTTGAAAATGAAGGTGGTTGTTGCTCTTTATCAGCAGTTGAAGATGCTAGAAGAGTAGCAAATAAAATAGGAATACCATTTTATGTTCTGAATTTTAGAGAAGTATTTAAAGAAAAAGTAATAGATTATTTTATAGATGAATATTTAGAAGGAAAAACTCCTAATCCTTGTATAGCTTGTAATAAACATATAAAATTTGACGATTTTTATAAAAGAGCTAGACAAATAGGATGTGATTATGTGGCTACAGGTCACTATGCAAAAATAGAAAAAGATGAAGATACAGGAAGATATTTATTAAAAAAATCTGTTACAGATAAAAAAGACCAGACTTATGCACTTTATAATCTTACACAAGAACAATTAAAACATACACTACTACCAATAGGTGATTATGAAAAGGATAGAGTAAGAGAAATTGCTAAAGAAATGGGAATGGCAGTCCATAATAAACCTGATAGTCAAGAAATTTGTTTTGTTAAAGATAATGACTATGCAAATTATGTAAAAAAACATTCTGAAAAGCGTATTGAAGAAGGTTTTTTTGTAGATACTAAAGGAAATATACTTGGAAAACATAAAGGGATACTATACTATACAATAGGACAAAGAAAAGGTCTTGGAATTACTTTTGGCAAACCAATGTTTGTAGTAGATATAAATCCAATAAATAATACTATTGTCCTTGGAGACAACGAAGAATTATTTAAAAAAGAACTTATTGCAAAAGATGTTAACTTTATATCAATAGACAAACTAGAAGAGCCATTAAGAGTTCAAGCAAAAATAAGATACTCTGCAAAACCATCACCAGCTACTATTTATAATGTTGGAGAAAATACTATTAAAATAGTATTTGATGAAGCTCAAAGAGCTATTACAAAAGGTCAATCTGTTGTAATGTACGATGGAGATATTGTAGTAGGCGGAGGAATAATAGAGAAAAGTTTATAAAAATATCTAAGAAACTTATAAAATAAGTAATATAGTCTATAAATCTAAAACAAAGTTTATAAAATAAATTTATTGTATATGAAAATATAGTATTGATTAATTTTGTAAAATTTAGTAATATAATTATTATATTAATTAAAAACAAATACAGTGATAAGGAATAGTAAAGTATTTGATGTCTTACAGAGAGAGGGAACATGCTGAAAGCCCTTAGAATAAAATATTTGAAGCAGCCTTTTAGTAGCAATTTTGAACAATGTACTTTGAATTAACAAGGTAGATTTAAGTAGAGATTGACGGTAGTTACGTTATAGCTAAGGTTTTCCGAAGATATCATAATTTTTTATGATAATTAGGGTGGTACCGCGATTGTCCTCGCCCCTATAAATTTATTTATAGGGACGAGGTTTTTTATTTAAACGAAAAAATATAATTTATTAGGAGGAACATAATATGGAAAAGATGGGACTAAACGAGATAAGAAGTAAGTTTTTAGAATTTTTTGAGTCAAAAGGTCACTATGTAGCAGATAGCTATTCTTTAGTACCAAACAATGACAAGAGTTTATTGCTTATAAACTCAGGTATGGCACCTTTAAAAAATTATTTTTCAGGTGTAGAAGTACCTCCAAGTTTAAGAATGTGTACATCTCAAAAATGTATAAGAACTGGAGATATAGAAAATGTAGGTATAACTGCAAGACATGCCACTTTTTTTGAAATGATGGGTAACTTCTCATTTGGAGATTACTTTAAAAGAGAATCAATTAAATGGGGATGGGAATTTGTCACAGAATGGCTAAGTATCCCAGAAGATAAAATATGGGTAACTGTATATGAAGAAGATGACGATTCTTATGATATATGGGCAAAAGAAATGAATTTCCCAGAAGAAAGAATGGTTAGACTTGGTAAAGATGATAACTTCTGGGAGATAGGTACAGGTCCTTGTGGTCCTTGTTCAGAAATATATTTTGATAGAGGAGAAGAATATGGATGTGATAATCCAGACTGTAAACCAGGCTGTGATTGTGACAGATACCTAGAATTCTGGAACCATGTATTTACTCAGTTTGATAGAGATGAAGAAGGAAACTACAGTCTATTAGAAAGTAAAAATATAGATACAGGTATGGGCCTTGAAAGAATGGGATGTATCATGCAAGGTGTGGACACTATCTTTGAAGTAGATACTATTAAGTCTATATTGGAAGCAGTTGAAAAGTTAACAGGAGTAAAATATGGAGTAAATCCAAAAAATGATATATCAATAAGAATAATAACTGACCATATAAGAGCTGTGACATTCTTAGTTAGTGATGGAGTACTTCCATCAAATGAGGGAAGAGGCTATGTTCTTAGAAGACTTCTTAGACGTGCTGCTCGTCATGGTAAACTATTAGGTGTAAAAGAATTATTCTTACAAAAACTGATAGATGAAGTTATAAAGGTAAATGATAAAGCATATCCAGTTTTAGTTGAAAAAGAAAGTTATATTAAAAAAGTTGTTGGAATAGAAGAAGAAAAATTCAATGAAACTATAGACCAAGGAACAGAAATATTGAACTCATATATAGAAGCATTAAAGAATGAAGGAAAAACTGTTTTAAGTGGTCAAGAAGCCTTTAAACTGTATGATACTTATGGATTCCCTATAGACTTAACTAAAGAAATTTTGGAAGAAGAACATTTATCTGTAGATGAAGAGTCTTTCAATGAAGAAATGGAAAAACAAAAAGAAAGAGCTAGAAATGCTAGAGGAAATATGGATGGAGAAAGTTGGAAGGAAGACCCTCTATCAAAATTAGAGTCTACTATAGATAGTATGTTTAATGGATATAGTGAATTATATGGTGAAGGAATTATTGAAGCTATAGTTAAAGAGGATGAATTAGTTCAAAATGCAAAAGAAGGTGATAAAGTATCTATAGTACTAGACAATACTACTTTCTATCCTGAAGGTGGAGGACAAGTTGGTGATTGTGGATTAATAACCAACGAAAATTTAGTAGTGGAAGTATTAAATACTAAAAAAGGTGCTAATAATAGTATAAAACATATAGGTATAATAAAATCAGGAAAAATAAGTAATGGAGATAAAGTAAAGACATTAGTAGATAGAGATGTTAGAATGTCTGCTGCAAGAAATCATAGTGCTACACATTTACTTCATAAAGCACTAAAAGAAGTATTAGGAGAGCATGTTAATCAAGCTGGTTCTTTAGTTACTCCAGATAGATTAAGATTTGATATTACTCACTTTGAAGCTATATCAAATGAAGAATTAAAAGTTATAGAAGAAAAAGTAAATAATGTTATTTTATCATCTTTAGACATAAAATGTGATATTATGAATATAAAAGAGGCAAAAGAAAAAGGAGCTACAGCACTATTTGGTGAAAAATATGGTGATGAAGTAAGAGTAGTTTCTATGGGAGATTATTCTACAGAACTTTGTGGAGGAACTCACTTGACAAATACTTCTCAGATAGGAATGTTTAAAATATTGTCTGAAGGTGGAGTAGCAGCAGGAGTAAGAAGAATAGAAGCAATAACAGGAAAAGCTGTTTATGAATACTTAAAAGAAAAAGAAGGAATTATATCTGAAGTTTGTGTAAATTTAAAATCTAAAGAAGATAATTTAATTCAAAGAATAAGTTCTTTATTAGAAGAAAATAAAAATTTATCTAAAGAATTACATGATATAAAGACTAAAATGAGTTTACAATCAGCTGATTCTATTTTTGATTCTAAGCTTGAAGTAAATGGAGTTAACTTAATAACTAATAAATTTGAAGGTATGGATATGGATACACTAAGAGAAACAGCAGATAATTTAAGAGATAAGCTTGGCTCTGGTGTAGTAGTATTGGCAAATGTAGTAGATGATAAAGTTAACTTTGTAGTTACTGCTACTAAAGATGTGTTAGATAAAGGAATACATTCAGGGAATATAGTTAGAGAAGTTGCAAAAATAGCTGGAGGAAAAGGTGGAGGAAGACCTAATATGGCACAAGCAGGAGCTAGTGACATATCTAAGGTTGACCAAGCTCTAAGCTATGCAAGTGAGGTTATTAAGACACAAGTTAAATAACATTCACTTAAGGAGGTTTTTAGTTTGGAAAAAGATTTAGACTACACTATGAAATTTGAAGGAATACCAGAAGATAGAATGAGTGTGGGAGATACGATAGATTTTGTATATAAAGCACTAGTTGAAAAAGGATATAACCCTATAAATCAAATTATAGGGTATCTCCTTTCTGGCGATTCTAGTTATATAACTAGTCATAAAAATGCAAGAGCTATAATTAAAAAATTTGAAAGAGATGAGATACTTGAAGAAGTAATCACGCACTATCTGAATAGAAAGTAGGTCAAATAAATGAGAAAAAAGATTATGTCATTGTTGGCAGTAGTTATTATGATTTTTGTATCAACTGCTAGCTACAGTTCTGCTGAAGAAAAGGGCAAAGTCATATTTATTGATATGAATAGGACCAATCTTGGAAGTATGTTGAAGGTTCCAATCTTAAAGAGTGAGCTAGAAAAGAGAGGTCATATAGCTCTTATGAATATAAGAGGGGATCAAGGTACTGATGATAGAAGGTCTTATGCTAGTATGGGTGCAGGAGTAAGAGCTGATGTAACTACTGAAGACTATATCAATTTTCAAAAAGTAGACCAAGATACTGCTAAAACTTTTGAAGTTGCAACAGGTCAAAAAGCTAAAGAGATAAATAATTTAAGTATTAATAGGTCAATAAATGAAAATCTAGAGTATGGAGAATATGGAGCAACCTTAGGTTCATTGGGAAAAACTTTATCAGAAAATGGACTAAAAACATCCGTAATTGGAAATGCTGATATAATTGAAAATAACCAATTGGTTAAAAATAGAAATTTATGTTTAGTTGCTATGGATCAATATGGAAGAATTGATTCTGGGAATATTGATGATATTAACAAAAAAGATTCTAAGATGCCGTTTGGAATAGTTACAGACTACGATAAGTTATTAGATGAAACTAAAAAGTCTTATAAAAATAGTGATGCTATATTTGTAGAGCTTGGAGATACATATAGATTAGATATGTATAGATTGAATTTAAATGATAATACTTATGCTGCAATGAAGAAAAATATTGTAAAAAATATAGATAAATACCTTAAAGAAGTATTTTCTATGGTTGGAGAAAATGATACTGTTTATGTATCAAGTGCTTTTCCAAGTGATTTAGATTATAAAAATAAGAGAAGACTTTCTCCAATAATAAAATTTAGTGGAGAAGGAAAGGGTCTATTGGAATCTGCTACAACAAGAAAAGCTGGTATTGTTGCAAACTTAGATGTTGGAGTGGACATATTAAATGAGTTTGGTCTTAAAAATGATGAAATGGTGGGTAGAAGTTATACTTTGGTTGACAAAGAAGATAATGCTAGTTACCTAAAATCACTTTATAAAAAGATAGTATCTATATCATCTATAAGGTCAAGTATCATAAATGGATTTGTAGGTGTAATATCTGCTTCTTGGGTAATTGCAATGTTTGCAATATTCTTTAGAAATTACATGCCACATAAAGAGCGTGTATTCAAAGTACTTAAGGAGTTTATAAAATTGGGTATAATAATGCCTCTGTCATTTATGTTGGCTCCTTTGATGAATTTTAAGACCCCAATTACAATATCTTTGGGAATATTTGTAACTACACTAGTGTTATACTTATTAGGTCGAAAGTTATTTAAAGACAATGATATAAAACATATGGGATTTTTTGCAACACTGACTATTTTAATAATAGTCATAGATTCTGTATTTGGAACATACTTAATGCAAAATAATATAATGAGTTATGATGCTGTTATTGGTGCCAGATACTATGGTGTAGGAAATGAGTATGAAGGTGTAACCATAGCAAGTGCAGTATTTGGTTTAGCAGTTTTATTACATTACAAGAAGGTTTCTAAGCCACTTGTTGTAATATTTTCATTAATAATACTTATAACTAGCGCATATCCTTCTATGGGGGCAAATGTTGGTGGAGCAATATCAGAATGTGTAGCATATTTGTTGTTTATAATGCTTATATATGATGCTAAACTAGATATTAAAAAAGTTGCACTATTAGCTATTTCAGCTGTGGTTGTTGTTTGTGCATTTGCAGCTCTAGATATAATCTCAGGTAGTGAATCTCACTTAGGAATGTTTGTACAAAGAATTTTCTTAAATGGACCAGGAGAGATATTGCAGACATTTGGAAGAAAAATTCAAATGAATATGCAATTAGCACAGACAAGTGTATGGGTAAATATTTTACTTGTGGGAATTGCTGTGATTGCAGTACTTATATTTAAACCATCTAGACACTTTAGAAAGATAATGAATAATTTTCCAATTTTGTTTAAAGGATTCATTGCATCTATGGTTGGTTGTATAATTACTCTTTTAGTTAATGACTCTGGTATAGTTGCTGCATCTACAGCATCTATATATATACTTATACCACTTATAATAATAAGCATAAACATGATAATATTTGAAAAAAATAACTAAAAATTTTTTAATGTATATATGCTTTGAATAAAAAGTTGCAATATGATTATTAATGTAAACCAAACAGCTTACATCAAAAATTCATATTGCAATTTTTGTAATTAATGAAATGTATATGTTTTATAAAATAAGGTAAATAAAAGGAGAAAATATGTTAGATGGAAGAATAATGGGTCTTGATGTTGGAGATAAAACTATTGGAGTTGCTGTAAGTGATTTAATGGGATTAACTGCACAAGGGATAAAAACGGTAAGAAGAGTTGGCAAGAAGAAGGATATTGAAGAATTAAAAGCTATAATAAAAGAAAAACAAGTAAATAAAATTGTGTCAGGATTACCAAAAAATATGAATGGTACTTTAGGACCACAAGGAGAAAAGGTAATTAAGTTTTGTGAATTATTAAAAGAAGAAACAGGAATTGATGTAGAGTTTTGGGATGAGAGACTTTCTACAGTAGCAGCAGAGAGATCTTTGTTAGAAGCGGATGTTAGTAGACAAAAAAGAAAAAAGGTTATAGATATGTTGGCAGCAGTAATAATTTTACAAGGATATTTAGATTTTAAAATAAATTCATAAAAGAACTATAAAATTGAATACTTATGATATATAATATAAATAATAAAAATAAAAATAAATTTGAGGTGAATGACATTATGGAAGAAAATATAATAAATTTAATTGATGAAAATGGTGTAGAAAGCCAATTTGAAATAATATTAACATTAGAAGCAGAAGGAAAAGAATATGCAATATTAATGCCTTTAGATGATGAAGAGGCTGAAGAGGCTTTTATATTTAGAATTGAAGAGGATGAAGAAGGAGATGTATTAGTATCATTAGAAAGTGATGAAGAGTATGAAACTGTTGTAGCTGAATATACTGCTAGAATGGAAGAAGAAGGTTTAAATTACGACGAAGATGAATCAAGTGGACTTAACTAGGTAAATAATTAAGTTTGTATATAAAAAATCAGGTATTTTACTGTATTTACTTTAATTAAGAATTATTAATTGTAAAAAGTATTTATAGTATATATCTGTTTTTTTATTTTTTATTAAAAAATTTATAGATTTTGGTGAATAATATATCTTTTATGGGTATATATTTATATTATGAGAAGAAATTAAATTTTTTCAAATGTCTTGACAAAAAAAGAATTATCAATTACAATATTATTTAATAAAGATTATCAATTGAAAATAGTAAGGGTGATGTTATGGCAAACACAATGGATTTATTAAAAGACAAGTTAAAAGAAACTGGTTTTAAGATTACGCCACAAAGAAGAGCAATAGTTGAGATATTGCTTCAACATGACCATTCACATTTAAGTAGTGAAGAAATCTATGATTTAGTTAGGGTTGACTGTCCTGAAATAGGGCTAGCTACTGTATACAGAACAATGCAGTTATTAGACGAAATAGGATTAATATCAAAACTAAACTTAGATGATGGGTGTATAAGATATGAGATTAGTCTACATAAAGAAGACTGTCATAATCATCATCATCTTATTTGTAAAAATTGTGGAAAGATAATGGAAGCTAAAGAAGACCTTTTAGACAATATAGAAAAAGAAATACAATCATTGTACAAATTTAAAATACTTGATCATGATGTTAAATTTTATGGATTATGTGATGAGTGTAATAAAATAAGTGATTCAGAAGAATAATTCTTCTGTAATTTAATGTTGATGGAAGAATAGTATAGAACTTTTATATTCTATGCTATTCTTCCATTTTTTATTATAAATTTAAATATATAGTATAAATATAAATAGCTTTAAAGCTTTTTATAATTTTAATATTGAAAATATAATTAATCCTATAAGTATGAAAATAAATGATTTTTCTATAAAATTACTAAATGGCCCTCCAACTGTTAAAAATCCTAAGGAAATCTTTTTTTCACTTAGTGGATAAAAAAGTGGTATTCCTTGTTTTGTAAATAAATCCCCTAAAAACATATGGCTTGCATAGCCAAGTGTTCCATAAAAAGATAAATTATTAATACTAGTGATTAATTCTATTTGTTTTAGTAAAAAATATATTATGATGGTTGCAAATATACTATGAGAAAAGCTTCTGTGCTTTAGCCAGGGAAAAATTGACAACATTAGACAAAAAATTATAAAATATATTTCAACTTCTACGATGTATAAGCATATAGCTAATAGTATAAATATTAATGATAGAAAGATTTTTCTCAGAAATGTATGGGTTAGTTTTGCCTCAATAATTATAATTGCAACAAATGTAATTATTGCACTTAAATAAAAATTATCATTTATATTTATTGAAATAAAGAAAATAATAATATTAATAGCGTATATAAAAATTCTATATATGTATTTGGATATATTGTTTTTTAGAATGAAATTTGAGACCATAGAATTAGATTTATCCAAATCGGGCAGTACTGCAAAAGTAGCTGAAACTAAAATATCTACTAGAGATATAGGAATTGTAAAAATTAAAGATGTCTGGATAGCTGTTAAAATTCCTATTGCACAATGAGTTTTACCACGCATAAATCCTCCTAAAATATCAGATATTAAATCATATAATATTTAGAGGATATCAAAATAAAATAGGTTTGTCAAAATAATACGTTAAATGTATTTTAAATATAGCTTAAAATATGATACGAATTATGGTACAATAAGAATAACTGGTAGCGAGTGCGTGATTTGATATTATTTAAGATTGTAGAACGTGTTAAAAAATTAAATAGACAGAAGGAGATGATGCAATTGTTCAAAAAGAACACCAACAAGATAAAGGTAATGGCTTTAGGTGGACTTAACGAAGTTGGAAAAAATATGACTGTTGTTGAGTATAAAGATGAAATAATTGTTATAGATGCTGGACTTAGTTTTCCAGAAGATGAAATGTTAGGAGTAGATATAGTTATACCAGACATAACTTATTTAGTCAAAAACAGGGATAAAATAAAGGGTATATTTATTACACATGGACATGAAGACCATATAGGAGCTCTTCCATATATACTAAAAAAGATAAATGTTCCTGTATATGGAGCGAGACTTAGTATAGGTCTTATACAAGTAAAATTGAAAGAACATAAGATGAATAATGTTAAGTTAAATGTCATAACTCCAAGACAAGTTATAAAGCTTGATAATATGGAAGTAGAGTTTTTGAAAAATAACCATAGTATACCAGATGCTTACTCTATTGCAGTACACACAGACCAAGGGATAATATACCATACAGGAGACTTTAAGATTGACTTAACTCCAATTGATGGTGATGTTATGGATATGCATAGAATCTGTGAGTTGAGCAAAAAAGGAGTTCTTTTAATGTTGGCAGATAGTACTAATGCAGAAAAACCAGGATTTACTATGTCTGAAAAAACTGTTGGAGTAGGTCTTGATGAGTTATTTGCAAAGGGAAATGGTAGAAGAATTATAGTTGCTACGTTTGCATCTAACATACACAGATTACAACAAATAATAAATACAGCTGAAAAGTTTAATAGGAAGGTTGCTATATCAGGTCGTTCAATGGTAAATGTAGTTGGAGTTGCCAAGGAATTAGGATATTTAGATATTTCTGACGATATGCTAATAGATTTAAATGATATATACAAGCATGAAGATGGCGAGTTAGTGATAATAACGACTGGTTCACAAGGTGAGCCTATGTCAGCTCTTGCTAGAATGGCTTTTTCAGAACACAAAAAAGTAGAAATAAAGAGTGGCGATTTAGTTATAATATCTGCTCATCCAATACCAGGAAATGAAAAATTAATATCAAGAGTAATAAACTTCTTATTTGAAAAAGGAGCAGAAGTAGTATATAGTGATATAGCGGATATACACGTTTCTGGACATGCCTGTCAAGAAGAATTAAAGCTTATACATGCATTAGTTAGACCAAAGTTTTTTATGCCAGCTCACGGTGAATATAGAATGTTAAAAAGACATGCTGAAATAGCCGAACAACTTGGAATGGACAAGGAAAATATTTTTGTCATGCAAACAGGAGATGTTTTAGAGTTAGATAAAAACTCTGCTAAAGTAGCAAATCGTATACAAACAGGAAATATACTAGTTGATGGATTAGGTGTAGGAGATGTAGGTAATATAGTCTTAAGAGATAGAAAGCATTTATCAGAAGATGGTCTTATGATAGTTGTAGTAACTATTTCTAAAGATGAAGGCAAAGTTTTAGCAGGTCCAGATATAATATCTAGAGGCTTTGTGTATGTAAGAGAGTCTGAAGATTTAATGGATGGAGCAAAGGATATAATTAAAAACGTTCTAAACGAGTGTGAAGAGAAAAATATTAAAGAATGGGCTTATTTAAAGAATAACATTAAAGAAAACCTAAAAGAGTATTTATATCAAAAAACTAAGCGAAATCCAATGATACTTCCTATAATAATGGAAGTATAGGATATAAAGTTTATAAAATTGAAAAGTAGACCTCTTGTAATTTTTAAAATGATATCAAAAGATTAAATTGATATCATCTTAAGAATTACAAGAGGTCTTTTTAATATTGAAAAATTTAGATATTACATAAAATACCAATTATAACAATCTTTTATTAGTAAAAACTACTTATATATAAATTTTATTAATAGGAGGATATTTATGGATAATATTTCAAAACAAAATGCTAGAAACGCTTTAAAACAAACTAAGATGGAAATAGCAGGAGAATATGGAATGAATTATGAAGATGCCTTTGAAATAATAGAAAATGCATCGAATAAAGGTGTTTTAGAAGATTATTTTAAAAAACTTGAAAAGAAAAAAAATTTAGGTCAAGGTATATCTAGGCATTTAGAATAAAAAAAGTTAATTGTGAGAAAATAAGTTTAAATAAACTTTAAGAGGTGACATCTATGAAAAAATTAGCTAGTACTGCTTTGGCTATATTACTTGCATTTACTCCTTTGAGTTTTTCTTTTGCAAATAGTAAGGACAATGCTGATGCCAACCAACTAAATATATCTTCAAAATCGGCAATTTTGATGGATGTTGGTAGTGGACAAATTTTATATGAAAAGGATGCTCATAAGAAGCTTCCTCCTGCCAGTGTAACAAAGGTAATGACAATGTTACTTATTGTAGAAGCTTTGGATTCAGGTGATATTAAACTTGATGATGAAGTACAAGTGAGTGAAACTGCATCTAGTATGGGTGGTAGTCAAATATTTTTAGAACCAGGAGAAACTCAAAAGGTTGATACTTTATTAAAAGGTATAGCTGTTGCGTCTGCAAATGATGCTTGTGTAGCTATGGCTGAACACTTGGCTGGAAGTGTTGAAGGGTTTGTTGATAGGATGAATTCTAAAGCAAAGGAGCTAAATATGAATGATACTCATTTTGCAAATACAAATGGACTTCCAGTAGCAAATCACTATACATCTGCTCATGATATAGCTTTAATGTCCAGAGAATTATTAAAACATGAAATGATAAGCAAATACTTAACTACATGGATGGATAAGGTTGTAGTAGGTAAAAAACAAGTTACAGTAGGTCTTGCAAATACTAATAAGCTTATAAAGCATTATCAAGGAGCTACTGGTGTTAAAACTGGATTTACTCAAGAAGCTAAATATTGTCTATCAGCATCAGCAAAAAGAGGTAATACTCATTTAGTTGCGGCGACTTTGGGTGCAGAAACTTCTCCTGAAAGATTTAATGATGCATCTAGTCTTTTAAATTATGGATTTGCAAATTATGAAAGCGTTAAGCTGTGTAGTAAGGGAGATAATATCGCTACACTTACATTAGATAAAGCTGATGAAAATAAAGTCAAATTAGTTGCTAAAGAAGACTTAAATGCTCTTATTAAAAAAGGAAGTTCTAAAAAGTTTGAAAAGAAAATAGAAATAGTAAAAAATCCTAAAATGCCAATTAAAAAAGGTACTGTTTTAGGAAAGATAAAGATATGTAAAGATAAAAAAGTAATAGGTGAAGTAGAATTAATAAATAATAAAGATATAAATAAGGCAAGTTACCTACAAATGCTTCAAAGAATAATTGATAATATGATATAATAACTTGCGATAAGATACAGCTATAATTCACATAAAAAATGCCCGTATAGAAGTACTATATGGGTATTTTTATCTAGTATATTAAAGATTGTTATAAGCAGATGCTTACAATGATTATCTAAGTAAAGGCATACTGCCTGTAAGTTTATTTACTTGCTTTTTATTTCCATATATTCCTATACCAAAATACTGTAGTTCATCTTCTTGGACAGTGGCAATTTTTTGTGTGAATTCCTCATAAATATTACAACCTTGTGCAACATCTGAAAAATCTACAACAGTTAATCCTTCAAATTCAGGAGTGTATAATTTTTTACGTAAATTCTTTATAATTTCTTTGTTTCCTTTTAAGATAGGCACAGGTATAGCAACAATTCCTAAATGATTATTACCTGTTTTGTCAACTACATCTGGACCTACTATTTCTGGAGTATATTTACCTAGTGTAACTCCCATTACTGCTGCTGTATTTGATATAATTCCCATTGGTAAATTTTCATCTATTACCATAACACATTTTACATTTTTATTTTCCATTTTTCAATTCTCCTTTTTATCCTCTTTAAAATTATTTTTATCATTGTTTATAAATATATTTTGATACTGTTTAGGTGTAAGACCAATAAAGTTTTTAAAGAAATTTGTAAAGTGACTTTGGTCCACAAAGCCTGTTTGTATAGCAGCATCTATAGGTTCTATTCCATTTTCTAAAAGTTTCTTAGCTTTATTTACTCTTATATTTTCAAGGTATCTATAGGGTGTAATACCTTTTAATTTTGTAAAATTACGAAGTAATGAGTACTTATTCATTTTTGCTAGATAACTTAATTCATCAAGTGCTATGCGTTCAGCATAATTATTTTCTAAATAATCACAGACTATTTGAATTTCTGTATTTATTTTTTCTGAGTTAGATTGTAAAACTGGCTCTGTATATTCATTGATTATTTGTTCAATTAGGAAAAAGAATATTTCTTCTTTTTTAAAATCTAATTGTTCTTCCATAATTATATGATGTAGTTCTTGTAGCAAAGGTACTAATTCACTACGAAATATTACCTGCTGATTGAATTGAGGTAAATAATTTTTCCCTGTAATTTCTAATACAGCTTTTTGCATTATTTCTGGTTTAATATTAATACATCTATAATCAAGAACTTCATTATCTATTTGTTCACAAGTATGACTATCAAAAGGATTAAAAAGTAATAAATCTCCTGTGCTTGTGGTATACTTTTTGTTTTTGCATGATAAATATCTTTGACCTTTTTCTATAAAACCAATCACATAGTGTTCATGAAAATGGTTTGGAAAATTTTGCATAATACCTTTGAATCTATATGCTTCAATTTCTAATTCACTATCAAAACATACTGTGCGTTCTTCTTGTTTCACCTGGACAACCTCCTTTCATAATGTATAAAGTGTAACATATATTTTTTTGTAGTTCTTGTATGATATTGACTAAAAATTAAGAACAACTAAAAAAATGACAACTTAATTTTTTTAGTTGTCAAATTAAATAATATTTATATGTAATTTATTTTGCTAACCAATTAAAACTTCTGCCTTTTTCTTTACAAATAGTTAATGATTAAGTATTTTTTCAGTTACAATAACTTCGTCTAACATGTTCTCATAAGAAGCAAGTTCTTTTATAAATTTTAATAAAAGGTTTGTATCTGATTCAACTGTGTATCTAAATTTTAGTTCATTATTTTCTACAGTACTATTCATTTTGTTGTTACCTTCATTTGTAATACACCAATAAGATAACAACAATGTCAGTTTATGTCAATATAATATTGTACTACCAATAAGTGTAATTATTATATTTTTACAGCTAATATGATATAATAATAAAAGTTATAAAGTAAAAAATGAATTTTAATTTTATGCTTATACACACAATTATTATAATATAAAATAATTTTGATTATAAGTTATTTAATTGTTATAATAGTATTAAAAATTTAATTTAGGAGATGTACATTAATGTTAAGTATGAATATAGGAGAAATCGTAGCAAGTTTGGTTGGTATAGCCATGGCAATATCAATACATGAGTTTGGTCATGCATACTCGGCACATTTATTAGGTGATGATACAGCTAAGGCTTATGGAAGAATGACATTAAATCCTGTAAGACATGTCGACCCAATTGGTCTTTTGGCTATGTTTATTCTTAGAATAGGATGGGCAAAGCCAGTCCCAGTAAATCCTAATAATTTTAAAAATTACAAGATAGGCAATTTGATAGTTTCACTTGCAGGTGTTTTCTGTAATGTTCTGACCGCTATAGTCTGTGTCATTATAAATAAATATGTGCACATGTATGCGATAAATACAATAGCTGAATATGTATTCTTATATAGTATGGGATTTGCAGCTTTTAATTTACTGCCTATACCTCCACTTGATGGATGGGGAGTTATATCTACACTTGTTCCATATAAATGGAATGAATATGTATATAAATTTGAAAATATGAGTTATATAATTTTGTTGATTGCTTTATTTACAGGGATATATCAAATAATATTAACACCAATATATACAGTATTACTAAAAATAGTATATTTATTTGTTTAATAAAATAAATAACTTAAAGAGGGATTAATATGAAGTATAATATACAATTACAAGTTTATGAGGGACCATTAGATTTGCTGTATGACTTGATAACTAAACATAAGATAGATATAAAAGATATATCAATTATAGATATAACTAAGCAATATCTTAATTATCTAAAAATGTTAGACAAAATGGATTTAGAGATAACTAGCGAATTTATAACTATGGCATCTAAGCTTTTAGAGATAAAATCTAAATACTTACTTTACAAACAAAAGGATGAAGAAGAAGACCCAAGAATAGAACTTATGGAGAAATTAGAAGAATACAGAAAATTTAAAATAGCATCACAAGATATAAAGGAAAATATAACTTATATTAATGAAAGATTTTATAGAACTAAAGAAGAAATAGTTATTGATGATAATGTAGATTTAGAAGATATATCAATAGAGGCAATAAAAAATATACTTCCATATATATTTAAGGTTAAAACATCACAAATTGAAAATACTAATGATGAAAAATTGGATAAAATAGTGAGAAAAAAGATAATATCTGTGGAAGAAAAAATAGTGTATATAAGAAATGTCATAAAAGAGAAAATAGAAGTTACTTTTACAAATATCATAAAATCATATGAAAATGATGAAATAATTGCTACTTTTTTATCTATATTGGAGCTTATAAAAGAAAAAGAGATAGTAGTGGTACAAGATATATTTTTTGATGATATTTTAATTAGAAAAAGTTCGGAGTGTTAAAATGAAAAGAGAAGATATAAAGTGTATTATAGAATCTATTATGTTTGCATATGGTGACCCAATAAGTATAAAAGAATTAAATTATATAATAAATAAAGAACTTTCATCAAAAGAGATAGAGATTATGTTAAATTTACTTATTGATGAATATAGAGAAAAAAATAGAGGTATTCAAATAATCAAATTGGAAAACAAATATCAAATGTGTACAAATGAAGATTATGCAGAATATATAAAAAAAATTATTGAACCAAAGAAAAAGAAAAGTTTGAGTCAAGCTACACTAGAGACTCTTACTATAATTGCATATAAACAACCAATAACGAAGGTAGAGATAGAAGATATAAGGGGAGTAAAATGTGATAAGGTGCTACAAACTCTATTTGAAAATCAACTTATAAGAGAGGCTGGTAGACTTAATAAAATAGGAAAACCTATAATTTATAAGACAACAGATGAATTTTTAAAGTTGCTAAATATAGAAAGTCTTGAAGAGTTGCCTGCTATAGAAACTTATCAAGAAGCATTAACAAATGAATAAAATGTTATACAAAGAGAATATTAATTTTACAATAGAAATGTTAATTTTAAAATAAAAATATGGAGAACACAGTAATTTAGTTTATAGTTTTAAATTTTTTAGAAGGTTTAAAATACTCTAAGTTATTGTGTTTTTTTGTGTGAATATAAAAAAGTGCTTTTGGTAAAATAAATATGGTTAATTAAGTATAAATAGTAATTTTTTGATGATAATATAGACATGGAGATTAATGAATTACTTAATTTTAAATACTTAATAATAGCAATAATTTTTATAATAAGTATAATTGTATTGTTTTTAATGTCTCATATAAATATCTTATTAATAGCAGATATAAACAATAAAGATGTTTGCTTAAAACTTAATATAAAATACATGTTTGATTTAATAAATATAAATAGACAACTATATCCAGCTGAAAATAGTAACAATAATGATGAAAAAGAGGGGATGAAGAATAATATAGACTCTAGTATATTATTAGCTGATGACCTTTTAAGTATTTATAGACTATTAAAAAAGATAAAAATACATGAATTTTATTCAAACATTGATTTTGGAACTAAAAATGTAAGTTTGACATCTTCTGTGTATGTATTAATAAATACTCTATATGGAAATTTATTTAATATAATTGATGCAGAAAAAATATATCTAAATGTAAATCCAAATTTTACAAAAGATTACTTTTTGGGAAATGTAAGGATACATATAAGGTCAAGAATAAAAGATTTATTTCATTTTATAATAATGGTTAATAAGGTTATGAATAAAAATAAAGGAAATTATAAGGGAGGTGATAGTAATGAGAGCAACAGGTTCGATACAAAGTCTTATGGAAACAACTCTTGAAACTATTAAAGGTTCTATAGATGCAAATACTATTATAGGAGACCCTATAAAAACAGATACTACAGTAGTTGTTCCTATATCAAAAGTAACAATTGGATTTGGTATAGGTGGAGGAGAATATTCAAAAGGATATGATGAGAAAGATAAAAATATTGAAATAAAAAGTGAAAAAGCAGATACAAATTTTGCAGGAGGTAGTGCAGGAGCTATATCTGTACAACCAGTAGCATTTGTAGTAGTTGAAAGTGGAGAAACTAGAATAATGAGTTTAGATAGTAATATTAATCTAGTAGATAATATCTTGTCTATAACTCCTAGAGTATTAGAAAAAATTCAGAATATATCTCAAAATAATAAAAATACAGACAAGAATAATATGTAGTATAAGATTAGAATACTTTTGAAAATAAAATATATCCTTAAGTAAAATAGTGAGATTGATATAAGTCTCACTATTTTATAATGTAATTTAAATGTTTTTTACTTTATACCTAATAATATTTTAGTTTAAAACAATTTAAATGGATAATAAAGTTTATCTATAGTATAATTATAAAAAGAAAAGAAGTATTATATTAGAGATATATAAACATATTGGGGGGATAAGAGGGAGTCCCAATTATTAATTTTGAGGTGAATTTTATGAGTGATAAAGAGTTATCTATTTTGTTGTTGGAAAGTATGAATAACTTTCATAATTTAATAAAGATTATTAATAATGAAAGATATAAAAAAGGTAAAGTACTTACAGAAAGGCAATTTTTTGCTTTAGTAAGTATAAGAAAGCATAATAAAATGGAACTTAAAAATTTAAGTAGAGACTTACATGTATCTACTTCTAGTTTGTGTATATTGCTTAATAAGCTAGTTGAGCAAGACTATGTATATAGAGAAGAAGATAGTAGAGATAGACGAAATACTTTTTATGGAATAACTGAAAGTGGAGAAAAAATACTAGATGATGAAATATTAAAATTTATATCTATAATAAGTGATAAAATGAACTGTTTAGATGTAAAAAACAAAGATAAATTATTTGATTCTTTGGAAGACTCTAGAAATATAATTGAGCAATTATTTTAAAAAGGAGAATTTGATATGCAGATAAAATGTTCTAAAGAAATATTAAAAAGCTTGGATGATGCTATAACTGTAGTTACTGTGTTTGAAGATGAGAATGTTTCTACAATGTTTGATAAATTAAATATTGTAAGTAAAAACTTCAGTGCTAAAGAAAATAACATAGAGATTGTGACATTGCTCGAAAATGAAAATCTAATAGACATTTGTCTAGTTGGTCTTGGTAAGAAAGAATCTTTAGATAAGGAAAAACTTAGAATCATAGGGGGCAATTTATGTAAAAAAATAAAAAGTATATTGAGAAATAAAGTATGTAAAAATAATGATATTAACATAATAAATATTAATTTAGATATAGAAGAGATAGGTGCTTTTTCAGAAGGAATATTGCTTGGAAACTATAAATTTGATAAATATAAGACAAAAAGTAAAGAATTTGAAGAAAGAGAAATAGAGAATATAATTATATTCACTGAAAAAGAAGCAGATTGTCAAATAGAAAAAGCTAGAATACTATCTAATTCAACTATAATAGCTAGAAATCTAGTTAACGAACCATCAAATATAATATACCCAAAGACATTGGCAATAGAGGCAGTTAGACTTGGGGCAGAGTATGGATTTAATGTTGAGATTTATGAAGAAGAAAAAATAAAAGCATTGGGTATGGAAGCTTTTTTTGCTGTATCAAGAGGTTCAGTTAATAAACCAAGATTTATAGTAATGAGATATTTTGGAGATGAAGAGAATTCAGATATACTAGGTCTAGTGGGCAAAGGATTGACTTATGATACTGGTGGATATTCTTTAAAATCAAATGCATCTATGCTAGATATGAAAACAGACATGGCTGGAGCTGCAAGTGTAATAGGAGCTATGTGTGCCATATCTCAGAGTAAATTAAAGAAAAATGTTATAGCAGTAGTAGCTGCATGTGAAAATGCTTTATCGGGAGGTTCATATAAGCCAGGAGATATAATTAACTCTATGGCAAGAAAAACTATCGAAGTTTTAAATACAGATGCAGAAGGTAGACTTACATTAGCCGATGCAATATATTACATTATTAATAATGAAAAAGTAACAAAAGTTGTTGATGTAGCAACATTGACTGGTGCAGCTTTAACATTATTAGGTAATGTTGCAACTCCTGTAGTAACAAATAATGATGATTTTTATTGTGAATTGGAAAAAGCATCTACTTTATCTGGAGAAAGAGTTTGGAAGATGCCTCTTTATGATGAGTTTAAAAATATGGTAAAGGGAGAAGAAGCAGACCTTAAAAATACTGGAGGTAAAAATGCTGGATGCATAACAGCAGGAGCCTTTATTGGAGAATTTGTTGGCAGTACTCCATGGATACATATGGATATAGCAGGTACAAGTACATCATCAAAGTCAAAGGGATATAAATCAAAAGGAGCGACAGGAGAGCCTGTTAGGACATTGTATTATTTAGCAGAGGTATAAAATTATATATTACAAAAACTATAGTTTAATGTGTAAAGCCACTTGGATATTTTTAAAACTTAAAAAATATCTAAGTGGCTTTATTTATAAATTTAAACAAATTATTTACTCTTTTTCTTTTTTTCAAGGATAAAGGTATCTATATTGGATAAAAGAGGAAGTATGTACACAATGCTAGTAGCAAAAATAAATATGAAAATGGTAGTTGTATTGTAACTTAAAAAGCTATAGTAATATTGTGAATCAGTAAATGTATTTAGTAAAAATATAAATGAAAAATAAATAAGACAAATTCCAAAATTATCTCTAAATGCATGTCTGTTAACTTTAAATTTTCTTACATCAACCATATAAATATTTGCATATATTATCAAACATTTAGAGAAGATAAATAGAAAATATATGAAGCTAGGAAATTCGTATCCTAAGTTTTTAGAAAAAATAAGTTCTCCAACAGAACAAACTAAACTCCAAGAAAAAAATATGTTAAAAAAATGATACTGTTTAAAAACTAATATAGCTATACATATGTAGATACAAATATGGCTAATTCCAATTGGTAAGGAATTCAAGGTGCTATAATTCCCTGAAGAAATAATTAAAATTTGTTCTAAAGCAACGACTATTACCATTAAGGTACAAAGTATTTTTTCAACTGTGTAACTATAGGGTAAAATATTTTTTGTTAGCTTTGGACAATGATATAGAAATAATCCGAATATAAAAAGACTTACAAACTGTTCACTAGAAAAAAGAAAAATTTTAAACATAGAGCATTCTCTCCTATAATAAATTAATATGTACCTATATAAATATATTCATCCTCTGTCAATTTAATATATAAAAAATTTAATAAAGTTAAGATTTTATATAGAAAATTTAAAGAGATAAAAGTTTTTAAATTTCGTAGTCATAGTGGCCATATTAGAATCGTGTCAAAAAATAAAAATATTTTTATTTATTAAAGTTTTTGGGAATAATAATAACAAATATTAGAACTAATTAACAGTTTTTGTAAGTATTTGACAATAGAGAGGGTGTAACAAATGGGAATAATAGAATCAGCATCAAAGTTAGCTGAGATAGTTCATTTATTAGCAATTGAAAAAGGGATAACAGATATAGAAGCATGGGATGAAGCGATAGAAGAATATAGTAAAATTTATGAAAATAAGAGAGAACAATATAGAAGTTAAAAATAAAATTTTGCTGATAAAAAACTCATTATACTGGATAAAATTTAATTGTTTATGAAAATATCAAATAATATATACAAATAAAATAAAAAATGGTATCTCAATTACAATTTAAAAAATCATTTTGAGATACCATTTAATAGCAAATTTACATAGAAATTAAACATTTCAGACTTTAAATTTATTTTAATAAATATTTAGAGATAGAATGTTTACTTATCTATGTTTTTTATGTAGCCTCTTTTTTCTAGTTTTTTTATATGTTCTTTGCGTATTTCATCAAGATTAATACCATATTGTTCTTCTAGTTTAAACATCATAGTTACACATGTTTGAGCCACATCCATCAATTCTTTAGCAGTTTTCTTTATAATATCAACTTCATCTAAGTCATTATTTTCTCCACTTAGATTTCTGAATTTGCCTATACATTCAGCTAGTTCGCCTTGCTCTTCACCCATTTTGATAAATGTAGATTCCAGTGTTGGGTCTAAATTATTAAGTTCTGGTAAAGATATAGTTTTTAGTTTCATAAAAAGCTCCTTTCAAATTATATATTTATACTAAAATACTATAACAAAAATAATAATAAAAAGAAACTTTAAATTCAACATAAAAACTCATATATATAATAAAAATATTGAAATAAATCTATATTTGTCTTAATACAGCTTCATATAGGACTTCTCCAATAGGTCTATTAATTACAAGAGATGCAGATTTATCATAAACTGTGTTTGCCTTATTAATAAGAGCAATATATTTACCTTTGTAATAATCTATAAAACTAGCTGCTGGATATACAGCCAATGATGTACCTCCTATAATCAGTAAATCAGCATTACTTATAGCAGAAATTGTCTTAGTAATAACATCACCATCAAGAGCTTCTTCATAAAGCACTACATCAGGTTTTACTATAGAGCCACAATCATCACAATGAGGAATATTACCTCCTAGATTTAGCATAGCTTCTAAATCAAAAAATTTACCACAGTTAGTACAGTAATTTCTATGTACAGAACCATGAAGTTCTAAAACATTCTTACTTCCAGCCATTTGATGAAGTCCATCAATATTTTGAGTTATAACAGCTTTAAGTTTGCCCATTTCTTCTAGCTTTGCCAAAGCTATATGGGCATTATTAGGTCTTGCATTAGGATATATCAGTTTATCTTTGTAGAATTCAAAGAACTCTTCTGGATATTTAACAAAAAAAGTATGTGAAACTAATTGCTCAGCAGTAAATTGTTTATTGAGTTTTTGACTAAAAAGTCCAGTAGAGCTTCTGAAATCTGGTATATTAGATTCAGTTGAAACACCTGCTCCACCAAAAAATACTATATTATTATGATTAGATATTAAGTCTTTTAGGTTATTTGCATCCATAGTTTACACCTCCAAAATTATTATATATAGATTGTACTACATATTATAAAGTTTATGTTACTTTATTAGATTCTGAGTATCTTCTTAATGTTTTACAAATCAATTTAAAGAGTGGGCATAAATAAAATTATATGAGCTAGAAGAGTTTATATTTTTCAATATATAAATAGATAAATTAAAATCAGAAATGAAAATAAAGAAAGTATAAATAAAATGTATACATAATATAAATAGACAATATTTACTAAAATCATAAGTTGTCGTATAATTATATTAAAATTGTTTTAGTGTTAAAAGAAGGGCGGGGGAAGTAAGTGAAGAAAAAAGCAGCTTTAGCAACATTAGCTGTATTGCCATTAACTATGGTAAATGCACATGCTGATGGAGAAATAGGTATAGTGACTATAAATTATTTAAATGTAAGAAATGAACCAACTGCCGAAAGTAGTATATCTTTTGTTGCTAAAAAAGATGATAAAGTTTTAATAAAAGACTCTTCTAATGGATGGTATAAAATAAAAGCTGAATCTGGACAAGAAGGTTGGGCTTCATCAAAATATATAGCAAAATCTAATGGTGACTTTTTAAGAACATCTACAAATAAAGAAAAACAGGTTACCTCAAATAGTTTAAATATGAGAAATGGAGCAGGAACAAGCTATAGAGTTATAACTGTATTAAAAAAGGGACAAAAAGTAGAAGTAATATCAGAAAGCAATGGCTGGTCAAAAATCAAATATGATGGAAGACTAGGTTATGTATCGAGTTCTTATCTAGGAGATGTATCAAGTTCAACTAATAAATCAAAAACTAAGCAGGTAAATACAACTTCACTAAATGTAAGAAGTGGCCCAAATACAAGCTATGGTGTATTAGGTAAGTTACAAAAAGGAAGTAAGGTAGAAGTAATATCAGAATCTAATGGATGGTCAAAAATAAAGTATAATGGAAAAGATGGATATGTATCTAGTATGTATTTATCAGATGCAGGTCAGAGTGATACAAATAATTCTAGCCAAGATACTGATAAAAAAAATACTAATAAATTTGTAAATACAGCCTCTTTAAATGTAAGAAGTGGTCCAGGCTCTACATATAGTAAATTAGGAAAAGTCTATAAGGGAAGCAAAGTAACTGTGATGTCAGAAAGTAGTGGATGGGCTAAAATTAATTTTAACAATAAAGAAGCATTTGTTGTGGGGAATTATCTAGCTGATTCGACAGATACATCAGATGATAATACAAATAATAATAACTCAAATAACAATTCCAATAATAATGGAAATAATGATTCTACAACGTCAGGACAAGTAAATGGTATGGCAAATATAAGTGGAGCTAAGATTGATTACAAATCTTTAAACTATACACTAGCTTCTCATGTAAGTAAACAAGTTGAGAAAGCAACAGCAGGAGGGAATGTAATAGCTCCAGGTAATAGAAAAAGTACCCCAAGTCCTGAATTTAGTACATTTTCAGCACAAAGAACAAGTTCATTTGTAAATGCTAGTTCAAGTGACATAGAATATTATTTAAATCCTAAAAACTTTACAAATACTACAAAAGGTATGATGCAATTCTTAAAAATTAATAGCTATAGAAGTGGTATATCAGAGTCAAGCTTAAATTCATACCTTAATGGATTATCTTCTAGTGTATTTAAGAATCAAGGAGCCGCATTTATAAACGCTGCTAAGAAGTATAATATAGATGTAGTATATCTAGTATCTCATGCTATGTGGGAAACTGCTTATGGTAAATCTACACTTGCACAAGGTCAGACATTGACTTCTTATAAAGGCCAAGCTCTTAGCAAACCAGTTAAAGTGTATAATTTTTTTGGAATAGGAGCAATAGATAAAAGTGCCAATGTTTCAGGAGCAGAGGCAGCATATTCTAATGGATGGACTAGTATTGAAGCTACGATAGATGGTTCTGCAAAATGGATATCTCAAAACTATGTAAATAGTTCTAAGTATAATCAAAATACTATTTACAAGATGAAGTGGAATTATGATTATACATGGCACCAATATGCAACTGATGTAAATTGGGCTAATGGAATTTCTGGAATTATGGAAAATTTAATTGGCCTTTATAGTGGTGGAAGTAGTTTAGTCTTTGAGGTACCACAATATAAGTAATACATAAGTAAAAAATATAGACTATGGGTAGTTTTTCATTTTGTTTAAATTATCTGTAGTCTTTTTGTATATAATTTACAAGATATAAATCTTAATATTAGCAAAATTTTTATGCTATAATATTAATTCTAAGTAAATATAAATGAGTAATAGATAGAAATAGAGAAAAAGTGGTAATAATATATATATAATGTTAGGAAAGGAGGATATAAATGGAAAGTGTTAAGGAATATTTAGATAAATTAGAAATTAATAACAGCGGTCTTGGAAAGCAACTTAAAGAAGTTTACATAAGTAGAGTAGTTTATTTTAAAGAAAATAAAATTGTTTATTTTTACCTGACATCTAAAGATATTGTTTCACATGAACTTTTAGATAAATTTAGAGAAGAATTGATGTATAAGCTTGATTATTTTAAAGATATAAAGATGAAAATAAGATTTACTGGGTTTGAAAGAAAATCTAACAAAGATGTTATAAAAAAATATTGGAATAATATCTTGTATATATTAAAGTACCTGTGTCCATCCATTGCAGGATGGTATAAGCAAGTTGAATTTCTTTGTTTAGATGAAGAATTAAAAATAAAACTCCCAAAGGGTATATTTTATGAGAGATTAATAAAAAAAAATGTAGTTCATGTACTTAAAACTGTTCTTAGTGAAGAATTGGGATTGGATTTAGATATAACTATTGAAAAAGCTGTTGATGAAAAGGTAAATGTAGAAAGACTTATAAGAATAAATGATAGAGAAATGGAAGAAAAAATTAGAGCATTGGAAATTGGACAAATTAATAAGTGTGAAGAAAATGAAGAAGAAGGCTATGTTATTAAATCAGAAGTTGACGAAAATTTAGTCTATGGAGATAATGCAAATGCTATGATTGAAAATATATCTGGCTTAAATGCCTCTTCTGGAACAGTTGCAGTTGTTGGAGATATATTTGATGTTGAGACTAAAGAACTTAAAAATGGAAAAATACTTATGATAGCATCAATTACAGATTATACTAGTTCAATAAGTTGTAAGCTATTTTTAACAGATACCAATAAAGATGGAGTACTTGAAAATGTTAAAAAAGGAGCTTATTTAAAACTTAAAGGTGACATAGTTTATGATACATATCAAAGAGAAATTAGTATGATGATTAGTGGAATTAGACAAGAAGCTAGACCAGAGAGAAAAGATACTTCAGAAGAAAAAAGGGTGGAGCTTCATGCACATACTCAGATGTCTTCTATGGATGCTATTTGTTCTGTTAAAAAACTTGTAGAACGTGCAGCAAAATGGGGACATCCAGCGGTTGCTATAACAGACCATGGTGTTGTACAGGGATTCCCAGATGCTATGAATGCTGGTAAGGCAAACAACATAAAAATACTTTATGGAGTAGAAGGGTATTTAGTTGAAGATGATTCTCTTATTATAGAAGATGCAAATGATAAAGAACTTTCTCAGACGTTTGTTGTATTTGATATAGAGACTACTGGATTTTCTAATACAAATGATAAAATAACTGAAATTGGTGCTGTAAAAATAGAAAATTTTAAAATTGTAGATAGATTTAGTGAATTAATAAATCCTGAAAAAGATATTTCGTATAAGATACAAGAATTAACAGGAATAACTAATGAATTGATTAAAGATAAGCCAACTATTGAAGAAGTTCTTCCAAGATTTATGGAGTTTGTTGGAGATAGTGTACTAGTTGCACATAATGCGGAGTTTGATACTGGATTTATATCACAAAAGTGTAGAGAACAGGGGATAATGTATAATCACAAAAAAGTAGATACACTTATGTTAGCCAGAGTAATGCTTCCCAAGTTAAAAAGACATAGATTAAATGTTGTTGCTAAAGAGCTTGGCATACCTCTTTTAAACCACCATAGAGCAGTTGATGATGCGGAAGCAACTGCACTTATATTTAATAAATTTTTACAGATGCTTACAGAAAAAGGTGCCAAAACTTTAAGTGATGTGAATAATATTCTTGGAAAAATCGATTATACAAAGCTTAGTACAAATCATATAACTTTGATAGCAAAAAATTCTATAGGTATAAAAAACTTATATAAAATAATTTCAGATGCACATGTAAATCATTTTTTTAGAGCCCCAAGAATCCTTAGAAGTATTTTAAATGAGTATAAGGAAGGTCTCATAATTGGTTCCGCTTGTGAAGCAGGGGTTGTTTTTCAAGCTGTAAAGAAAAATGTATCTGATGAAGAAATGAAAAAAATAATAGATTTATATGATTATATAGAAGTAATGCCTATAGATAACAATAGGTTTATGATTGATAAAGGAGAAGTAAAGGATGAAGAAGAGCTGAGAGAATTAAATAGAAAATTAATTGATACAGCTAAGAGGTTTAATAAAATTCCAGTAGCTACTGGAGATGTGCATTTTTTAGATAAACATGAGGCTGTTTTAAGAAAAGTTCTAAAGTATTCTCAAGGATTTAAGGTAGATGAAGAAGAGACTTATTTACATTTTAGGACAACAGATGAAATGTTGGAGGAGTTTAGTTATCTTGGAGAAGAATTAGCATATGAAGTTGTGGTTGAAAATAGTAATTTGATTGCTGATATGGTTGAAAATATAAAACCTATACCAGATGATACATATCCACCAATTATAGAAGGTTCAGATGTAGAATTAAGGGAAATGTGCTATGAAAAAGCTAAACGGATTTATGGAGAGCCAATACCAGAAATAGTTCAAAAGAGATTGGATAGAGAATTAAATTCAATAATAAGTAATGGATATGCAGTTATGTATATTATAGCTCAAAAACTAGTTGCAAAATCTCTTTCAGATGGGTATTTGGTTGGTTCAAGAGGTTCTGTTGGTTCATCATTTGCAGCTACTATGAGTGATATAACAGAAGTTAATCCTCTACCAGCTCACTATATTTGTGAAAATGAAGATTGTAAATATTCCTTTTTTTATGAAATAGGTGAATGGGGGTCAGGTGTTGACTTGCCAGATAAGGATTGTCCAAAATGTGGAAGAAAACTTGCTAAAAATGGTCATGACATTCCGTTTGAGGTTTTCTTAGGTTTTGAAGGAGATAAAGAACCAGATATAGACCTAAATTTCTCAGGAAATTATCAGCCAACAATCCACAAATACACCGAAGAATTATTTGGAGAGGGATATGTATATAGAGCAGGAACTATAGGTACAGTAGCAGAAAAAACAGCTTTTGGATATGCAAGAAAATATGTAGAAGAAAATAATATAAGTGTACCAAATGCGGAGGTTCTTAGACTTTCAAATGGGTGTACTGGCGTAAAAAGAACCTCAGGACAGCATCCTGGTGGAGTTATGGTTATACCAGACTATAAAGATGTATATGATTTTACACCTATACAATATCCAGCAAATGATACTTCTTGTGGCGTTATAACTACTCACTTTGATTATCATTCAATAAGTGGTAGGATACTTAAACTTGATATACTTGGACACGACGGTCCTACTATCATAAGAATGCTTGAAGATATTACTGGAATAAATATAACTGAAATTCCTCTAGATGATGAAGAGACTATGTCTTTATTTACATCTACAGAAGCGTTAGGAGTTACACCAGAAGAGATAAATTGTCCTATAGGATGTCTTGCTGTACCTGAATTTGGAACTAAGTTTGTACGACAAATGCTCCTTGATACAAAACCTACTACGTTTGCAGAGCTCGTACGTATATCTGGTCTTTCTCATGGTACAGATGTTTGGGTAAATAACGCACAAGATTTAGTTAGAGAAGGTATAGTGGGATTAAAAGATGTTATATCTACACGAGATGACATAATGAACTACTTAATATTTAAAGGCTTACCTCCTAAGATGAGTTTTACAATAATGGAGAGTGTAAGAAAAGGGAAAGGTTTAAAACCAGAACATATTGAAGAAATGAAGAAAAATAATGTTCCAGAATGGTATATAGGTTCGTGTAAAAAGATTAAATATATGTTCCCTAAAGCACATGCTGTTGCTTATGTTATGACCTCATTTAGAATTGCATATTGTAAAGTACATTACCCAGAAGCCTTTTATGCAACTTACTTTACTACAAAGGTGGAAGATTTTGATGCAGATTTAATTGTTAAAGGTTTGGATACTATAAAATCAAAAATAAATGAGATTGAAGCATTGGGAAATGATGCAACTACAAAGGAAAAAGGTATGTTGACCGTATTAGAAGTTGCACTTGAAATGTATGCAAGGGGGATAAGGCTGTTACCAGTTGATATATATAAATCGGATGCAAGTGACTTTATAGTTGTTGGAGAAAAAACATTACTTCCACCAATGGCAGCAATACAAGGTCTTGGAGGAAATGCAGCTTTAAATATTCAAAATGAAAGAAAAAATGGTGAGTTTATATCAAAAGAAGATTTAAGAAAGAGAGCAAAAGTATCAAAAACAGTAATAGAAACACTTACTAATCATGGCTCACTTGAAAATATGAGTGATGAAAACCAATTGTCACTGTTTTAGGTTAGTTCAAAAAGTTGCAAATAAAAGAATTTTATGATATCATAGTATAGAAAATAGTATACTTTGCAGAAACTAAGAGTGAGACAGCTGTTCTCACTCTTTTATTTTAAATATATTATTAAGAACTAGTTTAAATTTATTAAATACATTTAATTTAAAAATTATTTAATAAATTTAAAATAGTCATTTACAATTGAATAGGAGGTAATTTAATGAAAAAAGATTTAGAAGTAGCAATTGAAGAAATTGTAACTAAAATAACGGATGAACATGGATTTGAAATGGTTGATGTTGAATATGTAAAAGAAGCGGGAGAATACTACTTAAGAGTATACATAGATAAAGAAGAAGGAATATCTTTAAACGAATGTGAATTAGTTAGTAGAGAACTAAGCCCAATATTAGACGAAAAAGACCCTATAAAAGAGAATTATTTCTTAGAAGTATCTTCTCCAGGGCTTGATAAAGCACTAAAAAAAGACAGAGATTTTGCTAGATACCAAGGTAGAGATGTAGATTTAAAATTATATAAACCATTAAATGGATGTAAACAATTTGAAGGTGAACTTGTAGGATTAACAGAAGACAATAATATAAAAATCATTATAAATGGTGAAGAAATGGAATTTAATAGAAAAGATGTTGCTATTGTTAGATTAGCAATAAAGTTTTAGTGGTATATTAAATAGGGAGGAAATAAAAAATGAATCATGAATTTATGGAAGCACTAAATGAATTAGTAGTTGATAGAGGTATAGATAAAGAAATACTTATAGATACTATAGAGCAAGCTCTTTTAACTGCATACAAAAAAAACTTTGGTTCAGCACAAAATGTTAGAGTTGAGTTTGATAGAGACAAAGGCGATATAAAGGTGTTTTCTCAAAGAGTAGTTGTCGATGAATCAGACTTGTATGATACTTTCTTAGAAATAGAGTTAGCAGATGCTAGAGAAATAAACCCTAATTATGAACTGGGTGATATTATAGAGCATGAAGTTACACCTAAAAACTTTGGGAGAATTGCAGCTCAGACAGCAAAACAAGTAGTTGTTCAAAGAATAAGAGAAGCTGAGAGAGAAATAGTGTATAATGAATTTATAGAAAAAGAAAATGAAATAGTTACAGGAGAGGTTGCTAGAGCAAATAAAAATATTGTTTATGTAAATCTTGGAAGAATAGAAGGGATAATGACTCAAAGTGAACAAATCCCATTTGAAAATTATAAAGCAGGTCAAAAAATAAAATTCTATATACTTGAAGTTAAAAAGACTAACAAAGGACCTCAAATAGTTGTATCAAGAAGTCATCCAGGTCTAGTAAAGAGATTATTTGAAGAAGAAGTTCCTGAAATATATGAGGGTATAGTTCAAATAAAATCAGTAGCAAGAGAAGCTGGGTCAAGAACTAAAATGGCAGTAAGATCTATAGATGAAAAAATAGACCCAATTGGAGCTTGTGTAGGTCCAAAAGGACTTAGAGTAAAAAATATAGTGGATGAACTTGGTGATGAAAAAATAGATATAATAAAATATAGTGAAAATCCAGCAGAGTTTATATCAGCAGCACTTAGCCCATCAAAAGTTGTTAAAGTAGATATAAATGAAGATGAAAAATCTGCCTTAGTTATTGTTCCAGATTATCAGCTATCACTTGCTATAGGTAAAGAAGGCCAAAATGCAAGACTTGCAGCAAAATTGACAAACTGGAAGATAGATATTAAGAGCGAATCTCAAGCAGAACAAGAAATGATAAATCTTGAAAATTCCAAAGAAATAGAAGATGAGGGTATTAAAGCTGAATTTATCAATCAAGATGAGTTAGATATCTCAGATGATAATTTCAAAGAAGAAGAGTAAGGAGGGATGGCTTTGAAAAAAGTAAAAAAAGTGCCTCAAAGAAAATGCATAGCGTGTCAAGATAGAGACTCTAAAAAAGAGCTTATAAGAATAGTTAAAAATAAAGAAGGAAAAATATTTTTAGACCCAACAGGAAGAGCTAATGGAAGAGGAGCATATGTGTGCAAAAGCTCTGAATGTCTAAAAAAAGCTATAAAAAGCAAAGCATTAAATAAAGCTTTTAAAATTGATGTTCCTGATGAAGTCTATGATAATCTACTTATGGAGTTAGAAGAATATGAAAAATAATAAAGAAAAGATACACTCGTTCTTAGGACTCGCAACTCGTGCAGGGAAAATAGTGTCTGGTGATGATTCAACTTTGCTTGACTTAAAAAAAGGAAAAGTAAAATTAATTTTAATTGCAGAAGATGCATCAAATAACACAAAAAAACTTTTTAAAGATAAATCAACTTTTAGAAATATTCCATATCTATTTTTTTCAACAAAAGATGAAATAGGATTTGCAATAGGAAAATCTCCAAGAGCAGTCGTAGGAATAAAAGATGAAAATTTTGCTAAAAAGATAATTGAACTAATAGAAATTTAAAATAAAATAGGGGGTGATCTTGTGTCAAAAACAAGAGTATACCAAATAGCAGAAAAATTAAATATATCAAATGAAGAGCTTATAAATAAGTTAGCTGAATTAGATATTAATGTAACTGACAAAGATTCAGTATTAGAAGGTGAAGCGTTAGAATTAGCACTTGAAGTGTTAAGTGAAGATTCATCTCAAGAAAATGGAAATATTATAGAAATAGATGGACAGTTGACAGTACAAGTATTGGCAACTAAATTAGATAAATCTCCATCAGAAATAATTATGAAGCTTATGAAAATGGGAACTATGGCAACAATAAATCAAGAGATAAATTTTGAGATTGCTGCTTTAGCTGCCAAAGACTATGGATTTGAATTAACAGTAGCAGAAAGTGATGATACAGAAGCTTTAGAAATAGAAGCTTTAATGGAAATTGAAGAAGATAATGAAGAGGATTTAAAACCTAGACCACCAGTTGTTACAGTTATGGGACATGTTGACCATGGTAAAACATCTTTACTAGATGCAATAAGAAAAACTGATGTAATTTCAGGTGAAGCTGGAGGAATAACTCAGCATATAGGTGCTTCAGAAGTTAAAATTAATGGACAAAAAATAGTCTTTTTAGATACACCAGGGCATGAGGCTTTCACATCAATGAGAGCAAGAGGAGCACAAGTTACAGATATAGCAATATTAGTTGTTGCAGCAGATGATGGTATAATGCCTCAAACAGTAGAAGCAATAAACCATGTTAAAGCAGCAGGAGTACCTTTAATAGTTGCTATAAATAAAATAGATAAACCAGGTGCAAACCCAGATAAAGTTAAACAAGAATTAGCAGACCAGGGATTATTAGTTGAAGACTGGGGTGGAGAAGTAATAGCAGTTCCAGTATCAGCTAAGAAAAAAGAAGGAATAGATACACTTTTAGAAATGGTATTGTTGGTTGCTGAAATAGAAGAATTAAGAGCCAATCCAAATAAAAGAGCAGTAGGAACTGTTATAGAAGCTGAGCTTGATAAGGGAAGAGGTCCAGTTGCAACAGTACTTGTTCAGGGTGGTACTCTAACAGTAGGTGATCCAATTGTTGCAGGTGTTGCATGTGGTAAAGTTAGAGCAATGATAAATGCAAAAGGAAAAAGAGTAAAAACAGCAGGTCCATCTACAGCAGTGGAAATATTAGGGCTATCAGAAGTTCCACAAGGTGGAGACCAATTTGTTGAGGTTCCAACAGATAAAATTGCTAGAAGTGTAGCAGCAAGAAGACAACAATTATTTAGAGATGAGATGTTAAAATCAACTCAAAGATTATCACTAGATGCTTTATTTAGTCAAATGAGTGAAGGTGCTATAAAAGACCTTAACATAGTTATAAAAGCAGATGTACAAGGTTCAGTACAAGCAGTTAAACAATCTTTAGAAAAATTATCAAATGAAGAAGTACAGGTTAAAGTAATACATGGAGGTGTTGGAGCTGTAACAGAATCAGATATATTACTTGCAGCAGCCTCTAATGCAATAATAATAGGATTCAATGTAAGACCAGTTCCAGGTGCAGAATCTCTAGGAGAGAAGGAAAATGTTGATATAAGAACATATACTATAATATACAAAGCTATAGAAGATATACAAGCTGCTATGACTGGTATGTTAGACCCTGAATATGTTGATGAAGAAACAGGAAAAGCTGAAATAAGAGAAATATATAAAATATCTGGTATTGGAACAGTAGCTGGATGTTATGTAACTAATGGTAAAATATTTAGAAACTGTAAAATAAGATTAGTTAGAGATAGTATAATAATACATGAAGGTGAACTGGCAGCACTTAAGAGATTTAAAGATGATGTAAAAGAAGTTAATTCTGGATACGAATGTGGTATGAGTTTTGTAAATTATAATGACATAAAAGAAGGCGACATAGTAGAAGCTTATATAACTAAAGAAGTAGAAAGAAAATTATAAATTCGTATCAAAGAAAATCAGTTAGTAAAGAAGGTCGATGGTATGGCATCATATAATAGAACAAGAAGAATTGCAGAAGAAATAAGAAAAGTAGTAAGCACTATGCTTATAAATGGAGTAAAAGACCCTAGAATAACATCTTTGGTAAGTGTAACTGATGTAGAAGTTACAAATGACCTAAGATATGCTTATGTATATGTAAGTATTCTAGGTGGAGATGAAGAATCCACATTAGCAGGACTTAAGAGTGCTGGAGGGTATATAAGAAGAGAAGTAGGAAAAAATATAAAGCTTAGATATATTCCTGAGATAATATTTAAACTTGATGATTCAATAGAAAAAGGAATGTATATGGATAGCCTTATAAAGAGAGTAAATGAAAAAAATACTCAAAAAAATGAGGATGAAAATTATGATGAATAATATTGATAGTATTATAAATTATATATATGAAGGTGACTATTTTATAGTTACCTCTCATATTAGTCCAGATGGAGATAATATTGGTTCCACACTTTCAATGTATTATACACTAAAAAATTTAGGGAAAAATGTATATTATGTACTTGATGATGAAGCTCCATTGAATTTAAAGTTTTTAGTTGAAGGTATAGAAATTTATAAGTCTCATGAATTTGATATAAATAAGTATTCTCTAATTGCACTTGACTGTGGAGATAAGATGAGAATATGTGTAAGTGATGAAATCAAAAATAATGCATCAAAAGTAATCTGTATTGACCATCATGCGAGTAATGATTCATATGGAGACTTAAACTATGTAGATATTGATGCATCTTCTACTTGTGAACTAGTGTATAATTTATTGGTTAGATTTCAAGAAATAAAAGACATTAAGATTATAAATAAAGACATAGCAACATGTTTATACACAGGTCTTGTAACTGATACTGGAAATTTTTCCTATTCAAATGTGCATGCAAGTAGTTTTGAAATGGCAAAGGATTTACTTATTTTGGGTGCAGAAAAAAACACTATAATACAAAATATATATCAAAGTAATTCTTCTGATTATTACAAATTATTAGGTGAAGCTTTGAAATCTTTGGAGATATTTGATTCAAAGGTATCTAGTATAATTTTAACTCAGGATATGATGAATAGGAATAACATGAGTTTCAATGATGTTGATGGTATAACAACATATACTAGAGATATAAAGGATATTGAAGTTGGAATTTTATTTAAAGAAAAAAAACAAGATGAAATTAAAGTGAGTTTTAGGTCAAAAAATTATGTTGATGTAAGTGAAATAGCTAAGGTATTTGGTGGCGGTGGTCACATAAGAGCTGCTGGATGCACTATCAAAGATAGTATTGATAATGCTAAAAAAATGGTATTAGAGGCAGTGTTAAAATCAATTTAAGGTGACAATAAAATGAATAAGATTATAAATATATTGAAGCCTACAGGTATGACGTCTCATGATGTTGTAAGTAGGGTAAGAAAGATTTTAAATATGAAAAAAGTTGGGCATACAGGTACTCTTGACCCAGATGCATCAGGTGTTTTACCAATATGTATAGGAAAAGCTACAAAAGTATGTGAACTTATTTTAAACAAAGATAAATCGTATATATGTGAACTTACTTTAGGTATAAGTACAGATACCTATGATTCATCTGGCGAAATTATAAAAAAAGTTGATGATTTTAAGTTAAGTAATGAAGATATAGAAAGAGCTTTTGATACGCAAAAAGGTGAAATAGATCAACTTCCTCCAATTTACTCAGCTTTAAAAGTAAATGGAAAGAGAATGTGTGATTTAGTAAGAAGTGGTAGAGGCTCTGAGATTACTTTAAAAACTAGAAGAATAAACATAAAAGATATAAAAATCCTTAGTATAAAAGGTAATAAAGTAATGTTTTATGTTGAATGTTCTAAAGGGACTTATGTGAGAAGCATTTGCCATGATATAGGAGAATATCTAGGGTGTGGAGGACATATGTCGTTTTTAAATAGAACATCTTCTGGAAAATTTAACTTGGAAAATTCGATAACGCTGGAAGAATTAGAATTATTTTATGCAAATGAAACTCTGGATAAACATTTATATGATATAGATTACGTATTGGATTCGTTTAATTATATTGTATTAAACCCTAATGCTATAAAATATTATAGTAATGGTGGTTCAATAGATGATAAGAGATTTTTAAAGAACAATCTCAGTAAAGATGATGAATTTGTAAGAGTATACAGTAAAGATAACTTCTTAGGATTAGGAAAATTATCAAAACATAATAATACAATAAGTGTTAAAAGTGATAAGATGTTTGTATAATCAATGTATTTGAAAAAACACCAAAAGAGATAGTACTATAATAACTTCTATAGTCTATCTCTTTTACTTATGCTATAATAGTTTGTGAATAAGTTAAGAGTAAATTATAATTTTAGCGGGGAAAATTTATTATGGTGATTATAAAATCTATAGCAGAAATAGCAAACATAAAAGAAAGTGTCATTACCATAGGGAATTTTGATGGCATACACAAAGGACATCAAGTTCTTATAAAAAAAGCAGTTGAATATGCAAAAAAAGAAAATATACAGAGTATTGTATTTACATTTGCAAATCATCCTGTAAACTACTTTAGACCAAACTCAACAAAAAATATTATAAGCAATGAGGACAAAATAAGATTATTGGAAGAATTGGGAATAGATATAGTTGTAATCATACCATTTGATGAGTATATGACCAAAATACCTGCAAAGGATTTTGTAGAGGAGATACTAGTAAAAAAATTAAAAGCTAAAAAAATAGTAATTGGACATGACTTTACGTTTGCCAGAGCGAAGGAAGGTAATGTCAATCTATTAAAAAGCTTAGAAGATGAATTTGGTTTTGAGGTGGAAGTAATAAAACCAATCAAAATAAATGATGTAAGAGTGAGTAGTACTTATATTAGAAGTTTAGTATCCCAAGGTGATATGACTAATGTCAAAGAGTATTTAGGTCGTAATTACAAGTTGGAAGGCTGTGTTATACATTCTAAACACCTTGGAAGAACTATTGGATTCCCAACAGCAAATATTGACCTTAAGAATAATATGCTCATTCCAAAGAGAGGTATCTATGCTTCTATTGTACATATTGGAGATGAGGTTTATTTTGGTGCTACAAATGTAGGTTACAACCCAACGGTTAATGGAAAATCTTTGTCTATTGAAACAAATATTTTAGAATTTGACAGAGATATTTATGGTGAAAATATAATTGTTGAATTTTTGGAAAGAATAAGGGATGAGAGAAAATTTAATTCAATAGATGACTTAAAAAATCAATTGTCTAATGACATAAACTATGTATATGAAAACTATGTTTGCAAAAACAGGTAATGTATGATAAAATGATTAAGGAAAATAACCATTACTCAGCTTTTGAATACTCCAATCAATGCTTAGTAATAGGCGTTTCTAAAAAAATACGGAGGTAATCTAAATGATAAACAAAACAGAAATAATCAAAGAATATGGAAGAGTTGAAGGAGATACTGGTTCTCCAGAAGTACAAATAGCTTTATTAACAGCTAGAATAAATGATCTAAATGGACATTTAAAAACTCATAAGAAAGACCACCATTCAAGAAGAGGACTATTAAAAATGGTTGGTAGAAGAAGAAACTTATTAGCTTACTTAAAAGAAAAAGATCTTGAAGGATATAGAGCATTAATAGCTAAATTAGGATTAAGAAAGTAATTTCATTCTTTATAAAAAAGCAGGTATAGTGTATACCTGCTTTTTTATAGTTAATTTATTATAGAGTAAAATAGTTAATAATAAAAGTAATTTATACATTATAAAAAATTATAAAATGAATAATATTGGGTAAGAATATAAGGTAATATATAAATACATAAGCAATTAAAAAGGAAAGACAAGATAAATATAGAAACTTTATACTATAATATTTAGTTAGAATAAGGAGGAAATTATTTTGAAAATAAAGTTAGTATGTGATAGTTTGTGCGATATTCCAGATGAAATATCAAAGAAAGATTATATAGAAATAGTTCCACTTACAGTTATTTTTAATGATAGAGAATACATAGAAGGAGTGGATATAGATAAAGAAGAGTTTTACAAGAAAGTAAAAGAAATAAAACAAATACCTAAGACTTCACAAGCTACATATATGGAGTTTAAAGAAGTATTTGATAAGTTTATAGAAGAGGGATATCATATAATCTGTTTAACAGGTGCATCAAATGCCTCAGGAACTTTTCAAAGTGCTGTAATAGCTAAGAATGATATGAATGAAAAAGAAAAAATACATATATTTGATACTCGAAACTTATCACTTGGTAGTGGGCAATATGTTATAAAAGCCTGTGAACTTGTTGAAGAAGGTTTGGGGTTTGAAGAAATAATAAATGAGTTAGAAAACATTCGTAGCAGTATAAGATTACTTTTTGCTCCATATACCCTTGATTTCTTAAAACAAAGTGGAAGGGTTCCAGTAGCAACTGCTTTAATAGGAAATATGTTGAATATAAAACCTATATTTTTCTTTGATAATGGGGAAGCTAAGTTGGTAAACAAGGTCAGAGGAGTAAAAAATATAGCAAGTAAACTAGTAGATATAATTTTAGAAATGAATGAAGGGTCTTTAGAAGGGAAAATAGTAACAATAGGCTGTGGAGATAATCTACATGATTGTAAAATATTAAAAGAAGAAGTAAATAAAAGAATAAAAGCAAGAAGAGTCTTGTTTACTAGAGGTGGAGTTTCTATTTGCTCTCATACAGGGCCAGATATATTAGCTATAAGTTGTTCTAATTAGCAGGAATATAAGCTTCTTGCATATATAGGCAAAGATAATTTTTATATTGTTAATTTATAGTATTTTTGATAATATAGTAAATAGAGTGATATACGTGTTTTTAATAAGAGGAGGACAAGCATTAATGTTTGAACATAAAATATTTAAAATGGATTTCGCAGGGAGAGAACTTTCTGTAGAAATAGGAAAAATTTGTGAAATGACTAACGGTAGCTGTATAGTTAGATACAGCGACAGTATGGTAATGGTAAATACAACTAAGTCAGCTAAGCCTAGAGACGGAATAGACTTTTTCCCTTTAAGTGTAGATTATGAAGAAAAATTATACTCTGTAGGTAAAATACCTGGAGGTTTTTTAAAGAGAGAAGGTAAGCCTTCAGAAAAAGCGATACTTACATCAAGATTGATAGATAGACCAATAAGACCATTATTTCCAAAAGGATTTAGAAATGATGTTCAGGTAGTTGCAACAGTTTTATCAGTAGATCAAGATTGCACACCAGATATAGTAGCAATGATAGGTTCATCTATAGCACTTTCTATATCAGATATACCATTTAATGGTCCAACAGGTTCAGTATGTGTTGGTCTTGTAGATGGTGCATTTGTTGTAAATCCAAATGCAGAGCAAAGAGAGAAAAGTTCAATGCATCTAGTTGTTTCAGGTACAAAAGAAGCAATAATGATGGTTGAAGCTGGAGCAGATGAAGTTCCAGATGATATAATGCTTGATGCTATTTTATTCGCTCATCAAGAAATAAAAAAAGTGGTTGAATTTATAGATGGTATAGTTGCAGAAGTTGGAAAAGAAAAAATTGTTGTTGAATTATACCATGCAGGAGAAGAAATAACTCAATTGGTTCGTGAATTTGCAACTGCTAAGATGAAGGACGCAGTTCAAACTTTTGAAAAACTAGAAAGAATGGAAAAGATGGATAGAGTTAAAGAAGAAACTCTAGCTCATTTTGAAGAAACTATTGAAAATTTTGAAGAACTTATTGGTGATATAGAGGAAGTATTACAAGATATAATAAAAGAAGAAGTAAGAAAACTTATAGTGCATGAAAATGTAAGACCAGATAATAGAAAATTAGAAGAAATCAGACCTATATGGTGTGAAACTGGTATGATACCTAGAGCTCATGGTTCAGCTATATTTACTAGAGGACAAACTCAAGTACTTAATGTAGCTACTTTAGGTGCTTTAGGAGATGTTCAAAAGTTAGATGGATTAGATGAAGAAGAAAACAAGAGATATATGCATCACTACAATTTCCCATCATATAGTGTTGGAGAAGCTAGACCATCAAGAGGTCCAGGTAGAAGAGAAATAGGGCATGGTGCTTTAGCTGAGAGAGCTTTACTACCAGTGATACCATCTCAAGAAGACTTCCCTTATGCTATTAGATTAGTTTCTGAAGTATTGAGTTCAAATGGTTCTACATCTCAAGCGAGTGTATGTGGCTCAACATTATCTCTGCTTGATGCAGGTGTACCTATAAGAGACATGGTTGCAGGTATAGCAATGGGACTTATAAAGCATGATGGTAAAGTAGCAGTGCTTTCAGATATACAAGGTATGGAAGACCACTTAGGAGACATGGACTTTAAAGTGGCTGGAACAGAGCATGGTATAACTGCGATACAAATGGATATAAAAATAGATGGTATAGATAAAGAAGTTCTACAACGTGCTTTAAAACAAGCTAAGGAAGGTAGAATCCATATACTAGGAGAAATGAGAAAAACTATATCTCAACCAAAACCAGAGCTTTCACCATATGCACCTAAGATTGTTAAAATGCAAATAAATCCTGACAAAATAAAAGATGTAATAGGACCTGGTGGAAAAATAATAACTAAGATAATAGATGAAACTGGAGTTAAGATAGATATTGAACAAACTGGAGAAGTATTCATATCAGGTATTGAAATTGATATGATTAATAGAGCTCAAGAACTTATAAATAATATAGTTATTGAACCAGAAGTAGGAAAAACTTATAAAGGTAAAGTAAGTAGAATAATGAATTTTGGAGCATTTATTGAAATACTTCCAGGAAAAGAAGGATTACTTCATATATCTCATATAGCTCATGAAAGAGTTGCTAAGGTTGAAGATGTATTAAATATAGGAGATGAAGTTGAAGTTAAAGTTACAGAAATAGATGAAAAAGGAAGAGTTAATTTATCCAGAAAAGTTCTTTTACCAAAACCAGAGCATAAAAATAAATAATATATTAAATAATTAAAGGCAAAATCCTAGGGTTTTGCTTTTTTTTATTGCTAATATGATAATGACTATTAAATATCGTGTTAATATTGATTTTATTTACAACATATGGTAAATTACTAATAGTATTAGCAATTAAGGAGGTGATAATGTGGACTATATGAAATTAGCACTTGAACTTGGAAAGGTTAAGACGTTGATGGTAAAAATACCGCATAAAGATAAAATTGCAGATATACAAAGTGGTGAAAAATTTGTATTGGGTTATTTATCTAAAAATAATAAAAAAGTAAATCCAAAAGAAATAAGTAGTACTATGAATGTTAGTACTGCTAGAATGTCTGCTATTCTTAATCAATTAGAATCAAAGGAAATGATTGAACGCTGTGTTGACCCACAAAATGGTAGACAGACACTAGTTCAATTAATGCCTAAGGGAATACAACAGCAGAAAATAAATGAAAAAGAATTTTTAGAGTATACAGTTGAATTTTTAAAAGCACTAGGTCCAGAAGATGCTATTGCTTACATACGTATTCAAAAAAAGATTATAAAGTTTTTTGAAGATAAAAAATAGAGATATTTCTTAAGTGTTGCTAATAAAAACAGAAAGAAGGTAAAGACATGAGTTTAAATAAGCAATCTAGAAATATGATTTTTGCTGTACTATTGATTGGTTCTATAGTTGGCTCATTACTTCAGACATCTCTTACTACTGCATTGCCAGTTATGATGGGGGATTTAAATATATCAGCCACAACAGCTCAATGGCTTACTAGTGCATATACGCTTGCTATGGGAATTATGGTTCCTGCCACTGCATTTTTGATTAGGAGATTTCCAACAAAACCACTTTTCATTAGTGCTATGAGTCTTTTTGCTGTAGGATTGTTGCTTTCTGCTAGTGCATCTTCATTTACACCCCTTTTGTTTGGGCGTATATTGCAAGCAATGGGGAATGGAGTGTTGCTATCCATGACACAAGTAATAATTTTAACAATTTATCCTGCAGAGCAAATGGGCTCTATAATGGGTATATATGGTTTGGCTGCTGGTGCTGCTCCAATATTTGCTCCAACTCTAGCAGGAATTGTCATTGATATTTTTAATTGGCAAGCTATTTTTTGGTTTTCTTTAGTTATAAGTATTATTGATATTATTATAGCATCTAGAGTGTTACAAAATGTAATAGAGACAAAAAAACAATCATTTGATACGTTTTCTATGATTTTATGTGCAGTAGGATTTAGTGGTCTTTTACTTGGGCTTGGGAATATTGGGACAACTGAGTTTTTTAGTATAAATATTGCTTTACCATTATTTGTAGGGATAGTATCAATTATAGTATTTTCTTTACGTCAGATTCACTCAAAAGAGCCATTTCTAGAACTTCGTATTCTTAAAAATAAAAGTTATAGGCTTGCTGTAATTATAAGTATGCTTTTATATGTTGTAATGATGGCAGGATCCACTTTAATTCCAATATATATCCAGACAGTAAGAGGATTTTCAGCAACTAAGTGTGGTCTCATTATGATGCCAGGTTCTCTTGTAATGGCACTTATAAGTCCTTTTGCAGGTAGATTTTATGATAGGTTTGGAATACGAAAGCTAGTTGTATGTGGAAGTATATTCTTGGCAATAAGTTGTCTTGGTGTATCTTTTGTAGGAGAAGATACTTCAGTATTGTATATCTCTGCTTTTTATATTATACGTCTGATAGCTATTGGATTAATTATGATGCCTATTGTTACCTGGGGAATGAGTGTGCTTGGTGAAAAAAATATTGCTCACGGAACAGCATTACTTACTTCATTGCGTACAATAGCTGGTGCTATTGGCTCAGCAGTTTTTGTTGCAGTAATGACAACTGCTACAGTAACATCACGAGGTATGACAAATGCTACAGCAAATGTATTTGGAATGGATGTTGCATTTATTTGTATTTCAATTGTTGCAGTAGTTCAGCTTTTAGTGGCTTTCTTTTTTATAGAAAGAAAAAGTTTAAAGAAATCAACAAACTAAAGCTGATTTGTAGATTTTAAAAGCACAATTACATAAACATGTTCTAGTTATTATAATAAATTTTCAAGTATGAAATTAAACTTTTGAATATGAAATTAAAAGCCTATGTTACTTTTGCTAACAGAGGCTTTTTATATAAAATGTATTATGTACTCTTATATTAAAGGTAATGGAAGGAAGTACTATAGGAAATTCTAAAATAATAGGAAAAATAAATAGCTAATTTAAAATTTTTTTAATAATAGAGGTTTAGTTAAGAGATTTTTAAGATAATTTTTTATTGATATACAGAGAAAGGTTTATGTTATATTTAGTGCATAAATAGAGCTTTCCTTTAATAGTATTAAATAAGAAACAATTTGTACATAATTAGGGGGAGTTTTAATGATAATGATGGTACTTAATAAGAGTAAGCTCAAAAAAATTATAATACTAATTTTAGTGATATTATTAGGATTGTCAGGAGGGGTAATGGTATTAAAATTGTTTAACAATAAGCCCGTTTTCAACTTATTTAATGGAGTAGATTTACCATATGAGAGAGGCACAAAAGATAAAAGTGGCTACGTTGCATTAACATGCAACGTAGACCTTGGATGGGAAACAGAGTACATAGAATCTATTTTGGAAACTCTCAAAAAAGAGAATGTAAAAATTACTTTTAATGTAACTGGGAAGTGGGCAGAAAAAAACAAAGATGAACTATTGAAGATAAAGAAACAAGGACATGAAATAGGAAATCATGGATACAAACACTTAGATTATTCGACACTATCATATGAAGATAACTATAAACAAATAGAAACCTCTAAAAAGATAATTGAAGAAATTATAAATGAAAAGACTAAGTTTTTTCAAGCTCCAGCAGGTTCTTTTGGAGCAGAAACAGTGAAGGCAGCTAAAGAATTAGGATATACTTCAATTAAATGGGATGCTGATACTATAGACTGGAAATATAAAGATCAACCAGAAATAATTATAGATAGAATGAAGAAAAAAGATATTAAAGATAGTAGTATAATCTTAATGCATCCAACTGATGCAACGACAAAATGTATTGATGATATTATAGCAATTGTAAGAGAAAAAGGATTAAAACCAGGTAAACTTAGTGATGTATTTAAGTAGACAAAGTATAAAAATTTGATTAAGATTGTATAAGTTGTAGTTGAATTAATTAAAAGACTGACTTATAATGTAATACATATAAAAATAAATAGAATTAGAACATAGTGTTTTCAATAATCCAATGTAAAATAAAGAATAAATTTTTAGGAGAATGTAATGTATAAGACAAAAATACTGGAAAATGGGCTTACAATAATTGGTGAAGAAATACCATATCTAAAGTCAATAACATTAGGTATTTGGATAAATGCAGGGTCTAGAATAGAAGAAGAAGAGGTAAGTGGAACTTCTCATTTTATAGAACATATGATGTTTAAAGGAACCAAAAATAGAACCTCAAAAGAGATTGCTAGCACAATTGACAATTTAGGTGGGCAAATCAATGCATTTACAAGTAAAGAATGTACATGTTATTATGTAAAATTAATAGATGAGCATATAGATACAGGAATAGATGTATTAAGTGATATGATACTAAATTCTAGATTTGATAAAAATGATATAGATAAGGAAAGACTTATAATACTGGAGGAACTTAAGATGTATGAAGATTCTCCAGACGATTTATCTTATGATTTATTAGTCGAAAATATATATGCTAATGATGGTTTAGGGATGAATATAATTGGGACAAAAGATTCTCTATACAATATAACTAAGGAATCTATGTTAGAGTACTTAAACAAATATTATATTCCAAATAATGCAGTCATTTCTATAGTTGGAAACTTTGACTTTGATGATATGGTAGATAAACTTAAATCTAAATTTGGAAACTGGAAAAAGAGAAATTTAAATATAGACGTAACTGAGGCTACGTTTAATCCTTGTTTTATATCAAAAAATAAAGATACTGAACAGGTAAATTTGGCTATGTGTTTAAAAGGTATTCCATTTGAAAATGATGATGAAGTTTATTCAATGGCAGTGGTAAACAATATTTTTGGTGGAAGTATAAGCTCAAGACTTTTTCAGAAGATAAGGGAGGAAAAAGGGTTAGTATATTCAATATATTCATCACAAACACTATACAGAAAATGTGGTGAATTGGGTATATTTGCAAGTATGAGTACAGAAAATTTACAAGATGTTTATAATTTAATAAAAGAAGAAATTGAAAATATAAGAAAAAATTATCTTACAGAAAAAGAAATATTTGAAAGTAAGGAGCAACTAAAAGGTAATTATATATTGGATTTAGAAAGTACTAGCAGTAGAATGATGTCTACTGGTAAATCTATGTTATTGAGTAAAAAAGTAAAAACTACAGATGAAATACTTGAATGTATAAATAATGTTGATGTTAATTCAGTAAAAAAAGTTGTTGATAAGGTATTCAATATAGAAAATATTGGTACATGTATAGTGGGAAGAGATGTAGAAGATATTCTGCACTTGGATTAATATCTTAAAAAGTAAATCTCTGGAGGTATAAAATATGAATTTATCTGAAATAGCAGGTAAGGAAATAGTTAACTTAGTCACAGGAGAAAGATTAGGAGTTATTGGAGAGTGTGACCTTATACTAGATGAAACTACAGGCGGGATATTGGCGCTTTTAATTCCAAAAGAAAAAGGCTTTTTTGCCAGAAGAAAAGATAAGTCATTTTTAGAAGTTCCATGGAGAAATGTAAAAAAAATAGGCAATGATATGATAATTATAGAATATGAGGGATATATTTAGGAGGAAAAAATGAGTATTTTAGTGCAAAAGTTTGGTGGGACATCAGTAGAATCATATGAAAAAATGAATGAAGTATGTAAAATAGTAAAAGCATACAGAGATAATGATGAAGAGTTACAATTAGTATTAGTAGTTTCAGCAATGGGTAGAAAGGGCGCTCCATATGCCACAGATACACTTATAAATCTGTGTAATTCAGTAAATGATGAACCAAATAAAAGAGAACTTGATTTAATAATGTCTTGTGGTGAAATAATATCAGGGACAGTTCTTGCTAATTTATTAAATGCAAAAGGTATAGAATCTGTTTTCTTTACTGGTCAACAAGCAGGTATAATTACAAGTGATGAGTATTCTAATGCAAAAATAAAATATATAAACCCTAAAAAGGTAAAAAGAGCATTAGATGATGGTAAAGTTGTTGTTATAGCTGGATTTCAAGGTGTAACAGATGATGGTGAAGTAACGACTCTTGGAAGAGGTGGAAGTGATACATCAGCAGTTGCTATTGGTAAATCTTTAGAATGTGAGACAGTTGAAATTTACACTGATGTAGATGGTATAATGACTGCAGACCCTAGAGTAGAACCAAATGCTAAAGTATTGAGTTTTATAGATTATGAAGAAGTATTTCAAATGGCAGATAAAGGAGCTAAGGTAATACATCCAAGAGCAGTACAGTTGGCTAAAAGTGGAAATATAACTCTAGCAATAAAAAATACAATGAATCCAACTTTTGAAGGTACAAAAATAGGTTCTTTATGTAAGCATTTAGAACAAAATATAGAATATGAACAAGAAAAAGACCTTAAAGTTGCTGTTGCAAATAAAGATAGTGTTGCTCAAGTTAAGATTAAATCAGCAGAAGAAGTGTTTACAGAAGTATTAAATGAAATAGAAAAGAAACTTATAAATATAGATATGATAAATTTCTTTATATCAGAAAAAGCCTTTGTTATTGAAGATGCTGATATAAAAGAATTAAAAGAAATACTGGATAAATTTGAATTAGATTATGAAGTAAATAGAGATTGTGCTAAAGTAACATTGATATGTTCAAGAATAGCTGATGAAATGTCTGGTATCATGTCAAAAGTAGTTAGAGGGTTATCAAAAGCAGGAGTATCTCTTTTACAAACATCAGATTCAAATATGACTATATCTTGTTTAGTTAGTGAAGAAGATATGCATACAGCAGTACATGCAATACACCAACAATTTTATGTAAAATAAGAATCGTAATACAATTACTTTTATTCAAAATTTAATAATTTTGCTTATATCTTAATATATTTGATTTATTTGGTAAAACTAAGTTAAATATATTTTGATAGGAGTTTTTTTATGAAAGATTATAAAGATGATAATGAAACATTTGATAAAGATAATTGTAGAAGAGATTCTAGCTGTGAGGAAAGAGAATGTATAAAACAATTTGGCACTAGTGAGATGCCTCCTCAGCCTCCTAAAGATACCCAATGTATAACTATAATTGGAGAAATTGAAGGTCATTTTATAGGAAATCCTCAGAAAAAAGCTACGAAGTATGAACATATAATTCCAATGCTTTATTCAATTGAAGAAAGTAATGATGTTAAAGGAGTACTAGTTGTTTTAAATACTGTTGGAGGAGATATTGAGGCAGGTCTAGCTATTGCAGAACTTTTAAATAGTACATCCAAAAAAGTAGTTACTCTTGTATTAGGGGGAAGTCATAGTATAGGTGTTCCTCTTGCTACTGCTGGTGATTACTCATTTATAGCTCCAACTGCAACAATGATTATACATCCTGTAAGAACAACTGGACTTGTAATAGGTATAAATGAAACTTTCGAGTATTTTAAAAAGATGCAAGAGAGAATAATTCAATTTATCATAAGAACATCTAATATCGAAAGAGATATACTTGATAAACTTATGCATGAGAAAGATGAGCTTATAAGTGATGTGGGTAGTGTTCTAATAGGAAAAGAAGCTGTAGATTATGGGCTTATAGATGAAGTTGGTGGATTAAAAGATGCTATTAAAAAATTAAAAGAGCTTATAAAAGAGTCAGAGGAAGAAAAAAATAATGATTAAAATTTGTTTAAATAATAAAATTTATGATATAATGATGTAATAAAGTAGGAGTGTTAGTGTTAAGGCATTAGCACTTTTTGCTATGAAGGGGTAAAACTTGCTAAAAATAAGGAGTGATATTAATGGCCACGAAAAAGAAGAAAAAAAAGAAGGTAAATACCTTAAGCTTTAATGCAGAATATCATAATTTGATAACCATATTTATAGGTGTATTTTTATTATATAGTTTAAATTCTAATTCTATGGGATGGATACCTGTGATAATGCAAAATCTCTTTAAAGGATTATTTGGAGGACTTTCCATAGCAATACCATTTATAGTAATTATAACAGGACTTCTAGGATTTTTTGATGGAAATGAATATATATATAGACTGAGAAAGACTAAATTATACTACATAATTATTTTATTTATTTTTGTATTTTATGGATTGTTAAATGCAGGAACTCTTCCTGTAGATAGCCCACTAAAAGGTAATATGTTTGATGATGTTATGAAATTGGGTGTAAGTGGACAAGGTAGTGGTTTAATAGCAACAACCATTGCGTATTATATGAGTAAAATATTTGGTATAGCAGGTGGATGGCTAATAAGTATATTTGCTCTTATACTTTCTATAATGTTTATATTTAATATTTCTATAAAAGACTTGGTATCAAATGCAAAGTCAAAATCTAAAGCATCAAAAGACAGTAATTTAACTTTTAAAGATAAAATTGCAAATATGAAAAAATCTGCAATAGATATGATAACTGATGAAGTAGATGATACTACTGTAAACAAGAAGCCTGGATTTTTTAAAGGGCTAATGTCAAAAGGTCGTGACAATGAAGATGAAGAAGATGAATATTTAGAAGAAGAAAATGGTGATGGTGTAGACGATAAAACTATTAAAATAGTTGGTTTTAACAAGGCAGAAGATGAATATTTAGAAATATTAGAAGGAACTCAAAGTATGCCAGAACTAGATGTTTTAAAAGAGTTACAGAAAGCTACAAATGAAAATTCAGTTGTAGAGACTAAACCAGAAAAGAAAGTTGATATAAGCAAATCTAATTTAGCTGTAGAAAAAACTCAACCAATAAGCATTGTATCAGAGTCAAATAATGAAGACTATTCAAATTATAAAAAACCTGGTGTTGAACTTTTAAATAAAGTAAATAAAAAATCTGATGAAAATGGCAAAAAGAAGGTTTTAAAAAATGCCTCTCTTTTAGAAAAGACACTTTCAGATTTTGGAGTGGAAGCAAAGATTAATCAAGTTACAGTTGGTCCGACTATAACAAGATATGAGATACAACCAAGTCCAGGGGTTAAAGTAAGTAAAATTGTAAACTTAACTGATGATATAGCTTTGAGTTTAGCAGCTAAAAGTATAAGAATTGAAGCACCAATCCCTGGGAAAAGTGCAATTGGAATAGAGGTTCCAAATGAGGAAGCTCAAATGGTTGGAGTAAGAGAAGTTCTAGAAAGTGAAGAGTTTAATAATTTTGATTCACCTCTTGCAATGGGACTTGGAAAAGATGTAGCAGGTAAAATTATAATTGGAGATATAGGTAAGATGCCACATTTACTTATAGCTGGTTCTACAGGTTCAGGAAAGAGTGTCTGTGTAAACACTTTGATAAGTAGTATATTATATAAGGCAAACCCTGATGAAGTAAAATTACTTTTAATAGACCCAAAGGTAGTTGAACTTGCAAATTATAATGGAATACCACATCTTCTGATACCTGTAGTTACAGACCCTAAAAAAGCTGCTAATGCTTTAAACTGGGCAGTGACAGAAATGAATAGAAGATATAAATTATTTGCAGATGCTCAAGTAAAAGATGTAACAAGTTATAATGAAAAATCAGAGGAAAAATTACCTAAAATAGTAATAATAATAGATGAGTTAGCAGATTTAATGATGGCAAGCGCAAATGATGTAGAAGATTATATTTGTAGACTAGCTCAGATGGCCAGAGCTGCTGGAATGCACTTGATTGTAGCTACACAAAGACCATCTGTTGATGTCATAACGGGTGTTATAAAAGCTAATATACCATCTAGAATAGCATTTGCAGTGTCATCTCAAACTGATTCAAGAACAATACTTGATATGGGTGGAGCAGAGAAACTTTTAGGTAAAGGTGATATGCTATTTTACCCACTTGGAGCGGCAAAACCAGTTAGACTTCAAGGTGCATTTATATCAGAAAGTGAGTCAGAAAGAGTAATTGATTTTGTAAAAGACCAAGTTAAGGATGGAATAAAGTATGAGGAAGATATAATTGAAACTATATCTAAAGTTAACACATCAAAATCTAGTGATGAGGATGAATTTTTAAGTGAGGCAATAGAATTTGTTGTAGATAGTGGTCAAGCATCTGCTTCTATGTTGCAAAGAAGATTTAAAATAGGATTTAATAGAGCGGCTAGACTTATTGACTCTATGGAAGAAAGAGGTATAATTGGAGCTAGCGAGGGAAGCAAACCGAGAAAGGTACTAATAAGCAAACAAGATTTGCAGAATTTAGAAGGTGAATAGAATTGTCAGTTATAGAAATAGAAAAAGCACTTAAGCTAGAAAAAGTAGTTTTTGTAGATGTAAGAACAGAAGGGGAATATGAAGAAGACCATATATTAAATGCTTTTAATATGCCTCTTTTTAAAAACAATGAGCATAATGAAGTCGGAACTATTTATAAGATGCAGGGAAAACATGAAGCAATACAAAAAGGATTTGATTATGTATCATATAAGCTAAAGGATATATATTTACAGGCAGCAGAGCTTGCAGCAAATTATGATAATATCGTCATATATTGTGCAAGAGGCGGAATGAGAAGTGGAAGTATAGTAAATGTATTGTCATCATTAGGTGTAAATGTTTATCAACTTGAAGGTGGATATAAGGCTTACAGAAACTTTGTATTGGATTACTTAAGAAATATAATGAATACAAAGAACTTTATATCTGTGCATGGATTAACTGGTTCAGGAAAGACTGATTTATTGCATTTATTGAAGAAAAAAGAAATAGATGTATTAGATTTAGAAGGTATAGCTAAAAATAGTGGTTCAACCTTTGGTTTTATAACATTTGATGAGAAGCCACCATCTCAAAAGAACTTTGAAACTAATTTATTTGAAAGTATATTTTTCTCAAAGAAGGATTATATATTTGTTGAAAGTGAAAGTAAGCGAGTTGGAAGTGTCATAGTTCCTAATGAAATCTTCGATGCAATGATACGAGATGGGTATCATATACTACTGGAATGTGATATTGATAATAGAGTCAATAGACTTTGTAGAGATTATATTTATGGTAAAGGTGAAGATAATATATTGGTTTTAAAAGAGTGTATAAATAAATTCAGAAAAAGATTGGGTCATAAAGAAGTAGATGGATATATTGATTTATTAGAATCAGGTAAATATGAAGAGCTTGTAAAAAAATATCTTATAGAATATTACGACCCACTTTATATGCATTCAGTGGAAAAATATAAGTACAATAAAATTGTAAATTTTGATGACACACAAAAAGCCCTAGAAGATGTTATAGGCTTATATGAGAGCATATTGGAAGGAGAGAAAAAATGTTAAAGATAGCATTAGAATCATTAGGATGCTCAAAAAATTTGGTGGATGCAGAAATAATGATGGGAATTTTAAATAAAAAGGGTTATAAATTAATAGGAGATTTTGAAGAAGCTGATGTAATTATAGTAAATACTTGTGGGTTTATAGAGTCAGCTAAGCAGGAATCAATTGATACGATAATAGAATTTGCAGAATTAAAACAGACTGGTAATCTAAAGCTATTGATAGTAACAGGATGTCTAGCTCAAAGATACTCTGAGGAATTAAAAACTGAAATTCCAGAAATAGATGCAATAGTTGGTACAGGAAGCTACCAAAATATAGATGACATACTTAAAGATTTGAGTGAGAAACATCAAATTGTAAGCCTTGATGATATAGAGTTTGTATTTAATGAGGACTTACCAAGATATCTATCTACACCTAGCTATATGGCATACTTAAAAATTGGAGAGGGATGTTCCAATAATTGTACTTATTGTATAATACCTAAGCTTAGAGGTAAATATAGAAGTAGAAAATTTGAAGATATAATTAAAGAAGCGAATAAATTGGCTGAATCTGGAGTAAAAGAACTCGTAGTTATAGCTCAAGATACTACAAAGTATGGTTTTGATTTATATGGTAAAGAAAGATTAGCAGAACTTTTAGAAGAGCTTGCAAAGATAAATGGGTTTAAATGGATAAGAGTCATGTACTCATATCCAGAATCGATAACAGAAGAACTGATTAAAGTTATAAAAGAACATGATAATATATGTAGCTATTTTGATATGCCAATACAACATGCAAGTAACAGTATTTTAAAGTTAATGAATAGAAAAACTAGTAAAGAGGATATATTAAATAAAATTAAACTTATAAGAAAGAATATACCAGATGCTATACTTAGAACTACGATAATAGTAGGTTTTCCTGGTGAAACAGAAGAAGATTTTAAACAGCTTGTAGATTTTGTCAAAGAAGTTAAATTTGATAGGCTAGGTGCATTTGCATATTCAAGAGAAGAAGATACACCAGCAGATAAATTACCAAATCACATAGATGAAGAAGTAAAAATACAAAGAAGAGATACTTTAATGATGATTCAACAAAAAATATCTGAAGAACTTAATGATAAAAAAATAGGAAAAACATATGAAGTCCTTATAGAAGAGCAAATAGAAAATAATGTATATACAGGAAGAACACAGGGTGATGCAGAAGAAATTGATAGTATAGTATATGTAAAAAGTGTAGATAATCTTGAAGTAGGAGAATTCGTAAGTGTTCAAATAAATGATGCAATGGAATACGATTTAATGGGAGATGTTGTATATGAACTTGCCTAACAAATTAACTTTGTTTAGAATATTTTTAATTCCAGTATTTGTTTTAATAATGTTATTTAATGTACCGAACAAGTTTTTATTAGCTTGTATTATTTTTATAGTAGCTTCAATTACTGATGCACTAGATGGAAAGATAGCTAGAAAGTATAACTTAGTTACTGATTTTGGGAAGTTTATGGACCCATTAGCAGATAAGTTATTAGTAATCTCAGCACTTACATGTATGATAGAAGATGGTCTTGTAAGTAGTTGGATGGTAATTATAATAGTAGCTAGAGAACTTACAGTTAGCATATTGAGGGCTATAGCAGCTGCTGATGGAAAAGTAATAGCAGCTGGTGGCAGTGGAAAGCTTAAAACGATAACTCAAATGATATCAGTAGTAATTTTATTGTTAGGGGCTCAGTTTGAAAATGAATTAATACTAAATATAGGTGGAATTCTTATACTTATAGCAACACTGCTTACTTTATATTCTGGATGGGAATACCTATATAAAAATAAAGAACTTTTCATGTCTTCTAAATAGAATCTTATCATTTAATAATCATAAATTGATTGATTAATAAATAAAAAATAGCAACTTAAAATTTTAAAAATGTAAAAAAGGGTATACTATAATAGTATATCTCTTTTCTTTTTTAGGAATATTTTCTTTTGTGTATATAATTATTGATAATGGTTTATAAATAAAATGTAGCAAATAAAAATATAATCATTAGGAGCGTTTTTAAATTGACTAGGTTTGATTTATGTTATATAATTAATATATAACAAGAGAACAAATGTTTGTAGATAAATGAAGGGATGGTATAGAGATGAGTGTAGATCAAGAAAAATTAAAAGCGTTGAATGAAGCTTTAGGTAAAATTGAAAAAGATTTTGGTAAAGGTTCAGTAATGAAATTGGGAGAAGCAACGTCTATGTCTATAGATGTTATATCAACAGGAGCAATTGGTTTAGATATAGCTATTGGTATAGGAGGTCTACCTAGAGGGAGAATAGTTGAAATATATGGTCCTGAATCTTCTGGTAAGACGACTGTTGCACTTAGTTGTGTAGCATCAGCTCAAAAAAATGGAGGAATAGCTGCATTTATAGATGCTGAACATGCGCTTGACCCAGTATATGCAAAAGCATTGGGTGTGGATGTTGATAATCTAATCATATCTCAACCAGATACAGGAGAGCAAGCCTTAGAAATAGCAGAGGCATTAATAAGAAGTGGTGCAATTGATATAATAGTAATAGATTCAGTTGCAGCATTGGTTCCAAAAGCAGAAATAGACGGAGATATGGGTGATTCTCATGTAGGTTTACAAGCTAGACTTATGTCTCAAGCACTTAGAAAATTAACTGGTTCGATTAAAAAATCAAATTGTGTTGCTATATTTATAAACCAATTAAGAGAGAAAGTAGGAATAATGTTTGGAAATCCAGAAACGACTACTGGAGGACGTGCATTAAAGTTCTATTCATCTGTTAGATTGGATGTTAGAAAAATAGACACAATAAAACAAGGTGACAAGGTTATAGGAAGCAGAACAAGAGTTAAGGTTGTTAAAAACAAAGTAGCACCACCATTTAAACAATCTGAATTTGATATAATGTATGGAGAAGGTATATCAAAAATTGGAGATCTTTTAGATATAGCTGCTGACATAGATATAGTTAAAAAATCAGGCTCATGGTATAGTTACAATGACACTAAACTTGGACAAGGAAGAGAAAATGTAAAAAAATTCCTAGAGGATAATATGGATTTAACTAATGAAATAGATGAAAAAGTTAGAACATTTTACAATTTAAATGAGGTTAGTGAAGAAGCCGGTACTTTGGTATCAGAAGAAGTTGTTGAAAAATAAGTGAAAATATAAAAAAATAACTATTAAATAAGGACATACCACGCTCCCTATTAGCTTGACACAATGTTGAAAAAATTATAAAATTAAGTGAGGATAAAATATCTAAATTTAATTTTAATTATTAGGAATATTTTTTAATCATAGTGATGACATTTTGGGATTATTAACGAAGGAGGTGGATGTCATAGATAGTGTAGTAATGATTGTAATAGGTGCAGCTGTTGGTATTATAGCTGGATATTTTGTTAGAAAAAATATATCTGAAGCAAAAATTGGACAAGCTGAAAACTTGGCCAAAGAAATAATAGATAAAGCACACCACGATTCAGAAACAGTACAGAAAGAAAAGTTATTAGAAGCTAAAGAAGAGATCCATAAATGGAGAACAGAAGCTGAAAGAGAAAACAAAGAAAGAAGAACAGAAGTACAAAAGTATGAAAAAAGAGTAGTACAAAAAGAAGAAGTCTTAGATAGAAAATTACAAAATTTAGAATCTAAAGAAGTAAATTTAAGTGAAAAATTAAAGACAGTTGAAAAGAAAGAAGAAGAAGTTGAAGTAATAAAAACTCAACAATTGGAAAAATTAGAAAGCATATCAGGAATTACATCTGATAAGGCTAAAGAAATTATTTTAACAAATGCTGAGAGAGATGTAAGACGTGAAATGTCTATAATGATAAAAGAGATAGAAGGTCAAGCTAAAGAAGAAGCTGATAAGAAATCAAGAGAAATTATAGGATATGCAATTCAAAAATGTGCAGCAGATCACGTAGCTGAAACTACTGTTACAGTAGTAAGCTTACCTAATGATGAAATGAAGGGTAGAATAATAGGTAGAGAAGGTAGAAATATAAGGACTCTAGAAACTTTAACAGGGATAGACCTTATAATAGATGACACTCCAGAAGCAGTAATTTTATCAGGATTTGATCCAATAAGAAGAGAAATTGCAAGAATTGCTCTAGAGAAGTTAATAGCAGATGGAAGAATACATCCAGCTAGAATTGAAGAAATGGTTGAAAAAGCGAGAAAAGAAGTTGACAATATTATAAAAGAATATGGTGAACAAGCTGCATTTGAAACTAGTGTACATGGAATTCATCCAGAATTAATAAGATTATTAGGTAGACTTAATTATAGAACTAGTTATGGACAAAATGTTCTTAAACATTCTATAGAAGTTGCTCATATAGCTGGTATAATGGCTGCTGAGATAGGTGCAGATATTAGATTAGCTAAGAGAGCTGGTTTGTTACATGATATAGGTAAGGCTGTAGACCATGAAATGGAAGGTACACATGTTGAAATAGGTATGGATTTACTTAGACGTTATAAGGAATCTAAAGAAGTTATACATGCTATGAGTACACATCATGGAGATTATGAACCTCAAACAGTAGAAGCTGTATTAGTTACAGCAGCAGATGCAATATCAGCTGCTAGACCTGGTGCTAGAAGAGAGACTTTAGAAGCTTATATTAAGAGACTTGAAAAACTAGAAGAAATAGCTAATTCATACGAAGGTGTAGAAAAATCATTTGCTATACAAGCTGGTAGAGAAATTAGAATAATGGTAAAACCAGAAGCTATAAATGATGAAGAAATACACTTATTAGCTAGAGATATGACTAAGAAAATAGAGGATGAACTTGAATATCCTGGACAAATAAAAGTAAGTATAATAAGAGAAACAAGAGCTATAGAATATGCAAAATAAAATATAAATATCTAAATGATAATAAAAATATTTTTAAAAATTTAGATTTGCCACAGGATTTAATAATTTATCCTGTGGCTTTTTAATTTTCAAGGTATAAAATGATATAATTTGAAATAATTATAAGGCTGATAAATATTAATTATAAAGAATTAATAAAATTAATCCTTATATACACATTGTTTGTATAATTATTTAAGTTTGTTTGATATAATGAAGTGATAAAATAATCTATTATATCTAAATAAATATTTTTAGGTTATATAACTTTTTTATATATTCAAATATATAAAAGATATACATATATTTTATGGAGGAAACTATTGTGGAAAAGAAAACATCTAGATGGTATATGTATTATTTACCAGTATTACTAACTTTATCAGTAATACTGTTGTTTGTTTGTGCTTTTAAATCAGATAAACATTCAAATCCTCGAAGCAATCTTATTCCAGTTTCATTTATTGGAGAATTTAGAACATCTAATTCTGAAAATCTTCAGCCGTTTATCAATGTTGACTCATTGAATGATATAAGAAAAGAGTCTATTTATTTGCGTGGACATTTTAGCAGAAATATTCCAGCTGGAGAGACACTTTTGCTACATATCAGCCATCTAAAAGTTGATATTCGTGTATCTAATAAAGAGGTATTTTCCATACAAGAAGGTAGAGAAAATGCACTAACAAAGTCTACAGGTCATCTTTGGACAGGTTTTAAATCTGATGGAATATCAGTTGACGATTTAGTTGAGATAAATATACAACGAGTGTACCCTAGTGGGCGAGCATTACAATTAGTATGTTTTTTTGATGAAATGCAGATTGGCTCCAAGGGCGATTTAATTGTTAGTATACTCCACGAAAACAGGATTGGTCTTATATTTACTATGTTAACAATATCTTTTGGCTTATTTGGTCTAATTGCAAGTATCATTTTGTTTTTTTTGAAAAGTGAGCTAACACGTCAGATTTTTTTGTTATCATGTTTTGCTATATTTGGAGGAATTTGGTGTTTAGCAGATTTTAATATACTTACTCTTATTATCCAATCTCCAACTCTTGTCAGTATTTTGGAATTACTGTCGCAGTTTTTACTTCCAACTTTTTGTATACTTTATTTGTCTACTTACTTAACTGAGTGGAGATTGAACGTTATAAATTTATGTGTGTATTTAATTATGACTATTATACTACTTTGTATTATTCTCCAAATACTTCATATTTATGATTTGCATGAGTTTCTGATTTTACAAAATAGCATCTGTATTCTAATTGTATTACTTGGTATGGGGTTCTTGGTTATTGAAATTATTATATACAGAGAATCTGATGCTAAGATTGCTTTGTTTGCTTATCTACCAGCAACTATAGGTGGTATTGCAGAAATAGCAAATTATTATACTATATACATTAGAAGTCTACCATTTTTTTGTATAGGTTTTCTAACCACTATTGTATTACAGATTGGGCATATGATGCTATCTATCAAAAGAAAGGAAAAGTTTCAACAGAGATTAGAGGGAGAATTGATGGAAAATCGTATTTCTATAATGCTTAGTCAAATACAGCCTCATTTTTTATATAATGCACTTAACACTATCCAATATTTGTGTAAACATGATTCTAACATGGCAGTTCATGCAGTAGAAAAATTTTCTTCTTATCTTCGTGGAAATATGGATTCTCTTACACAAAAAAAGCTAATTCCATTTGAAAAAGAATTAGCTCATTTAAAAAATTATTTGTACATAGAGTTATTACGCTTTGGAGAGCGTATAAAAATACATTATGAGCTTACAATTACTGATTTTTTTATTCCTGTTCTCACTATACAACCAATTGTTGAAAATGCGATACGACATGGTGTTACAAAACAAAAAGAAGGGGGAACAATTATAGTATCAACATCCAAGGATGAAAATAACATTTATATTGTTATAAAAGATGATGGAGTAGGTTTCCAACCCTTTGAAAGAGTTAATGATGGAAAAAGCCATGTTGGTATTCAAAATGTAAAAAGACGATTAGAGATACAATGTAATGGAATTCTAAATATAGAAAGTGGTATAGGAAAAGGTACAATAGCAACAATAATCATTCCTATTAGAAAGGGGTAAAATTATGAATATAATTGTCGTAGATGATGAGCAAATTGCTCTTAAAAATTTGAATGAAAAATTAACATATATTTCTGGTATTGAAAAAGTTACTCTTTTTGATGAACCTAAGTTGGCGCTAGAGTATTTAAAAAGAAATTTTGTAGATATTGCATTTCTTGACATTGAGATGTACGGTATGAATGGACTAGAGTTTGCATGTCTAGCAAAAGAAATTTTACCAAACATAAATATTATTTTTGTAACTGGTTATTCAGAATATGCGTTAGATGCATTTTCAATGCATGCCAGTGGATATCTTCTAAAGCCTGTTACAATAGAAGGAATTCAGAAAGAAATAGAAAATTTACGTTCTCCTGTTGTTTTGAACCATAAGAGCCATATATTTATTCATACATTTGGTAACTTTGAGGTATTTGTAGATGAAAAGCCATTAACTTTTACTAGAGCAAAATCAAAAGAATTACTTGCTTATTTAGTAGATAGGAAAGGAGCAAGTGTGACTATTGCTGAAATTGCAGCAGTACTTTGGGAAGACAAAGAATACAATCGTTCTTTGCAAAATCAAACGCAAACTGTTATATCACATCTGATGAAAACCATAAAGGATGCAAAAATTGAATATGTAGTTATTAAAAAATGGAATAGCCTTGCAGTAGATATTACAAAATTTGATTGTGATTATTATAATATGTTAAGGTGGGATATGATGGCAATTAACACATATGCTGGAGAATACATGACAAATTACAGTTGGGCAGAATTAACTACAGGTATGCTGTATCAAAAAACTTTTAATTATAATTGTTAAAGATAGATAATATGTTTTTATACAGCAGAAGTTCTTAAGTTTTTTGTTTTGTTGATGTGCTTTGGATGTGCATTATCGATTATATTAATATATTATAGGAATATTAAAAATATATAATAATAAATAAAAATTATATAATAGATTTATATTATTAAAAATGATTTAGATGAGCAATTTATATGTTTTTACATGTAATATCTATGCATTAATGTTGATTTATGAAATTTAATATTTGAAATAAAATTAAGTTTTTGAGATAGTTTGCTGATTAAAATTAATTATATTGTAAGCACTAAAAAGTTGAGAATACAATGAGCCAAAGTGATGATGAAAGAGAGGATACATGATGAAAAAAAATACACTTTTACATACAAATGTTATTGTTTGCGTTATTATTACTATTGGTTTTATAGCTACATCTGTGATTGGGTACCAATCTAATACTAATATTTTTAAAAATGATATTGAACACGTATCTACATTGGCTGCTGAAGGTATTTATTATCAGATAGATAAACTTCTTTCACAACCTATAAATGTATCACTTACCATGGCCAATGATAGTCTATTAAAAAATTTTTTAACTAGTGAGAAAGAATATATAAATGATAGGAACTTTGTTTATAAATTACAGGATTACTTAAATACATACAGAAATAAATATTCCTATGATTCTGTTTTTTTAGTTTCAACCAAGACAAATAATTATTATCATTTTAATGGACTTGATAGGACACTTAGTGCTGACAACTCAGAGAATCAGTGGTATTATGATTTTTTAAAACAGGATGAAGAATATTCATTAAATGTTGATAATGATGAGGCAAGTAATAATAGTATTACTGTATTTGTAAATTGTAAGATAAAAGATGATAATGGATCAACTATGGGAATTATTGGGGTTGGATTAAAAGTTGACTCATTACAAATGTTACTTAAAGAATATGATGAAAAGTTTGATGTTGTAGCACGTCTAATTGATGATAAAGGATTTGTTCAATTATCATCTGAGGAAACAGGCTATGAACATGTTAATTTATTTGAAGACGAAAGTAGTAATTTATCTGCTTCAAAAGATTTAATCTTGAGCAATAAAAAAGAACAGAATAGTTTTTGGAATTCATCAGAAAAATTAAAAAGTTATGTTGTATATCAGTATATCCCAAGTTTAAAATGGCATCTTGTTTTGGAAAATGATTTGACTACAATGAGTAGACAACTTCAAATACAGTTTTTAAAAGGGATTGCAATTATAATTTTAATTATAATGTTTGTACTTTTTACAATTACACGTGTGCTTAAGAAATACAAGCAACAAATAATTAATCTCAGCTCTTCTCAGAAATTAGAATATCAAAAGTTATTGAGTAAATCTACTGAAGATCTCTATGAAAATATTTTTGAGATTGATGTTACTAATAACAAAGCTGGTTGTGAAGATGCAAATCGATATTTTAAAGAGTTTGGCTTAAGTCTTAGCACACCATATGATGAAGCACTCTATATAATTGCTAAAGGGCAAATTAAAGAAGAGTATGCACAAGGTTATTTAGATACATTTTTACCTGAAAATGTTCTTAAGTGTTATAATAGTGGAATCAATAACATAAGTTATGACTTTTTAATTAAAAGAGATGAAGAAAATTATCATTGGATGAGGATTACTGCCAGAATTTTCTTTTGGACATCAGATGAATCTGTTCGCATGATTTCTTATCGTGAAAATATAGATGAAGAAAAAAATAGAGAATTGTTGCTTCTTGAGCGTTCACAACGTGATTCTCTTACTGGTCTTTATAATAAGGGAGTAACAGAGGACTTTATTAGTACATTTTTAAAAAGTGATAAAAATCAAAATTCAGAACATATTTTTCTGATTTTTGATATTGATGATTTCAAAAATGTAAATGATAGATATGGTCATGCATTTGGAGATTTTATTATAAGTGAATTTGCATTAGAATTAAAGTCTCAATTTCGTGAAGATGATATTGTTGGGCGTATTGGTGGAGATGAATTTGTTGTGTTGATAAAAGATTTCAATAGCAGTAATTATGTAATTATGGATAAATTAGAGCGTTTTTGTTCTAAGATTAACCAGAAACGTTTTGCTGAACATGAAGAATTTTCTATTTCATGTAGCATTGGTGTGGCAATATATCCTGAGCATGGCTGTAAGTATTCTGAACTCTATGAAAAAGCAGACCAAGCACTTTACTATACAAAGGGTCATGGAAAAAATTCTTTCCATATTTTTGGGGATGATTCTATTGATGGTATAGCATTTAATATAGACACTAGAGATGTAAAGTTATTGTTGGAGATGTCTACTGATGGTATTGCAAAATTTGCTTGTATGGAAAATTTGAAACTACTTTACTTTAATCAAAAAATGCTTGAGTTTACTGGTTATTCAGCTAGAAATGTTTCATCCAAAGATTTTGATGTACTTTCACCTATATTACCAGAGGATTTACAGGTTGTACTTGATACACTGAATAAAGCAATACCTAAGAGAGAAACTTTTGAAGTGATTTTTAACTTCCGTCATATAGATGGACACTATTTCCCTGTGAGAATGCAAGGTAAGTTTGTAAATGAACTATACCAAAATCGTTACCCTGTTTTTTATGCAGTTTACACAGATATATCAAACTTTAATGTTTTTTTAGGAAGATAATTTAAATAAAACCTGCTAATATGAATGAATTATTTTTTAGCAGGTTTTAAAATTTTTTGTTCGTTAATTTTTATATAATTAAGTAATATAAGTCACTAGTTAAAGCAATTTTACCTTTTTAGAGTAGATTTTATTTATTATTTAAAAAAATAATTCTGAAGTTTATTTTGTCAGTGCTTATCATAAAGAATTTTATATTTATATATATCTATACTTATTGCAATTTTTCTTTAATAGTTTTGTATTTATTTGTACTTATTTTGAATTTGTTTACGAAATTTGCCTATAAAAAGTATATATAAAAATATAGTTTAAAATGGTATAATTAGTTATAACAGAAGGAGGTAATATAAGTGAGCCAATACATAAATATAAACTCTCAGTTAGACGCCCTGAAATTGAAAGAATTCGAGAAAGTATTTTACGAAAATATCAATAAGGACGTTAAAGTAGTGCCAAAAGTTACTCCTTTTAAAGGAATAAATACTGACTTGTTGTATGTAAAAGATGGAAAAATTTTATTTATAAAATTTATGGATACAACAGAAGACATATATTTTATTTTGGAAGAAGAGTTACTTGAAGTTATGCATGAGGAATATGAGCTTTTGAAACTAAAAATGGGACAAAAGAATAGAAATATAAGCTATAACTATGTTTACATTATGCCATATGTTGAAGTAGACGAAGCTTATGAGTTTGAAGAATTTGTGAATAATAATATAATAGATAAAAATAAGCTTCAAGATATAATGGCTAGTGCTTCACTGGATGAATATCTTAAGGAAAAAAATGATGAAATAAATTTAAATTTATTTTTATTAGATATATGTTCAGAATACTATATAATAAATGACACACTTCACCTAAACGAAAAATTTAAAAAAATTTCCTTCTATAATGATGACTATAAGTATACAGCAACTATGATGGAAGAAATTCAAATTAAAGATGCTATTTCTATTAAATATGGAAATACACTTATTGAAGGCGGTTCTGGTATAGGAAAAACGGCAAATATGCTTTCTAGAGCTATAAAACTGGCAAAAGTATATCCACATCATAAGTTACTAATATTTACACATACAAAACAACTATGTAATGAACTTCGAGAAAGAATAGAATTATTATATAAAGACAATAATAATTTAGAAGTTCATACATTTAGTTCCTTTATATTTAAATTAGCTAAAAAATATAATCTAATTATTGACTATAATATGTTAAAAAATGATTATGAAAAAACATTTAATAATCTTGTAAAGCAAGCACAAAACATTATAAAGAATAAAAATATGTTTAAGGCGATTTTTATTGATGAAGCAGAAAGTTTTTTAGATTATGAAATAGATTTTATAAGAGAGTTTTTATATAAAACAAAATTCATATTTAATGTGTATTCTTGTAACTCTTTAAATATCTTTAATAGACTAAATATATTTAGGAAACTATACAGCAATATAGAGTTTGATGATAAAATAATATTAAATAAAAATTATAGGCAAGCTAAAGAAATTGTTGATTTTACAAATAATTTTTCCAATAATTCTAACGCTTATATTAATGAATTAAGACCTAATACAAAGTTTAATACTTTTTTTAATACAAAAGCACTTAGAGGTGGTAATAAGTCGGTTGATATAATAAAAGTAAGTGATTTAGATGACCAAATAAGTTCTGTAATATGGGAAATCGAATATTTAATAAGCAAAAAAGGTCTTGATTATTCTGAAGTTGCTATTGTATATCCTTATAATAAGAAGAAATTAAAAAGTGGAAAAACTATTTATTTTCAATACATGTTAAAAAAGGCATTAGAAGAAGCACAAATTCCTTATATATGTGCAGAAGATAACTTAACAAACATAAGTAAGAAGATAGGAACGACAATAGCAAATATATATACAATAAAGAATTTAGAATATAAAGCGATAATAATATGTGAGTTAGAAATGTTGTATAATCAAACAATAAATGATACAGAGCAAGATTATCAAGTAAATGACTTTGTAGGTGATTTAAATAAGGTTTATTTGGCTATGAGCAGGGCCACTGACTATCTAAGTATAGTAACAACCTTTAATGAAGATGCAAGTGATATAATAAGAATTATTACAGAATCAAAAGAAGATAGGGAATAAAATATATTTTGAATTCAAAAAATTAAAAGAGACTGAATTGTGTAGAATAAATATTACCAACTCAGTCTCTTATTTTTTTAACTTACTTTTCCAATATTATCAAAAGGTAATAACCTTACCATGACCTTACCAAGAATTTCGTCTTCATCAACCATACCTACATCTGGGAATCTACTATCATTACTATTTTCTCTGTTATCACCCATTGCAAATAACTTTCCTTCTGGAACAACTGTGTCTATATCTCCAGAAGTATAATTATTATGTATATATGGTTCGGTTAGTAATTTGCCATTTACATATACTTTAGAATTTGATATTTTTATACTGTCACCTTCAGTAGCTATAACTCTCTTTATTAAATCTTTTTTCTTTCCAGTATCTCCATCAACTAAATTAGTTTTAAAAACTACAATATCACCTTTTTCAGGTTTACCAACTTTATATGATATTCTATTTAAAATTAGATAGTCTTTATCATCTAAAGTAGGATACATTGATTCTCCACTAACAATAGAAGGTCTTATAAATTGTAATATTACAAATGCAAGTACAATAGCCATGGCTATTGACTTAATCCAATCAAATATTTCCTTTTTAACACTCATAATTTTTCTCCTTATCATTTGTCATTAAATTAAAATACTCTAGAATAAAAAGAAATAACCAAGAACAACTATACCCAAAATTATTCTATAATAGCCAAAGACTTTGAAATCGTGTTTTTTGATATAATCCATAAAAAACTTAATAACTACGATTGAAACTATAAAAGCTACTACAGAGCCAACACCTAAAATAAGCCATTCAAATCCAGTAAATCCAAACCCAGCTTTTAAAAGTTTTAATGCACTAGCTCCAAGCATTGTAGGAATAGCTAAGAAGAATGAAAATTCTGCTGCTACGTATCTAGAAGTACCAAGTAATACTGCACCGATTATAGTTGAACCAGATCTAGATGTACCTGGAATAAGAGCTAGACATTGGAATAAACCTATACAAAGAGCTAGTTTATATGTAACTTGAGAAAAATCTTTATATTTTGGTCTTTTATTTCTATTTTCAAGTCCTATCATTATTATACCATATACAATAAGAGCAATTGCAACTACTGTTGAATTGAAGAATAATCTGTCTATATCATCCTCAAACAGTATACCAATAACTCCAGATGGTATAACTGCAATTATAACCTTAAGCCATAAGCGAACTGTTTCTTTTTTTTGTTTAGTATTTTTTGCACTATCAAAAGGATTTAACTTCCTAAAAAATATAACAAGTACAGCCAATATTGAACCAAATTGAATTACAACTAAAAATGTATTTATAAATGTAGATGAAAAATTCAATTTTATAAATTCATCAACTAATATCATATGCCCTGTACTACTTACTGGTAGCCATTCTGTAATTCCTTGAACTATTCCCAAAATGACTGCTTTAAAAACTTCAAGCAAACTAAATGTTTCCAAATTTAAATACCTCCAATACAAATTTATAGTAGCATATTTTATTCAAAGATTAATAAAATATGCCATCTTTTACTAACTTATAATACCATAGTACTGTGTAGTGCACAATGGAAGATTGATATTTTCATAAAACCTTCATAATTTAAAATCATAAACTTGAAACTTGTCTATTGAATAAGGGGTATATATGAGGGGGAAATATATGGTATAGTAAAAGTATAACTATTTTATTTTATGAAAAGGAAAGGAGTTATTATGTATAGTACGAAAATATTGGATGATTATGAGTATGAAACTTTTAATGTTTTTTCTACAAAATTAAACCCAAATACAAAACACGATTATTTATCAAAGGTTATGTTATTTAAAGAGTTTCTAAAAGGAAAGGAATTAATTTATGTAACAAAAGAAGATTGTAAAAATTTTGTGGACTATATACAAACCAAATATGCAAAATCAACTTGTGAAAAGATATATAGTTATTTACATAGTTTTTACAACTTCTTAAAAAAAGAAGGATATATAGATATAAATCCATTTAGACATGTAGAAAAACCAACAGTAACTAGAATAAAGACAAAGGATGATGTTTTAAGCATACAGGAAATAAATAAGCTTATAGGTATTTTGCCAAAACTGAATATAAGAGATAGAGTGATAATAGTCTGTCTAGTTACTACTGGGTGTTTATTAAATGAATTAGTTAGCTTAAAGTGGAAAGACCTTATGGTAGATGAAAACGATAACTCGTATGTTAGACTAGGAAAGGGAAGAAAAGAGAGAGTAGTAAAGTTACATCCATACTTTTTTAGGCTTTTAGAAGACTACAGAAACTATTCTGGACTTTCAGAAGTAATAATACCTAATGATGATTTTATTTTTACAACTCAAAAAAGCAATTCTATAACAGATAGAAATGTCAGATTGATAGTAAAAAAAGCATTAGATTTAGCAGGACTTTCTCAATATTCAGCAAGAGACTTTAGACATTCATTTGCAGCAATAAGTTTAAGACTTGGGGCAGATGAGAGTGACGTAAAAAATCAACTTGGCTGGAGTGATAAATACTATGCAATTAGGTATAAATATGTATTGAATTTTGTTGATAGTGAGATTGTGGATTATTTAATTGAAAAAGATAATCTAGATATAAATAAAAAATATTAGCACATAAAAAATAATCTATATAAATATGAACAAAAAATAAAAAAGCCTTGTTATAGTTCGTAAAATTATATATAATTATTTATGTACTAATATGTACATAATAACTATACAACAAAAGATTTAAGGAAGGTGCTAATATAATGATAGATAACAAATATACTATGTACTCAAATCCGCTTACAGATAGATACTGTAGTAAAGATATGAGTTATATATTTTCTCCACAATTTAAATTTTCTACATGGAGAAGATTATGGGTTGCTCTTGCTGAAGGTGAGCATGAGTTAGGAATCAATATAACTGAAGAACAATTAGATGAGTTAAGAGCTAATATAGATAATATAAATTTTGATGAAGCTAGAAAAATAGAAAAAGAAGTAAGACATGATGTAATGTCTCATGTAAAAGCGTATGGTTTACAATGTGAAAAAGCTAAAGGAATCATTCATTTAGGAGCAACATCTGCTTATGTTGGAGATAATACAGACGTTGTACAAATGAATGAAGCACTAAAACTTTTAAGAGTAAAGCTTGTAAATTTAATAAATAACTTAAAAGAATTTGCACTTAAGTATAAGGATATGCCAGCTCTTGGTTTTACGCACTTTCAAGCAGCACAACTTACAACAGTAGGGAAAAGAGCTTGTTTGTGGGCTCAAGATTTAATTCTTGATTTAGAAGACTTAAATTATAGAATAGACAATATGAAATTAAGAGGAGTTAAGGGGACTACTGGGACTCAAGCAAGTTTTTTAAGTTTATTTGAAGGAGACCATGAAAAAGTAAAAGAGTTAGATAAGAAAATCTGTAACAAAATGGGATATAGTTCTTCTTATGCAGTAAGTGGACAAACATACACTAGAAAACTGGACTATCAAGTAGTAAGTGTATTATCAGGAATAGCTCAAAGTATGCATAAAATGACTAATGATATAAGACTTTTACAAAGTCTAAAAGAATTAGAAGAGCCGTTTGAAAAAAATCAAATAGGTTCATCAGCAATGGCTTATAAAAGAAATCCAATGAGAAGTGAAAGAATAGCTTCTTTATCTAAATATATAATATCTGAATCTATAAGCCCTGCAATGGTACAGGCTACTCAATGGTTAGAGAGAACATTAGATGACTCAGCCAATAAAAGATTAGCTATACCTCAAGCTTTTATGGCAGCAGATGCTATACTTGAAATAGGTATAAATGTAACTGATGGGTTAGTAGTATATGAAAATATGATAAATAAACGTGTAAATGAAGAACTTCCTTTTATGGCTACAGAAACAATACTTATGGAAGCTGTAAAAAGAGGTGGAGATAGACAGGAATTACATGAGATAATAAGAGAATATTCTATGAAAGCTGCTTATAGAGTTAAACATGAAGGTAAAGATAATAATTTAATTGAGCTTATAATGAATGATGATTCATTTAAAATGAGTAAGGAAGAAATATTATCTATAATGGACCCAAAAAACTTTATAGGTAGAGCTCCAGAACAAGTTGTAGAATTTGTAAATGAAGTTGTAGAACCAGCTATAAAAGATTATAAAGAAGATTTAGGAAAAGTAGATGTGGATTTAAGAGTGTAAGTTTTATAGATAAAATATAATTAAAAATGGCTATCTTATTTATAAATAAGATAGCCATTTTAATGGGCTAGCGTCTGCTCTTCACCGCTGTGAAGAGTTCTTCCTTATTTACTATATCATGAATTTAATAAAATAGCTATATAAATAATATTTAATCAGAGAAATATTATTAAAAATAAGAAAAACAATAAGATTACTAATTAAATTTAATCATTATTTAAAAACTATTGTACTTGCAATATTTTTAATGTAAACTGAAATAAGTTAGTTAGATAATTTAATAAATTTTAAAACAACTGAGGTGATTGTATGAAATACGTAGTAAAAGATACTATAAGTTTTTTGGTAAAAACATTTCCGAAGATTTATTCTAGCTTATATTTAGAAGACCTAAAAAAATTCGCACCAGACTATAATGTAAATAAAACACAATTAAGAGCATTAGTATTTATAAGAAATTATGGAGTAATAAGCATGACTGATTTATGCTCTAAATTAAATATAGAAAAAGGCAGTCTAACTAGTATGGTAGATGATTTAACAGAAAAGAAATATGTAACAAGAAAAAGAGATTTAGTTGATAGAAGAAAGTATTTAATTGATATTACAGAAGAAGGAGATAAGATAGCTTCTGATTTTATGGATAAATTGAGTGATGGATTAGAAGAGAAGCTTTCTAGACTAACTGAAGAAGATAGAAAGAACTATCTAGGAGCAATAAATACTCTTCAATATATATTAAATAAAGACGAATTTAGATAGAAAACTATGAAAAATCCCCTTTTCAAATATTGGTTGAAAAGGGGACTTTTTATCTGATAAAATTTACATAAAGTAAACTTTTAAAATTTATTTGTGTAAAGCTACATATTGCTCTAAACCTTCTTTTAATAATGTAGCAGCTCTATGAAGGTCAGTTTCATTTAGGATGTAAGCTAATCTTATTTCGTCACGTCCTAAACCTGGAGTAGCATAGAATCCTTCAGCAGGGCAAACCATAACAGTTTCATTATTTTTACTGAACTCTTTTAACATCCAGATTGTGAAATCTTCTGCATTTTCAACTGGTAATTTAGCAACTATATAGAATGCACCAGTTGGTTTTTTACATATAACACCTTCAACTTTCATTAATTCATTGTATAATACGTCTCTTCTTTTTTTGTATTCTTCATTAACCTCTTTGAAGTAAGAAGCTGGAGTTTTGTATAATTCAACAGCTCCTATTTGTTCTAATGTAGGAACACAAAGTCTTCCTTGACACAATTTAAGTATTTGAGCTATAAGACCTTTATTTTTACAAGCGATAGAACCAATTCTAGCACCACAAGCACTGTATCTCTTAGAAACACTGTCTATTATTATAACTCTGTCTTGTACACCTTCTAAGTTACCACAGCTAGTATACTCAAGTCCATCATAAACAAATTCTCTATAAACTTCGTCTGCTATTATCCATAGATTTTTTTCTTTAGCTATTTCAGCTAGGATATTAAGTTCTTCTTTTGTATAAATTGCACCAGTTGGATTTCCTGGGTTAGAAAGAATCATAGCTTTAGTTCTATCATCTACCTTAGAAGCTATTTCTTCTTTTGATGGAAGGTGGAAACCGTTTTCTGCTTTTGTTGTAACAGCATTAACTTCCACGTTTACACATTGACCAAATCCATTGTAGTTAGTATAGAATGGTTCTGGAACTAATAAATTATCTCCTGGGTCACAAACAGCCATCATAGTGAAAAGTAAAGCTTCACTACCACCATTAGTCACTAATAATTCATCTTTTTCAAAATCCATGTTGTAAGTTTTGTAGTAATTTTGAAGTGCTTCTAATAATTCTGGAATACCTTCAGAAGTAGCATATTCTAAAACTTCGCTATCAAAGTTTTTAACAGCATCAAAAAACCCTTGAGGAGTTTTTATGTCTGGTTGACCTATATTTAAGTGATATACTTTGATTCCTTTATCTTTTGCTGCTTGTGCAAATGGAACAAGTTTTCTGATTGGAGAGGCTTGCATTGCACTAACTCTGTTTGAATAATTCATTTTAATACCCCCTATTTAATTTAAATACGTATATTGTATTATGTAAATTGTATATTGGAATACAAGATATCTTTACAAGATAATAATAACATACTTATAGGTAAAAATCATCAAAAAAAATTAATATAGCTTTAAAATAAACTTTTAACAAATTACAGTGAAACACTCGTATTTATACTAATAAATTATATGTACATAAACTTATTTATAGTATGATAATATATGGATATATTAGTTATAATTTTTTTGTATTAGAAAATTAAAATACCTAATACTAAATATGTAAAATTATAAAAAATATTATAAATTTATTTAACAGATACAATAAATATCATATAATTATATTAAAGGCTATTAACTAAGAGGTGTTAATTATGAGAGAATTAAGAATAGATCCAATTACTAATGATGTTGTTATATTTGCTACTGATAGGCTGAAAAGACCATTAGATACAATTGATGTACCAAATGATGAAGAAGAAACGAATGAATACGATGAAGGATGCCCATTTTGTAAGGGAAATGAAGCTTATGCAACAGATACACTATTTGAAATAAAAGGTGATGAAGGTTGGCTTGTAAAATCTATATATAATAAATTTCCTATAATTGATGATTTGGCAAGAGATATATATGGTATTCATGAGGTAATGATAGAAAGCAATAAACATAACAGCAGTTTTTACAATATGAATCAAAAAGAATTTGAAGATGTTTTTTTTATGTATAGAAATAGATTTAAAGATTTGTCGAAAGATGACAAAGTAGAATATGTGAGTATTTTTAAAAATTTCTTGAGAAAGGCTGGAGCATCTTTGATGCATCCACATGCTCAAATACTATCTATGTCTTTTATTCCACCTGAAATTACAAATGAATTGTTGGTTTCAAAAGAGTATTATGATAGTAATAAAAGCTCTTTGTATAATGACTTGGTAGAAAATGAAATAAGTTTAAATAAAAGAGTGGTTTATAATGGAGACGCTTTTTTAGTGATTATACCATATGCAACTAAGTACAGTGGAGAAGTAAGAGTAATATTTAAAGACAACATAAAGTTTGATGAATTAACAGATAATAATGTAAAAGAGATTTCTATGATATTCGAAAAGTTATTTAAAAAATTATATAATATAAATGGGTATATGCCATTTAACTTATGTATCCATACTCATCCAACAAAAATTGAAACAAAATCATACTTTAATGTCCATATGCACATAATACCAAGAAAGTATAACCTTGGAGGATTTGAACTTGGAACAAATATGTATGTTTCTTCAATGAATCCTGAAGAATTAACAAAAAAATTAAAATTTGATTAAAGTATGTATCTTTTAGGTATTAAAGAAATAATGATTTTAAAATAAATTTATAGTATATTAATGTTAAAATAAAAACAAATAGAAAAATAAATAAAAAAACTAATAGAAAATTGCTATTTAGATGAGGAGTGGAATATGAAATTTATATCGTGGAATGTCAATGGGATAAGAGCGTGTGTTGGGAAAGGATTTTTAGACTTTTTTAGAGATATTGATGCAGATATATTTTGCTTACAAGAGACTAAATTACAGGAAGGGCAAATAGAGTTAGATTTGCCAGGTTATTTTCAGTACTGGAATTATGCAGAGCGAAAAGGCTATTCAGGTACTGCTATATTTACAAAAAAAGAGCCTTTAAAAGTAATGTATGGAATAAATATAGAAGAACATGATAAGGAAGGTAGAGTTATAACTTTAGAATTTGAAGATTTTTATTTTATTACTGTATATACGCCAAATTCTCAATCTGAATTAAAGAGATTAGAATATAGAACTAGATGGGAAGATGACTTTATAGATTATTTAGTTAAATTAGATAATCATAAGCCTGTAATAGTGTGTGGAGATATGAATGTTGCACATAAAGAAATAGACTTAAAAAATCCTAAAAACAATACAAAGAACGCAGGTTTTACAAAAGAAGAAAGAGAAAAATTCTCTAAATTATTAGATAGTGGATTTATAGACACATATAGATACTTTAATCCTGATAAAGAAGGAGTGTATAGTTGGTGGTCATATAGATTTAATGCAAGAAAAAATAACGCTGGATGGAGAATCGATTATTTTTGTGCATCTAAAAAATTAGAAGATAGATTGACAAATGCAAATATACATACTGAGGTATTGGGGTCAGACCATTGTCCAGTAGAATTAGAGATAATATAGAAGTTTAATCAGGATAAAAATTGGGCTGTAGATGTAAATTTAAAGTTAATTATTCTTTTAATCTACATGCCTTTTTTTAACCTAAATAAATTTCACTTATTTTTTCTTTGCTTAGAGTTTTCTAATTCAAATTGATTTGTTTTTCCCATGTTGTAAGCTAAATTAATAATTTTTTTCTCATCTTTAGTCAAATCACGATTTAGAATTTTCTTAAACTCATCAAATAATTTATCATAGTCAACTCTTTTTTTATTAGAATACTTTATAGATTTAGATTTAATATTTGTATACACATATATATCAGGTACTATGCTTGGATTATATATCTTAATAAAAACCTTCGCTGTATAATATGCATCATTTAAAGCGTTGTGATAAGACATTTTTTCATCAAGTTCCAATATAGAAATAGCATTTTTCAAGCCAATACTTTTTCCTGCTGGATTATTAAAATATTTAGATGCATGTTGTTGAATATTAATATAAGACTTAGGTAAAATATCTGATGCTAGCTTATGATAATTGATATTTCTGTATAACTCCTTTAAATCTCCAACCCCCCAAACACATAGTATAGGGTCGTGTGATGCTATGAATTTTATGAAATTGTTGTAAACCTCAGGAAAAGTAGGTGAATCGTTAAAATCAGAGTCTTTAATATTGGTCATACGACTAATAAAAGGGTGCATTGCCTTGTATAGTGTAGGTTTAATATAGCTATTAAATGTATCTACTATATTAAATTTAGAATCCAGTTTAATTGCTCCTATTTGTATAATTTCAAAAGGACATTTTTCATTGGACACAGTTTTATTGAGTTTTTTGTCAAATCCTTGGTTGAATTCCAAATCGAAAATTATGTATTCCATAAAGTTTATCTCCTAAATTTTTGTATTATTACTAGTATAGATTATATTATAAGCTAAATTAAATTTTTAAACAAAAATACTTTTATTTTAGTATACCCCATATTTATAAAAATGTTAAACTATTGTATGTATAATATTTTTCCAAGAAAAAATATTGCGAACTTTTTGTACTTGATATATAATAATATAAATAAAAACACGAATAAAACACGAATATTTTGCAAGAAAAATTCATAAATATAAGGAAAAATGAATTTTATCTTGTATATTTAATAAAATAAAATTTACACAAAAATCATAGGAGAGTGAAAAGATGGAGAGTTTATTATATGTAATAGAGAAAGATAAGCATACCAATGAAGAAATAAGAGAAATCCTAGAGAGCAATAAAAACATAAGGTTCGTTTCTTTAATGGGAGTTGACTTAGGAGGAAATGCAACAGATGAAAAAATTCCTGTAGAATTATTTTTAGAGGATATAGATAAATTCTTAGAATCAGCTATACAAACTGATGGTTCAAGTGTTGAACTTTACAATATAGCAACATTGAATAATGCAAAAGTAGACTTAATGCCAGATAAAAGTTGTCATTGGTATGTAGATTACAATATGGAATACATAGATGAAGAAGTAGGGTTGCCTGTAGGAACATTAAAGATACCTGCATTTCTAATACACGATAATAAAAAAGTATGTTCTAGGGGAATTCTTCAAAAAGCAGATAAATATTTTAAGAAATCTATGTTTGAAATATTTAGAGAATATCCACATGTAATAAACAATATAGGAATAAACTCAGTAGATGATATAGAAGAAATAATGTTAACAGCAGCTACAGAACTCGAATTTTGGGTTAATACTCCTGAAGATAAAGCTGACTTAGAAAAATTATATGTATCACAAAGCTTAAAAGAACAATACTGGAAAAGAACTCATGGTATTATAAGAACTTGTCTGGAACAAAGTTTAATAATACTTCAAAAGCTAGGTGTAAGCCCTGAAATGGCTCATAAAGAGGTTGGGGGAATTCAAAGTTCTATAAGTATAGATGGAAAAACAAACCATGCTATGGAGCAATTAGAGGTTTCTTGGAAGTTTTCTACACCACTACAAGCGGCAGATAATGAATTATTAGTAAGAGATGTTATAGAAGATGTATTTACATCGCATGGATTAGAAGTTACATTTAAAGCAAAGCCAATTCATGGAGTTGCAGGAAGTGGTGGTCATACACATGTAGGAGTAAGTGCAAAATTAAAAGATGGAAGTATCAAAAACTTATTTGCTCCAAAAGATTTAAAAGAAGACTATCTAAGTGAATTAGGGTATGGAGCTCTTATGGGACTTCTTTATAATTATGAAGTATTAAATCCGATTGTAACAGCTTCTAATGATGGATTTAATAGACTGGTTCCTGGATTTGAAGCACCTGTATGTATAGTTACATCTTTAGGTCATAGTTATGAAATGCCATCTAGAAATAGGTCGGTACTTGTTGGGTTAATAAGAGATATAAAGAATCCAAAAACTGTAAGATTTGAATTAAGATCACCAAGTCCTCTATCTAATACTTACCTAGTAATAGCAGGATGTTATCAAACAATGTTAGATGGTATAAAAGCAGCAGCTAAGAGTGGACTTAGTACTAAAGAACTAGAAAAAGAATTATCTAAAAATGTGGGAGAAGAAAGTTTCTATTTAGAAAAAGACAGAGCATATAGAGATGAAAATGATGTATTTGAACATTATAATTTAGAAGAAAGAAATGCAAGATTTGGAACACCTCCAGCAACAGTTTATGAAAATATGAAAAACCTAGAAATATATGCTTCTAAATTAAAATCTTTAAAACAAGGTGATGTATTTACTGATAGTATAATAGAATCATTTAAAGTTGGGGCAATAGATAAGTGGCAAAAAAAATTAAAAACTAGAATAATAGAAGCTGGAATTCAAAAGATAAGAAGTATTGTAAAAGTACACACAAAAGAAAATATGGATGCACTTGATGAAGTAGTTTGGAATTCAATATCAGACTTAAAGTTTAATATTATGAAAGATACTTTAACTAGAGAATCACTATTTACTAGAGTAAGAGAGGCTGTAGAAAATAAAGATTATCAAACTGCTTCGGATTTACAAATAGAACTAAAGAGAAGCATGGAAGAAATACAACAATTATATATGCAATACAAGAAAAATATATATTAAAATAAAATAGTAATAATTTGATTTTGATGTTATAAAGGCAATTAAGTATGGTTAAATCATTTTGAGTTAAATCTCAAATGTAAAAACCATACTCAATTGCCTTGAATTTTGGATTTTAAGTTTTACAATAAAATTAATTATATTGATTATCTATTAATTCTGATATATAATCAGCAATTTCATCTGGATGAATGACTGTTTTAAATTCTTCTAGATTCTTTTTCATAAAATTTATTATAGAATCAAACTCATTTGATACTAACTTATAAAATATATTTTTTAGGTCTAAGTCATCACTATAAATCATTCCAAGTCCTTTATCTATTATAAATTTAGCATTTTCAATTTCTTGACCAACTTTTGGCATTTTAACAAGTACTGGAGTTTGAGACTGGATTGCTTCAAATATAGTTGCTCCTCCAGGTTTAGTCAACATTAAGTCACATTCTTTTATCAGATTGTACATATCATTTACAAATCCAAGTACTTTTATATTTTTTAGAGGTTTTTTATGAGTTAAATTATCATATAGTTTTTTATTTTTACCTGTAACTATTGTAATCTCTATGGAATTAATGTGTTCTTCAATGAAGTCATCTATCCAATGCATAAAATCCTCATCTATATCAAATAGACCTCTTCCTCCACCCAAAAGCAATAGCCTATATTTTCCACAACAAGGTTCTTTACTTTCAATCTGGAATCTCTTATCTACAGGAACACCAGTAACCTTTATGGAATCTGGATTTATTCCTTTTTGAAAAAATCTATTTTTTATCTCTGGAGATGGAACAAAATATAAATCTGTATTTTCAAAAACCCATTCCATACTGTCTACAACATCTGTGATAACTGTCAATGTTGGTATATTTATATCAGGGTTTTTTATCTTAAAATTATTTACACAAGCAGCAGCTAGTGGAAATGTAGAGATAATCAAATCTGGATTTATATCAGAAATATACTCAGAAAGTTTAGGTGTATATAATTTATGAGAGAAATCATGTCTTGAGTCAAACGATTTCTTAAAATAATAATAATAATTATATAATCCAGGAGTATATTTTGTATTGTTTTCATAAAGCTTCACCATAGGCTTATTCATCATAGGTATACTTGCATTTATAAAGTTTTGTATAACAACATTGTAATTACTATATTTTTCCATAATACATTCTTTAACTGCTTTTGCAGCACTTATATGACCAGCACCAAATTGAGCTGTTAAGATTAATATAGTTTTATCTTCTTTTGTTTTAGACAATTTATCACCACTTTCATAAAATATATCTGATTAGAGTATTATACATTTACATAAGAATTTAATCAATAATAATATTAAAAAATAACTATTGTGTAAAACATAGTACTGTGTTATTATAAAAGCATAAGAAGTTTTAACATAGTACCTTGTAAAACACAATACTGTGTATTTAAAGAAAGGATGGAGTATATGAACACACAATTTAGAAAGGGTGTCTTAGAAATTTGTGTACTTGCTCTAATATCTAAAAAAGATATGTATGGATATGAAATAGTACATAATATTTCCAAAGTAATAGATGTAAATGAAGGAACGATATATCCTATTCTAAGAAGACTGACAAAAGATTTGTATTTTGAAACGTATATACTAGAATCTAATGAGGGTCCTGCTAGAAAATACTATAGAATAACTTCACTAGGAAAAGAAAACTTATCCAATCTGATGGAAGAGTGGAGAGAATTTGTAAAAGCTGTTGAGATTTTAATAAGTGAAGATGAGGGAGGTAATGAACTTGAATAAAACTGAGTTTCTGGAAATTTTAAAGGATTATCTAAAAAAAGATTTTTCTGAGAGCGAAGTTAATGATATATTGAGAGATTATGAAGAATATTTTGTAGATGGGATTATAGAAGGAAAGAGTGATATGGAAATAATAGCATCGCTTGGTTCACCAAAATCTATAGCAAGAGAACTTATTCTACAGACAAAAGAAAAAAACATTGAAGATGAAAAAATAATAAACACAGATATTTTAAATGATAAGTTTAGTAAATTCAAGTTAGATATGAAAAAGGGTTATTCTATTTTAAAAGATGAAGCTAAAGAAAAGTACAATAAATCGAAAGAAAGAGTAAATGATAAGCTTACTCCAAGTATAGAAGAAGGTGTCGGAGGAGTATCTAGAGAAGCTATAAAGATTTTATTAGTATTTTTATCCTTATTATTGATTATTCCAGCATTTGCATTTGTATGTGCTATTATTTCAGTTGCTATTGGGTTAGTATGTACATTGATTGCTTTTGTCATATCAATTCCATTTGTGATTAAATTTATTTCAATGGTTCCAGATGTTACAATGTTTTGTATATTTGCGACTATAGCATTTATAGGTTTAGAGATACTGGCATGGCAAATTTTACTGTTTGTTATAAAGTTAGGTAAACAATTGTTAGGCAGTTATATAAATTGGATAAAGAGAAAAAACATTTATATAAATGCAAATAAAAAGATGGAAAAAAGAAATAAGGATACTTTAAGTGAGAAAGATTTAAATAAAGATAGTAATGAAGATTTATATGATGATTACTGTAATATAGAAAAAGAAGAGAATATAAAGGAATCTGATAATTACAACGATGATAGTATAAATTTTGAGGCAATGTATAAAGATTTTGAAGAAATAGATGATAAGAAAGGAGAAGATAAACATGAATAAGAAACTTGCCATATTTGCTGCGGTTTTATTGGTAATAGGTATAATTGGAACAACATGGTCAGGGATTTTAGTTATGCCAAGCTTAATAAACTTTGGACTCGAAAAAGAAGCTGAATTCAAAAAGGAAAATAAACTTTATCAAGAAAAAGTAAATATTGACAAGTTAGATGTATCTGTTGGCAATATAAATGTTACGATAAAGAGACATTCAAGTGAAGATGTACGTGTGACAACAAGAGGAAACAATGAATTTTACAAATATAATGTAACTTTAAAGGATAAGACATTAGTTGTAAAAGGTGAAAGAAAATATGAAAATCGTGTTAAAAAAATTAAAAATTTTGACCAATTATTCAATACATCTATAAATAATATGTTTTCAGGAGATTATAGGGAAATAGTAATCTATGTACCAAATAATGTAGATATAAATGTATCAAGTGTAGATTCATCTTTATTAGTATATGATAATGTAGCTTCAAGCAATATAACATATAAGACTTCTTATGGAAGATTTGAGAGAGTTATAACTGAAAATAATATAAATAAGTTAGATACATTAAACTTAATATCTAGCAATAATCTTGAATTATCTACAAAATCAGTCTTAGGTGTTAAAAACGTAAATATAGAAACAGAATCATTAGATATATCTTCAGAATATGAAGACATATTTGTCAATAATGTAGAACAATATATACCTGAAAATATAAATATAAAAGAAAAAATAGGTAGAAATTCACATTACGATAACAACTTTAGCATATATTGTGATTTTCCAATTGCTAAAAATTTAGATATAGAGGTTCCAAATTCTAAAGTAAGTCTTAGTCTACCAGTAAATAAGTATAAGTTTAATTGCGATATAAAATCTAAAGAAAGAATAGAAGAAATTAATGATGAGTCAGAAGAATACAATGATAGTTCAATTGAATATGAACACAGTGAAGAAAATCATAACGCATATAAAAATATAAGAGAAATAAAAGGGCTTTTAAATGAAAACTTGTCGAATTTAGAACAAGAGTATACTATAAAAATAAATTCAAATAAATTAGAAATGTAAATAATTCATTACTATAATTAATAAATTGACCTAAAAGTATAAAAATATAGTCTATACTATGGTATAATAAGTATCGAAATAGAATTGGGAGAGGGATACTTATGAATAAAATAGCAGTAAGTTTTTTAATAATTGCTACTACTTTATTGAGTACAGCATGTATGGATTATAAAGTTGACAAAGTAGAATTGGTTGATTCTAGAGATTCTGCAGTTGTAAAGAAAGGTGAAGATATCAAAGAAGAAACTGATACAATTAATCCTAGAAGAACAGCTAAAATACCTATAGAGATAGTTTCAAAGGATGAAAAGATAGTAAAATACTTACAAATAGATGAAGAAAGTACATTAAAAGAAAAACTACAGTTAATCTTAGATACTTTATCACATGAGTATTTTAATGGTTTAGATATGGAAGTAGAAGTTCAGGAAAAAGATAGTCTAGTTAAGATAAACTTAGTTGAACCTGATGAAAAGGGGAGAGTTTCTTGGAAAGATGATTATTTAAATGAACAAAATATAATATATACTATAAATAATATTATCAAAAATGTCATTCAAGAAGATGATAATAGTATTTGGATTGAAGAAGTAGAGATATACTACAATGGAGAATTAATAGAGTTAACATAAGAAATGATGTGTTTTATTTAAAAGCACATCATTTTTTTTATAATTTTTTAATTCTTATAAAATCCTTATATTTATGATTTAGAATGATTCTTGTAAATAAGTTTGACAAAAGAAAGGATGAAAATTATGAGTAATTATATTTTGGAAGTAAAAGGAGTTTCTAAAAAGTTTAAGGAGCAGGTTGCAGTTGATAATATTTCAATTGCAATTAAACATAATTCTATTTATGGATTATTAGGACCGAATGGAGCTGGGAAATCCACTTTATTAAAAATGATAACAGGAATCTTAAACCCCACTTCTGGGAAGATATTATTTGAAGGTCATAGATGGACTAGAAAAGATTTAGCAAACATTGGGTCTCTTATTGAATCACCTGCTATATATGAGAATTTAACAGCAAGAGAAAATTTAAAAGTTCATACTACATTACTTGGTCTTCACGACTCTCGCATTGAAGAAGTTTTAGGGATTGTTGATTTAAGAGATACTTTTAAAAAGCGTTCAGGTCAGTTTTCTCTGGGTATGAAGCAACGTCTTGGTATTGCTATTGCATTATTAAATCACCCAAAACTTTTAATCTTAGATGAGCCTACAAATGGACTTGACCCTATTGGAATTGAGGAACTTAGAGAACTGATTCGTTCTTTTCCAAAACAAGGAATTACAGTTATTTTATCAAGTCATATTTTATCTGAGGTTGAGCAAGTTGTAGATGAAATTGGAATAATTTCTAATGGAGTAATAGGGTATCAAGGAGAAGTATCAAGGGAACAAAATTTAGAAGAACTTTTTATGAAAGTTGTAGCTGAAAATAGAAAGAGAGGTAAGTAACATGGAAAGATTTGTTAGAGCAGAATTCCTAAAGATGAAAGGAACTTTTGGAATGAGATTGTCTTGGATAGCCCCAATATTTTCTATACTTATCTGCTTTGGACTAGGTGGAGGACAAAATGGTGCTTACAATTGGTGGTATATTATGTTTCTTCCAGGAGCAATAACTTTGATTTGTTCTTTAGTAGTACAAAAAGATGAAAAAAAGAAGTATCGAGGTGTATTGTCATTGCCAGTTGACAAAAAAAATATCTGGACTGGAAAAATACTTTATTGTACCATTATACTTTGTATATCTTCAATTATTTTCATGATAGGGATAGTTTTTATTGGAGTAGTTTATAAGAAAACTATTTTAATAAATCAAAATATTATTGGAACTATAGTACTTATCTTACTATTTATGTGGCAAATTCCACTTTGTATGTTTTTAGCCTCAAAATTTGGTTTGTTTATTACAGTTTTAATAAATATGTTTTTCACTGTATTTGGAGTAGCTGTTTTTTCAACTACAAGTTCATGGTGCTTATTTCCATATTCAATTCCATCAAGATTAATGGCTGCAATATTGCATATTTTACCAAATGGACTTCCTGTACCAGAAGGAAATGAACTTTTAAGCCCTAATGTCATTTTACCAGGTATATTAATATCTATTGCTTTATTTATATTATTTACTTTAGCTACAAGTGCTTGGTTTAAAAATAGAGAGGTGAAATAATATGGCACAACTAATAAGACTATTTAATTCTGACTTGATAAAACTAAAAAGAACTTACATAGTACTAATACACTTTTGTATTGCATTAGTAGGAATAGGCTTATTTTTAGGATATTACAATATTTCAGGTTATGATAGTATATCAAAGATAGTAGCATATTTACAAGTTATAGCTATAGCTTTTCCTTTATTATCAAGTATTATGTGTTCAATGTGCGTTGAACAAGAATATTACTCAGGAAATTATAAGCATATACTAACATCATCTAATCCAAAATACCTTACAATTATAAGTAAATATGTAATTTTAATATGCCTTGGTTTTGGAGCAACATTAGTTTCTGTGTTAGGTTTTGAATTTGGTATAGATACTATTTTTAATAATAATCATTTTACACTAAGTTTTTATATGATTTCAATTTTAATTTTAGCAGGAAGTAATCTATTTGAATATATATTACATTTATTCTTAAGTTTGAGATTTGGAAAAGGAGCATCAATTGGGGTAGGTATAGTGGAGACTTTACTTTCAGCACTATTATTAACTGGACTAGGAGATGGTATATGGCAGTATATTCCTTGTGCATGGGGTGTTAGATTTGTAAGTGTTTGGGCATCTTTTTCAAGTTCTAAAGAAATTGAATCAATTCAAGAGTTCCAGTCAATAGGTTTAATTTGTGGCTTTGCAACTATTTTTACATTTGTAATTTTATGTATTTGGTTTTCTAAATGGGAAGGTAAGAAATCTGAAGAATAAAATAATTAATTGTTTATTTAGATTATTTGTATTATTATATTATAGTATAATTTGATAACAGAAAAGAGATAAAAATAATCAGATATACAGTTGCTTAGGTGTTAATTAAACTGTTTGGAGGATATGATACGAATGTTTCGGAAAAAAAATTCTAATAATAAAAAAGTTGTAAAGTTAAGAACTATTTTTGTAAGATATTTGTCTGTATTCTTTGTTACAACAATTACTTTGGGAGTTCTTTTAGTATTTTTGTTTTCTGTGTTATTATCATTAGGAGTAGTGTTGCCATCCAATTATACAGAAAAGCAAATCTACAAATATAAAGATGAAATTATTTCAAGTGAAAAAGTAACTAAAGATATAATACCAGATTTTTGTGACTATGGAATCTACACTTTAGATGGTAAATTGACTTCGGGAACTTTTAATAATAAAGAAGCAAAAAAAACCTGGAATTTAATGAAAGGTATTGAAGTAAAAAGTGGACATTCGTCAGACAATTATATAAAACTTTTTAGACAAAATGAAGTATGTATAATAAGATATGATATAGTATCAGAATTCAATTCTCCAGCTTTAAGAAAATATTTGCCAAAGCCAGAAGTATTAGGGATAATTATTTTTGTTGTAGCATTTTTTATTGAAATGGTTATACTATCAAAATCTTTTGGTAAAAAAATTAATGCAAAAATGGACCTTTTGAAAAATGCTACAGAAAAAATACAACAGCAAGATTTAGATTTTACAATAGAATCTAGTGATATTTATGAAATTGATAATGTTCTCTTTTCTATAGAAAAAATGAAGCTAGCATTAAAAGATTCTCTAGAAAAGCAGTGGAGACTGGAAGAAACTCGAAAAGAACAGATATCTGCATTAGCACATGATATAAAGACCCCATTAACCATTATAAATGGAAATGCGGACTTATTGATTGAAATAAATGACAATCCTGAGCTATCAGAATATATGGAATATATAGCAAATGGTGTTACTCAGATAGAAAAATATATTAACACTCTAATATACATATCTAAAGCAGATAAAGGTTATACAATTAATAAAGAAAGTATTAATATTGATAAATTTATAGAGGATGTTTTGGTGCAAATAGAAGCACTGGCCAGTACAAAAAGTTTAGATGTGGAATTTTATAAGCAAGATGATTTACCTAAGAATATAACAATAGATAGAGAATTATTATTTAGAGCTATTATGAATATAATTTCAAATGCTATTGATTATTCAACAAATCAAAGTAAGTTATATTTTGATGTATTAGTAAATCAAAGATATTTAAAATTTGTAATTACAGATTGTGGAAGAGGTTTTTCTAAGGAAGATTTATCAAAAGCTACAGAACAGTTTTATACAGGCGATTCGAGTAGGAACTCTAAATCTCATTATGGTATGGGTCTATACATTGCAAATACTATTATACAAAAACATAATGGTAATTTAAATGTTGAAAATTCTATAAAAACTAGTGGAGCAATGATAACAATTGAAATACCAATAATTTAATACTTATATCCATTTTATAAATACCTAAATTTTATATACTTGGTAGGTATTTGTAAAATGGATAATTTTTGTGGTTAATTTTATATATTAATTAAATCTGATAAAAAGTTTTCGAACATCACTCCATCATTTCTATCAGTGTTAAATTGAGACGTATAATTTATCGTTTTATATATAAAATCTGTTGCAGTATTAACAGCTATTCCTAAGTCATGGTTATTCACTAGCATACCACAAAGTATAGATGTAAATATATCTCCAGTTCCACTATAAGAACAGTTATTGTATTTAACAGAAGTAAAGAATATATGGTCAGTATCTCTATCATAAGCTAAATTTAATATATTATCATCTTCTAATATACCTGTGATTACAACTTTACTAGGTCCTAAAGAAGATACAGACTTTGCAATATTTATAAGTTCATCTCTATTATAATCCTTTTTTGTATAGTCATTTCCAGTTAAGAAACAAGCTTCTGTTAAATTAGGAGTAGTTAAATCTGAATGTCTAACTAATTCTTTAATTTCATGTCTCATTTCTTCTGTAAAGATTGGATACATAATTCCATTATCGCCCATTACAGGGTCAACTACGATAAAAGCATTTGGATAATCATTTATAAAGTTTGCCACTATTTCAATTTGATGTTTTGAACCTAAAAAACCACTATATATACTATCAAAGTTGACTTTTAAATTTTTCCAAACAGTTGAATATTTTACCATCTCATCAGTGCAATCTAAAAATGTAAACTCAGGATAACCAGTTTGACTTGAAAGTATAGCTGTTGGAAATGGACAACATTGAACCTTTAATGCTGAAAGTATAGGTATAGCAACTGATAATGAACATTTTCCTATTCCAGATAAGTCATTAATTGCTGCGACTTTTTTTTGCATAAAAAACCCTCCATTAGTATGTATTAATCATAATGATATCAAAATATTTATATACATATATATTACTATAAAAAAAAGAAAAAAGTAGATTATAAAATAAAAATTTGTAAAAAAAACAGTGTATCAATACAATTAATTTTTAATATTGGACATAATAAGATAGAGAATTATTAAATATGAAAATTATTGTATATAATAATAGCTTTTTTGTGAATTTATTCGTAAGGTGTACTATTTGGGAGGTGTAGCTTTGAAAATACTGAAAAATAAAAATAAGTACATCAAAGGTATAATGGCATTTGTATTTTTATCTTTAGCTACTACAGCAGGTGTATTTTTAATTAATGATTTAAGTATGAAAAATATGAAAGAAAAAGTTATAGAATCTGCTACTGTTGAAGGTGATGATGTAAAAGACCAGTATAAGTTATTGCTTGAAAATTTATTTGACTACAGAAATAAGGCAATATTAGAGAAAAATGAAAATATTTTAAAAGGTCTTTATGAAACAGAAAAAAAGTTTGGTCTTTGGGCTTATGAAAATGAAGTAAAAAAGATGAAGTATTTAGAAAATTGGTCTAGTAAACAAGGTGTAAAGTTTAAAGACATAAAGACAAGAGTCAAAGTTAAAAAAATAAAAGAAAAAGAAAAAGACTTATATGGCATAATATGTTCTGTATCAACTGAGTATAAGTACTCATATGAAAATCAAAAGGACAAAGAAAATGTATTTAGAATAGGTACATATCACTATCTAAATGTAAAAATCATAGATAATCAATATGTAATAACTAAAGAGTGGTATACAGACCCTTTTGCAGATTCTTTAAATTTAGAAAATATAAAATCTGATGATATAAGAAGCTATATTGGTCAACAAAATGCTGTAGAGTTACAGCTTACAGAAGAGCAAAAGAAGGCTATAGATTATGCACATAAATACTGTGGAGCAGCAGCAGATGAAGAACATGGTATGAAGTTTAATCCAAATTATAGAGATTATAATCCAGAAGGTGGAGATTGTGCCAACTTTGCATCACAGATAATGTTTGAAAGTGGAAAGTTTAAGAAAAATTCAATCTGGAATTATAGTGAAAGAGCAGGAACAAAAGCATGGGTAAATGCGCAAGCTTTTAAAAATTATGCTCTCTATAGCGGAAGAGGTTCATTAATAGCTAAAGGTTCTTACGAAGATGTTTACAAAGAAGCTTATAATCTACGTCCTGGAGATTTTGTAGGATATGAAAAAAAAGGTAGAATAACACATGTTTCGACTGTAACGGGATTGGATTCAAGAGGATATCCTTTGGTAACCTGTCATAATACTGATAGAATGCTTGTGCCATGGGATTTAGGTTGGAGTGATAAATCTATAAGATTCCATATAATAAAAATAAACTATTAAAAATTTATAAAGAAAAATAAAGTATAAAAGATAACAATGATTTAATATTATAAATTAAAAAAAATGATTGTTAATGTATAAAAATAATAATAATTGACAAACATAGCTATATATGATAAAGTAGTAATAAGGTTACAGAAAAGAGTAGCTAAATAATTGTGTTTTTTTAGGAGGATTTATTAATGAAAACTGGTGTAGTTAAATGGTTTAACAATGAAAAAGGATTTGGATTTATATCTGTAGAAGGTGAAGGAGATGTTTTCGTACATTTCTCAGCTATAACAGGAGATGGATACAAATCATTAGAAGAAGGACAAAGTGTTGAATTCGAAGTAGTGGATGGAGCTAAAGGTCCTCAAGCTGCTAACGTAGTTAGATTATAATTAAAAATTCATATATATTAGTATTCTAGTAATATGACAGATAAGCCGCTAATCGTTTAGCGGTTTTTTCAGTTTTTTGTAAACTAAATTAATTGCAAAATAAATTAAAATTATTAAAATAAAGGCATTAATAATAAGATAAATATGTTAAAATTAATAGTGTAGAGTAAAATTATTATGGCTAAGTTTAAGTCAATTAACCTCTAGTTAATTTTCTATAAAAAGAATAAGTGACGCTGATAGACCATATAAAAATATTAATAAAGTATAGACATTTAAAGCTATTAAAAGAAAAACGCTTGTTACAGCGTATAGTATCTAAAAAATACTTAGAAAATGAGAAAGGAGAAAGTTACTGCAAAAAAGTAACATTATAAATATTGGATAATATTTATAAGTTTTCGGTAACGGTGGGTAGTGTAATGAACATATTATTCTTTCTAACACCAAAAAGTGAAGTAGCATATATATATGAAGACTACACTATAAGGCAAGCCCTAGAAAAAATGGAATATCACAAATACTCTGCAATTCCAATAATAAGCAAAGAGGGTAAATATATTGGAACTATAACAGAAGGTGATTTTTTATGGACATTAAAAAACGACTTAAATCTGGACCTAAAAGGATTGGAAGATGTTCCAGTAACAGATATAAATAGAAAAATGGATAATTCTCCTGTTTCCATCAATGCAGATATTGAAGATTTAGTAATAAAATCTTTAAATCAAAATTTTATTCCTGTTATAGATGACCAAGATACATTTATTGGGATAATAAAAAGAAGAGATGTAATAGGTTATTGTTATGAGATAATACGTGGATATAAAAATTTAGCAGATGATAATTAGAAAATTTTTTGAAACTTTTCAAGTTTCTACTTCTATTCTTTGTAATAAAAGAATAATAATATGAAATTAAATTCTTAAACTTTAATATAAAAGCTGTCTTTTCTAAAAATTATAGATAAGACAGCCTTTTTTATCTGTTGTTTTATTATTAGTCGTTGTATTTTACAAGATTTCCATATTTAGCATTAAGAGAATTTATTTTATTTCCATAAACTTCATTTTGTTTTTGGTATAATAAACTTTTTTCAACTTCATCTTTAACTTCATCAAATGTAGATTCTGTACTTTCTTGAAGGTCTTCTAACTTTATTATATGGTATCCAAATTGAGTTTTAACTGGTTCACTTACTTCACCTTTAGCCATAGAGAATACAGCTTCTTCAAACTCAGGAACCATTTGTCCTCTACCGAATGTTCCTAAATCACCACCCATATCTTTAGATGGGCAAGAAGAATGTTTAACAGCAGCATCTTCAAAAGATATTTCTTCTGATTTTATTTGAGCAAGTATTTCTTTAGCTTTTTCATCACTATCTACTAGTATATGTTTAGCAGTTGCACTTTCTGGTTTAGAAAAAGAACTCTTATTAGCTTCAAAGAATTTTACTTTTTCATCTTCTGTTACATCAACACTAGATAAAACTTTATTTATAGCAAATTGCTTTAATACATTTGCTTCTATTTTTTTCATTTCTAACTTAAACACTTCTTCTTCATCTAATTTTTCGTCCTTAGCATCTAAGAAGAATAGTTCTTGGTTTACTAAATCATTTAATAAATGTTTTTTTCCTTCTTCAGTTTTAAATTGCATTGCTTGATAAGGATCTAATGATTTTAATGCATTTTCAATATCAATATTAGTTATCTCTTTTTCTCCAACTGTTACTAAAACTTTTTTTTCCATATTTTCCATAATAGTTAACTCCTTTTATAGTGTATTTCATTATTAATATAAAGCTACCAACTTAAATAATATCAGAAAACGATGTATATGTCTAACATTTAAAGTCATATTAAGTCAAATAGACTTAGATTTAATAGAACAAGGTGATTACAATCAATAGAATTGAGGCCATAATTCCCACTATTCCTTCTTCATGTTTAAATTTAAGTGTTTTTACTATTGAATAATAAAAATATATTCCAGTAAAAACTATCTTTAGATACAAGAAAAATAAACTCTTTGGATATATCAAGAAACTAAAAAGAGTAAATATGAATGCAAGTAAAGTGCTTATCCTGTAAAAGAAATCTATTTGTGTAATGTCTTTATATTTTATTATAAATATTGAGTATAAAATGATGTAAATAATTGCAACAATTGTATAAGCAGTAAATAATGTATTTTCAAGAGTACCATTTGAAATTACTATCCACTTATACCACATAATTGGCCAAAAAAATAGTGCTAAGAACTTAAAATAATTATCAAAAAACTTTTCTTTATACATTCATCAAACAACCTTTCTTAAAAAAGCATGTATTTGTTTTTAGAATTTTAAATAATGTGCTATCATTATTATATATTAATATTGAGTTTATAGAAACCAAAATTTGCTAAAATAAATATATAGATTTTTGCTATTAAGTCAATTAAAATTACTACCATTTTATTATGAAATTGGATCAAATATGTAGAAATATGGCAAATTAGTTAATACAAGATATTTATTATTACCAAGTGGTAAAGTTTGTTTTTTTAATGATAAGAATTCCAATCTTTTTTGAAAAAATTTGATATCTACATTAAGCATATCAGCCATTTCATAAACACAAGTAATACCAGAATTAATTATATTTATTATATCTTCTTCTGTAATTAAAAATTCACAAGCCCATTTTAAAGCTTTATTTTCACATTTATCTATAATGATTTTTGTGTAATAATCATTATAAGAGGATATATAGTATCCAAAACTAGTGAAATGATGTCCAAGTTCCTCTGCTAATATGGATGTAAGTTTATTGGTATTTTGTTTTAAGTTACTGAGTAATGATATAACTTTTATACCATGCCTGTTTATATATAATCCTTCTAAGTCACCTGCAATATGAGTGGTATAATGAATTATTATCTCTTCCTGAGAAGCTAATTCAAAAAGTTTATCCAAATTATTCATAAAAATCCCCCTAATATAGAATGTATGTTTGATGAAAAGTTATATTAAAAGAGCAGAGAAATAAATCTGCTCATTATATAGTTTATTTTTTTTTATATTTATTTAGTAAAAATTCTATATAATCATTAAGTTGTTCTTGAGCTTCTTCAGGTAAGTCTTCATGTGGATTTTTTCTATGTGCCGCAACAGTGTCAATATTTTCCTTAACCAAGGTTCTTCCAAGAAGGTAATCAACTGATACATTAAATACATCAGCCAATTTATTTAAAATATGTTCATCAGGAAATCTGTTTTCTGTTTCATAGTATCCTAAAACTCTTTGAGAAACTCCTACTTTTTCACCAAGTTCTCTTTGAGTAAATCCAAATTCCTTTCTAAGTTCTCTTAATCTTTTGGCAAACATTATAACACCACCTTATGTATAAATTATAACAAATTGTTCTAAAAATTAAAACTAATAAAAGAAAAAAGAATGATTTTTTCTAAAAAATATTGATAAAGAACAAATAATTCTATATAATGAATATAGATAAGAACAAAATATTCTTAATTATACTAGGAGGAGAAAAGTATGTTTAAAAATAATTTAAAAGGTTACAGAGAATCTATAAGGTTGTCGCAAACTAAATTTGGAGAAAGCGGGAATTACAAATAATTATATATCAAGAGTAGAAATAGGCATAAAAAGTTATGATTCATTTTGCATAAAAAATTCTGTTATTTCAGAACAAAATATGAATAAAATTTTTTGAATATATATAGAACAAAATGTTCTTTAAAGTTTGTGGAACTTGCAATAAGGCTATTGATTAGAAACTATCATTATAAAGTTAAGGCTAAAGACAATAAAATATAAAAAGGAGAAATACAATGGATAATAAAAAAGATATATTACTTAAGGAAGTAGATGAAAGATTACATAATTACAAGTATTTGGATGTAAAGATAAAGAATATTAACCTAGATATAAAAAGATGTGAAAATGAATACTTTGGATGTGGAGCTGTAGTTTATACTGAAAAAACTAGTACTACATATAATATAAGTTCTTCTGTTGAAAATGAAGTTATAAAAAAAGAGGAGAGATTAAGAAAATTAAAAATGGAAAAAGATGATATAGAAATAGAAAAGGAAAAAATAGAAAATGCTCTAACTTGTCTAAATGATATGGAGATGGAATTTTTTAATCTCTTTTATAATAGTAAGACTAAAAATAATATGACCTATATTTCTATGAAATTGCATTTAGATAGAACTTCTTGCTACAACTTAAAGAAAAAGATGATTTGTAAATTAAGTGAAATATTATAAAAAACATAACACTTTTACAACACTTTATACACACTATAGCAACAACACCCACTGAAATACATGAGATAATGTTATTGTGAAAGAAATCTATAGTGAGGGAGGTGAGGAATTGAGAAACATGATATTACCTAAAAATATAGAGGGAACATAACAATAGAGAAATTAGATGTATCTTTAAAAATTACTTATGCTACTCATAAGAAGTTTGCCACATTAAGTAAAAAAATATTTAGTGATAGCGTGGTGATTATTTGCTTAAAAACAAAGAAATATTAGAAACAATTATTGATATACTTAAAAAAAGTTTTGATGAAAGTATTTTTATTGATGATGAAAGTATGCAAGGTTCAGAAGGGTCTTGTTTTTTTGTAAGTATGGTATCAGTTCTTTGTACACCCATAATGTTAAAGACAAACAACAAAGATGTTGTTATGTCTATAAAGTATTTACCAAGACCACAATCAAATAATATAAGAATGTATGAAGTTTCAGATGAACTTGATAAGCTATTTAATAGAACTGTAAATGTAAGAGATAGAAAATTAAATATAGCTAAAATTGAACAAAGCATTAAAAAAGAGGAGTCAATTTATACATTGAACTTTTCAATTACATTAAACTTTCTTGATAGTGTATATGAAGAAGAAGAAGTATATGAAAATATGGAAGAAATAAATTTAAACTTAGGAGAGTGATAGTATGGCTATAGGATTACCAAGTATCAATATATCATTTAAGGAGCTAGCTACAACTGTTAAAGAGCGTTCAGCTAGAGGAATAATTGCAATGGTGCTTAAAGATACCAAAGCACTAGGATTTAATGAAATACATGAAAAAGAAGATATACCAGCTGATTTATCTGCTGAAAATAAAGACTATATAAATATGGCTTTGATGGGAAATGTCAATGCACCAAATAAAGTATTAGTTTATGTGTTAGGAGAAGAGGAAGAGGTTCAAAGTTCCTTAGACTTTTTAGAAACTAAAGAATTTAATTATTTATGTATGCCTAAAGCAATAGAAGCTGATAAGAATGTCATCAAAAGCTGGATAATTAAACTTAGAGATACAGATAAGGTTAAAGTTAAAGCGATATTGGGCAAAGTTGCAGGAAATCATGAGGGAATAATTAATTTTACTACAGAAGATACATTAGTTGGAACAAAGAAGTATAGTGCTGAGGAGTTTACGAGTAGAATAGCTGGTATTATAGCAGGAACACCTTTAAGTCAATCAATAACTTATACTAAGCTTGGTGATGTTATTGATATACCTAAAAGCACTAAAGCTGATGCAGAGTCAAAAGTTAATAATGGAGAGCTTATCCTTATTAAAGAAGCTGGAGCTATAAGAATTGCCAGAGGAATAAATTCTTTAACTGATTTAACTGAAGAAAAAGGAGAGATGTTCCAAAAAATCAAGATAGTTGACACTTTGGATATTATACATAGTGATATAAGAAAGGTAATTATAGATGACTATATAGGAAAAGTTACTAATAGTTACGATAATAAATGCCTATTAATAGTATCGATAAAAGGTTATTTAGAAGAACTAGAAAAATCTGCTCTTATAGAGTCCAATTCTACTGTTGAAATAGATTTTGAAGCACAAAAATCTTATTTGAAATTAAAGGGAATAGATTTATCTTATATGACTTCACAAGAAATAAAAGAAGCTAATACTGGTTCTAAAGTATTTTTAAAAGCAACAATAAAAGCACTAGATGCTATGGAAGATATAGATTTATCAATAGAAATATAGGAGGATTATTAATATGGCAAATATGGAAGCTAGAAATGTAATGAGTGGTACTTGGGGAGAACTTTGGCTTGATGGAGATAAAGTGGCAGAAGTAAAGAAATTTCAAGCAAAGATGGAATTTACAAAAGAAGATATTATAATAGCAGGTCAAATGGGAACTGATACGAAGTATATGGGATATAAAGGGAAAGGTTCAATAACTTTATATCATGTCAGTTCAAGAATGCATAAGTTAATTGGAGAAAAGATAAAAAGAGGTTCTGAACCTAGATTTGTAGCTATATCTAAGTTAAATGACCCAGATTCTTATGGAGCAGAAAGAATAGCAGTAAAAAATATAGCTTTTGATGACTTAACTTTAGCTGATTGGGAAGTTGGAGTAAAAGGAGAAATAGAGGCTCCTTTCACATTTACTGAGTATGACTTCCTTGATATAATTTAGTTTTATCTGGATAGTTAGTAAATATATAGTTAATAAATGCTGTTAGTTAATAGAAATTGATTGATAAAGGAGTAGATAATAATGAGTGAAAATGGATTATCAAAAAATATAAATATAGTAGACTTACTTTTAAATGCAGATACAGACAATTTAGAAAGACCAAGTACTGTAGTTGAACTTAAGAGATTATCAAGTATATTTGATCAGGAATTTAAAGTAATGTGCAAAGCTTTAACAATAAGTAAAGATGAGGAGATACAAAATACTTGTCTTAAAATTGATGAAAATATGAAAACGGATATAGACTTACCAGAGATGCAGATGCTTACAATTATAGAAGGTGTTTGTGATTTAGATGGAAAGCTTTTATTTAAAAACAAGGAATTAATGAGTAAATTTAAGGCTCCAACTCCAAAGGAATTGGCAAGAAAGCTATTGTTACCAGGTGAAATTACTAATTTATACAGAATCCTTCAAGATGTAATGGGTTATGGTAAAAATGCAGTAATAGAAGAGGTAAAAAACTAATAGGGACGGATACCAAAACTACAATAATGTATTATTATTGGAAGACAAAAGGTATTAGACCGTCCCTTTTTTATGCAATGGATAAAGGCGAATTAAAGCTTATTGAAGCTTTTTTCGCCTTAGAAATTGAAGAGGAAGTTGAAAAAATGAAGCATGGATACGGAGTTTGTCCTTTGACAGGAGGTGGTATATAGTGGGTAATGTAAGAGAAGAAGGTATAAATATGTATCTTACAGATAATTACACTCCAAAGATGAATCAAATCATATCAGTAACGGATACTTTTAGAAGAGCAACTGTGGCTGTTTCTCTTTCTACTAATGTAATGGCTAGTAGTATAAAAAATTCTATTGGAAGTGCAAGTAGTACATTAAATAGTTTGAATTCTTCTTTAAGAAAAGTTCAGACTACTGCTAGTAGTACAAGTTCTACTATGACAAAATTAAGTTCTAGTATAAATTCTGCTTCAGGAACGATTGGAAGTTTAAATGGAAGTATTATGAGACTAGCAGTAACTATAGCTATGATTATTGATTATTTCAGTAAGCTGATTCAAAAGAAAAATGAATTGAACTCAAATGCCAAAATTATAATAATATTTGATTTTAAAGCTAAAGAGATTGAAAAAGCTAATTCAAAAATAAGTTTCCTAAGAAGCCTTGCTTCTAATATAAGGTTAAAGATAGAAAATTCAAGTGCAAAAAAGGTACTTGGTAAAGTACTTGAAAAGTTAAAAAAGATTAGTGACAAAGCATGGCCAGTTGTAATAAAAATAAAGGATACAGCTAAGGGTGTTGTAAGTAATCTCTTGGAAAAATTGAAATACTTTATTAAAAATAGCTGGCAAGGAATTGTTAATCTTAAAGATATGGCAAGTAGTATTATAAGTAAGGTATTTCCTAAGTTGAGATGGTTTGCAGGGAAGGTATGGACAGGTGCAATAGCTGTAAAGGATATGGCGAGTGGAATACTTAGTTCTATAAAGGGGAAGATATCAGATTTAACAAATGGTGCTACTATAGGTGTTGCTGTGAAAAAGGGTGTTGACTTACTTGGTCAAGAGCAAAATCAGAAAGTTGTTTTAGAAAGTGTAATGAAAAGAAATACTGGGAGTACTAGTAAAAAAGATGTTGATAAGTATTATAATCGTTTAGTAGATATGGCAAATGATACACCTTTTGATCCTGAAGATGTTGTTGCAATGGGAACTAAAGCTAAAATGATTAGTAATATTACTGGGGGTAAAAAAGAAGAAGATATAACTCAGGCTATGGTAGATGTTAGAGCTTTAAATATGGATACAAGTAGTACACAAGATGTATCAGCAGCTTTTTTAAGTGCAGCAAAGGGGAATATGGAATCTCTTAATACTTTGGTAGGAGAAAATTATAAAACTTTTGATGAAGCATTGGAAGGTATAAGTATAAAGCAGATGGGATTAGCTAAAGAAATGAGTAATACAATACCAGGTATAATAGCAAGTGCTCAAACAAGTATTAATAATGGTTTGAAGAGTATTGTTAAACCTTTCGATGATATTTTAGGTCAAGGAATAAAGAAAATAAAAACTTTTATAGAATGTGGGTTATCAAATTTAGCTAGTATATCTAAAAGAATGGCCGAAAAGATAGGTAATGTAGTGAATGGTAGAGGAATTACTAGTAATAAGGATGAACAAATGCAATTTAGAAGTATGAAAAATAAAAAAGGGCTTCCTGATTCTGCCCAATTTCGACTTTCTAGTGAGGTTGAAAAGCGTAAAATGATGACTGAAAATAAACAAGAAAATTTTGAAAATAGTGCAGCAAGAATGATAGGGAATGCTCCAAAAGCAATTGTTAATACAGGAAATACACTATTACAAAATATTGACTTTACTGCACTAATGGATTCATTATTACCAGTAGTAAACTTAGTAAATAATTTACTAGACAGTATAAATAATAAATCACCAATTGCACAAGGGTTAATAAGTATATTTGGTACAATAGTAACTACAGCATTTCAACTAATTGGGCCTGTAGTTGAGGTTGTTAGTCCAATTATTACAAGAATTTTTACCTTTTTAGGAGAGCATGCTCCACAAATAAATTATTTTATTGAAACTATGGGTAACGTATGGAAAACTGTATGGGAAACATTAGGTCCAATTTTAGAAGAAGCATGGAAGTTTTTGGAGCCACTTTTAGATTCTTTTCTTGATGCATTAAAAAACTTATCTGATTTTATAAATTTAATTTGCGATTCATGGAAGAAGATGGTTAAGTCTATAAATGAAAGCCCGATAACTGCTAAAATAGGTAAATATATTACAGAGAGAAGAAAGAAATATGAAGAAGAAGGTATGGACAGTGGATTAGCTCATGATTCAGGTACAAATCCTGATATAAGTGCACTGTTTGGAAAGGCATTTGGATTAAACTATGTACCTTATAATGACTACCCAACAAGACTTCATGAGGGGGAAATGGTTCTAACTAAACAAGAAGCCAATCAATATAGAAGCGGAAAAAGTGGTGGAAATATAAGCATAGCCAAGTTAGCTGATACAATAGTAATTAGAGAAGAAGCTGATATAGAAAAAATTACATCAAAATTAGTTTCAAGTATAAAAATGGCACAATTAGGAGGTGTATTATAATGGAAATGTGGCTTAGACAAGCAGAAGATAGATTTAGATTTCCAGTATTTCCATCTTCCTTTAGTATTAATGGAAAAGCTGCTGTAAACTCTTCTAGTATACTCAAAATAGGTGAAATAGCAACTTTTGGAGGTATAGCTCTTAAAAGTATTTCAATATCAAGTTTTTTTCCAAATAAATACTATACTTTTTGTGATTATACAGGTTTTCCATCACCATATGATTGTGTAAATAAGATTGAAAAATGGATGAATGAAGGGCTTATATTAAGATTTACAATTACAGAAACAAATATAAATATGGAGGTCATAATTGAGGGTTTTAGCTATGAAGAAAGAGATGGGACTCGAGATGTGTATTTTACATTAGATTTAAAAGAGTATAAAAGAATAAAAATACCAAAGGTAACTCCAAAAAAATAACTATTATGGATAATAAGTTGTAAACAACTGCTGATAAAGTTAAATGAAAAGGCAGGTGATTTTTTATTATTAAAATTTGGGTACACATAAAAAATGGAAGTATATATGATATAACTGATATAGTAGATAAAGTTTCTTGGTCAGGTGATTATAAATCTCCATCAAGAACTCTAGAGTTTTCAATAATCCAATCCTCTTTTGATGTGAATTTTCAACAAATAGATATACCAATAGCTAGTACGATTTGTTTTTATGTAGATGAGAAAGAGCTTTTTAGAGGAATGATAATTAATAGGTCTAAAGATTCAAGTAGTAATGAAATTAGTTTTGTATCTAAAGATATGGGATTTCTACTTACACAAAGTGAAGTGTCATACAACTTTAAAGACAAGTTAGTTGAAGATATAGCAAAGCAAGTCTTTGCTGAAAATAAGCTTGCAGTTGGAACAATAGCAAAGACTAATGTTAAGCATACTAAGATGTTTATAGGAGTAAATGGATATGATACTATAATGAGTGCATATACAGAGGCAAGCAAGAAGACTAAGAAAAAGTATATGATAGAAGCCAATTTAGATAAGTTTAATGTTATTGAAAAAGGAACTGTTACACTAAGTGTTATGTTTGAAGAGGGATTTAATATTATAAATACTACTTTTTCAGAAAGTATGGAAAATGTAAAAAATAAGGTGATAGTAGTAGACCAGTATGGAAGTAAGATTAGTGAAAAAGTAGACAGTGAAATTTTTAAAGAAGTAAATGTAATAATGCAAAAAGTAATTCAGCAACAAGAAAATCAAGATGTAGATGTGGATAGTGAGTTTAAAGGTATAGAAAAAAGCTGTTCTCTCAGAGGTTATGGAGATGTAAGTTGTATAACTGGCAGAGGGGTAAAAGTTAAGGATTCCTATACAAAACTTGTAGGGTTATTTTATATAGATACAGATAAACATACATGGCAAAATGGAGAGTATCAAATTGAACTTGAACTAAACTTTCAAAATCTTATGGATGAAAAGTCAGCAGGTCAAGATGAACCTAAAGAAGAAAGTAATTTAGGAGGAGAAGGTTATACAGGAGGAACGGAGTTTACAGCAGAATTTACAGCTTATTGCCCTAGAAAAGAAGAAGGTGGAGATACAGACTGTAGAGAGAAAAAACTTGACCCATCTAAAAAAACTTGTGCTGCTCCTATGGTTGGTAAATATGAACAAACTTACTACACAAAAGAGTTTTTAAATAAACATCCTCTGCTGAACTATGGAGATGAAATACAGGTAATTACAGGAGTTTCTGGACGCGACGGAGTGTATAAAGTAAATGATGTAGGATCTGCAATAACTATAGAAAAGAATGGAACATACCACATAGATATTTTATTTGGAAATGTTGAAGAAGCTAGTAAATTTGGAAGAAGAAAAGGAAAGATTATTATTGGTGGTTACGCTGGTAATGTATCTGATAAAGCTAAAACAGTAATATCAGAAGCAAAAAAACATCTAGGTAAGCCTTATAAATGGGGTGGTAATGGACCAAATAGTTTTGACTGTTCTGGGTTAATGGTTTATTGCTTTAAGAAAGTTAGTATTAATTTGCCAAGAACTTCAAGCCAACAATCCACAGTAGGAAAGAAAGTAGAGAAAAAAAATTTACAAGCAGGAGATTTAGTATTTTTCCATAATCCTGTAAGTCATGTTGGATTATATATAGGAAATGGAGAATTTATAGAAGCACCTGGTAAAGGTAAAAAAATTAGAGTAAGTAATTTTAATAGCAGAAAAGACTTTAACATAGCTAGAAGGATTTTTTAGAGGATGGTGATATAATGGCAAATCCGATTAATGAATTTATAGGAATAATGAGAGAAGAAGGGAAGTATCATAATCAACCTTCTTTTTTTATTGGAAAAATTAAAAATAAATTACCAAATTTAAAAATAGAGACAAATAACATCATATTAGAAAAAGAAGATATTTTAATAGATAGCTGGATACTTGATAGACAGATAGAATCCTTTGATACAGAAACAAAGCAAGAACATAAACATGAAGTAAAAAATCCTTTTATAGACGATCTTGAATCTGGAGACATGGTAATAATGTTTAGAATAGGCGAGAAATTTGCTGTTGTAAGTAAGTTGGTGAGTTTGTAATGAGTACGATATTTCCTTTTATAGGTGTTCCAGAAGATTATATCTTACCTAAAACTGAAGAATTACCAATTTTTTGTGAAGTAGCATGGGACTTTGAAAAAGACGAACCAATATTAGAAAATGGGGATTTTAAGACTGTTGAAAAAAATGAGGCCATAAGAGTTTGGGTTTATAAGTGTATAAAAACAAATAAATATGAACATGAAATTTACTCAGATGATTATGGAACTGAATTGACTGATTTAATAGGGCAAAAGTACAGCAAAGGTCTTACAGAAAGTGAAGCATCTAGATATATAAAAGAAGCTTTATTGATGAATCCATACATTCTACAAGTAAATGTATTAAATACTAACTTTAAAAAAGATGTATTAAGTGCAGATATAAAAATATCCACTATCTATGGGGAGGTGGAAATAAATGTATAGTGAACAAACCTATGAAGTAATAAAAAATAGAACTCTTAAAAATATAAATCTAGATGTTTATAAAGGAGAAGGCTCTTTTTTAAATGATATGGTTTCTGGAAATAACTTTGAACTTGCTAAAATGTATGTTGAACTTTCTAATATACATAAAATGGCTTTTATTGAAGATACTTATGACCAGTTACTAGATAAAAGAGTAAATGAGTTTGGTGTATATAGAAAACTTGGTAGTGAAGCTACTGGGGAAGTAGAGTTTATAGGGGATAATGGTGTAGAAATAGCAAATGGAACAATTATCTCTTATAAAGATTTATTATTTGTAGTAATAAAGGATGTTGTAATTGGTGATGAAGAAGGAAATATAAGTCCAGTTCAAGCATTAGAAATTGGAACTAAATACAATCTACCATCTGACTGTGAATTTAAGTTAAATGACACTATATTTGGGGTTGAAAAGATAACAAATATAAATAAATTTTCAGGTGGTACAGAAATTGAAACTGATGAAGAATTGAGAGAAAGGTTTTTCAAAATACAAAAGAATCAGGCAACAAGTGGAAATAAAGCTCATTATGAAGAATGGGCTCTAGAGGTTGATGGTGTATATAATGCAAAGATATATCCAAGGTGGAATGGCGCTGGAACAGTTAAAGTTCTTCTATTTGGTCAAAATAATCAGTCTGTTGAAGAAGAAATAATAAATAAATGTAGAGAACATATTGAAGAAGAAATGCCAATAGGGCCAACCTTAACAGTAACTACTCCAGTACCTATAAATATAAGTATAAGTGCTTCTATGGAATTAGAAGGGGGATACACTTTGGATATGGTAAAAAATAGCTTTTTAGAAAATATAAATCAGTACTTTAGAACCATAACTGGAGAAATTGTTTATACAAAAATTTTGGGTATTTTAATAAGTACTTCTGGAGTTCATGATTTAAGTAATTTACTTGTAAATAATTCAACAGATAACATAAAAATTGAGGATGATAAAATACCTAGTGTTACAACTTTAAATTTTAGTGAGGTGGAAGTTTTATGAAATTAATTGATAAACTTCCATCATTTTATAAGAATTATATAGTTGAAGCAATACAAAACTCTTATGATACTGAATTATCTTTATTGAAGGAAAATATTGATGATACTATAAATCAAATGTTTGTTGATACATCCACATGGGGTCTTGATATGTGGGAACAAATACTTTGCATTCAAAATAATGAAGATTTAAATTATGAAACTAGAAGAAGTAACATAAAAGCCAAAATACGAAGTTTAGGAACAACTAAAATAAAGGTTATAAAAAACATATGTGAGGCCTATACAAAGACTAATGTTGAAGTAGAAGTTCTTAGCAATGAATTTATATTTATACTAGAATTTGTAGTTAATAATTGTAGTTATAATTCAATTGTAGAGTTAGATAAAGTATTAGAAAGTGTAAAGCCATGTCATTTAGAACATAGGTTTAAAATGATTTTGTTGAATAAAAATGAATTGTTTTGTGGAACTGCTGTAAATACAGGAGAAACAGTTACTGTATATCCATGGACACCATCAAATATAGATATATTTGGAGAAATAAGTATTACTACAGGAAATGATAGAAGTATGGAAAAAGTGATATTATATCCTAAACAGGAGGCGATATAAATTGGCAGAACAAAAATATTATACAATTTTGACTAAAGCAGGTAAAGCATCTATTGCAAATGCTACTGCTCTTGGTAAGAAAGTAGACTTAGTGAAGTTACAACTTGGAGATGGTGGAGGAAATGAATACAATCCAACAGAGGAACAAACATCTCTTAAAAAGGTTGTTTGGGAAGGTGATATAAGTAATGTAAAAATAGACGATGAAAATTCTAATTGGATAGTTATAGAAACTGTAATACCAGGTAGTATTGGTGGATTTATGATAAGGGAAGTTGGTATATTTAATTCAGATAATAAGCTTATAGCTGTATCTAAATATCCAGAGACTTATAAACCAACTGTTGATTCTGGAAGTGTAAAAGATTTAATTATAAGAATTATTTTGGTAGTTTCTAATACTTCAAGTGTAAATTTGAAAGTAGACCCTACTGTTATACTTGCCACACTTAAAGATATACAAGACTTAGACACTAAAATAGATACAACTAAAACAGAGTTAACAAGCAACATAGAAACTGCTAAGACAGATTTAAATGGAAAAATAGGAGATACAACACTACTTGAAACAACAGATAAAACAAATATAGTTAGTGCAATAAATGAGGTAAAGACTAGTGTAGATAGTATAGAAACAACAGCAGATAAAACAAGTTATAATAATACCACAAGTAAACTTAATGCTACAAATGTGCAAGAGGCAATAGATGAGTTAAGTACTAGTGTGAATACAACTAGAGTAAGTTTAATAAACAGTTTAAAAGAAATGCTACCTATATAAAAAAAGAAAGGAAGTGATATGTATGGGAGTTCATTTTCCAAGATTATATGTGCCTTCACTTATAACAGTACAAAAACCTGCTACTAAAATTGCTATAAAACCATGGGACTATTGCGATAAAAATAAGGTCGCCGATTCCAATGGTGCATATGATATGATGAATTGTACATTGCCTGATGGTAATACTGTTGGTTGGGATAGAAGTGGAAGTTTTGACGCATATCCAGGCAATCGTTACAAATTAACCTATAGTTATTTTTTTTCACCACAAAATTCGAGTGAATGGACTAGATATTATGAAGATTGTTACTTTGATTGTCAATACAAATCTACAACACCAAGCATAAGTGGAACAGATGGTTCGCTGGGCTCTAAGAGTAGAGGATTTGGTATAAACTATACAATAACAAATGAAGATAGTTACACATACACAGTAAAAGTATATCTAAATGATGTTTTATTTGATACAAAGCAAGCAGTAAAAGACACTCAATACACTATAAATGTGCCTGACTCACTTGTCTTGTCACTTCAATTAAACTCTACCAATAAGATTAAAATAGAAGTTACAGGTGGCTATGGAGTATCTGCTATTTATAGAAACTATACATTTATAAAGTCTAATAGCACACCAACAATAAGTGGTACAAATGAAAATATAGGGAATAAAAGTAAAGGATTTACTTTAAAGTACACAGTAAATGACTTAGATTACAGAGATACTGTAAATGTTGTTACTAAACTTAATTCTACTATTTTAGAAAATATCACAAATATAGAAAAAAATAGAGAAAAAGAAATTGTGCTAACAGATGCAAAAATATTAGCACTTGGAATAGGTTCTAGTAATATAATAAGCATTGTTGCCACAGATAATAATGGAGCAAGTGCAACGAGAACATATACATTTACTAGGAGTAATAATTTACCTCAAATAGTAATAAATGAATTTAATAGTACACAAGTAAAATTCATAGTATCAGACTTAGACAATAACTTAAATAAGATAGAGCTATTTTTAGATGATACCTTAAAAGAAACTATAACATCAGACTTATATCTAGAAAAAACATTTAACTATACATTAGAAGCTAATTCAATACACACAATTAAGATAAAAGCAACAGATGCAAATGGAGCAAATGAAAGGTTAGTAAGTGTGTCAAATGGAGTACAACCGCCACAAACTGACGATTCACTTGAGGATATAGCAAATACTGTATCAATAATAAAAGATAGTTTTATAAATGGAAAAACACATATTATTAATAAATTAGCATTAAAAAATGTAAATGCTACATTAAATAATACACTAGTAGAAATAGGAGAAATGATTGGAACAGCATTTAGTTCGTCAGACGCTAGCGTACAAGATTTGATGAACCAATTAACACAAGCTAATAACACTATAACACAGTTAAATTCTCAATTTAAAGTAGCAGGTGGTACTTCTGTTGCACAAAGAAACGACGGAACTAAAATTGCTTATAACTATAAAAGGTCTACAACTTCTAAGTTTGGTGGATGGCTCAAAATTAATAATTTAGCTTTTAAACCTAATATTTTTGTATCTGACTGCGAATACTATGACAGTAATTATAGAGTTGACTATAAATATCTTACATTTGCTTGTTGTGGTTTTACTACAAGTGGTAAACAAGATTTTGTTGCTGTATTAATTTATAGTCACTCAAGTGGTAGCGATAAATATACTGGTGATGGTTTTATTTATAACAATAATGAAGGAGATGTATGGTTTAATGCTAATGGCGTTCAGGTTCCTGCTTATTTACCAGGTGATAGTGGAAGTTTTACTTATACTTGGCGTGCTGTTAAATTTATGAATACTTAATAGAGGTGATAATAATGAATAGAGCAAATAGAATAATTTATGACCAAACTGGAAAAATACTTCTACAGATAGGAGAAGCAACAGGAGATGTATTAGAACATGATACAATAACTGAATTACATTGGATTGATGTTCCATATGGAAGTATAGATTATACTAAAAATAGAGTTACAGGTATAAATATAGAAACTAAACAACCTATCTTAGAAGAAATACCAGTATTCATGAGTGATGAAGAAAAGAGAATACAAGAGTTAGAAAATCAAATTTTATTAAATGAAAATGAAAAAGTAGGAGGAATTTTATAATGAATATAAATAATGTTGTTGTAAAAATATTGGCAGAGAGAATACTAAATGAAGGACTGAATCCTTTAAAAAATAGACCTTTTGAACTGGATGATGTAACTAACACAGAGTACAGAAAAGCAGTAGAGGATTATATAATTAGAGAAAGTGGAGTAGTAGAAGGAGCAGAACCTACAGTATAGGGAATGTTCCTTTTTTAATACAAAAAACAGTATCAAATGAGCGATTATAATATATAAAAAATGACAGATAAGAAAAACAATAGATTTATTCTATATAGTGCAGAAATTTTATTGATTTTAAAACTTTTATATTGTAGTATTTTCTTAAGATTCATAAAAATGTTAAGAAGAAATTATACTATGAATATAATTCAGAATATGGCCAATAGTATTAGGAATATAGTTAAGTATATTTTGAAGATGATTAAGAATTTATATCCTAATGAGTTGTAAAATTAGAAGATAATAGGGTAGAAAAGATAAAGGAAGAGTTTAAACTTATAGAGGACGGATTAAGTAGTATAAATACAAACGAAGAAAAGATACTTCATTTGAAAATTATAAGACTTAAATATGAACTAAAAATTATGTCAAGAGAAAACATATTATCAGCAAATATATTTGATAGTATTATCTCAAAATTTTGCCAATTGAAGTTGTTGTTTTTGGGATTATGCTAATCAATAAAAGATTAGAAACTTTATTTGAAAATAAAAGTATAGAAATAGTTTTCTATATGGCTTTATGTACAATTGTAGTTTTATTTCTTATTTATTTTGTAATAAAAACTATTTCTCTATCTATTTGTACTTATTATACTAACAGTATAGAATAATATAAAATTATATTAAAGTTAATTGATTTAAAAATTGAAGAATTAGGTTTATTTTAATTTAATTCTTTTTTATTTCAATTAATTAGGAGGTTTTCATGAATGAAGAACTTTTCAAAGAGAATTTGAAACGACATGAAGTAACAATAAATAAACATAATGATGAAATAGACGAGTTAAAAGTAGCAAATATAGAATCTAAAGCAGAGTTAAAAGCATTGTGTGAAAATCTCAACTCACTTACAAGTATGTTAAAATGGCTAATTGGAACAATGATTACAACTCTAGTAGGGTTCTTTATATTTGCAATTCAAGTAAAATTATTTTAATGTGAGGAAAATACATGAATAATTTAATGAATTTTATACCAGAGCAGTTACTAATTTTAGTAGCTGCTCTTTATATTATAGGAGAATGTTGTAAAAAATATAAACAATTAAATAACAAATATATTCCAGTTGTGTTATTGCTACTTGGAATATTTTTTTCAATATGGATATTAGGATTAAGTCCCAATGCAATATTGCAAGGAGTTATTTGCTGGGGAATTTCAATAGGCTTAAACCAAACATACAAACAATTTAAGGATGGTGATAAGTAACATGAAAGTAATAGTAGTACCAGGACATACATTGTTGGGAAAGGCATAGGAGCAGTTGGATATATATGAAGGAAAAGAAAATAGAATCCAGACCTGATAATAAAATGGCTAAAACTAGGAGGAGTAACAACATATACTGATAAAACTAATAAATCAGATAATTATTTATCAGAACAATGTCAGATAGGCAACAAACAAGATATAGATCTAGCAGTTTAAATCTACTTTAATGCAAACAAAACAACTCTAAATCCTATGAGAACAGAAATAATATATAAGACAAATGATGGGAACATATGTGAAGAAAAAGTCAACTCAAAACTTTCAACAGTTTTTAAAAATAGAGACCCCAAAAATAACACAAGAGATCTATACTGGCTTAATCATACTAGAGCACCAGTAATACTAATTGAAGCTTGCTTTGTAGATAGTAAGGTAGATACTGATTATTATATTAGAAGCAAATATATAGTTGTAAAATTAATAGCAGAAGGAAATTTAAATAAAAGCATAAAAGAAGATTTTTCACAAGATATATTTGAATACACACTATTATGTTATGGCGAAGTGTATAAAGCAATTGCAATCATAATGTACTTTTATATTAATAAGATTATAGAAATGAAATAGCAAATAATATATTTTCAATAGGAGGGAAAGCCTTTAAAGTAATAAATAAAGATGCTAATAAGTATATTGAATTCATTGGGAAAGATAGAAAAGATATTTTTGAAATTGTACTAAAATATATTTAAATTATATTCAAAATAAATAAAAAATGAACATATTATATATGAAAATTATTAATTTCTAATTAATCGGATTAATGAAAAACTAAATAAAACTGAACAAATTAGAATTTAAAAATAAAAATAAATCAAATATTAAAAATAATATAATTAACAAAATATAAAGAGGTAGCATAATGCTACCTCTTTTTTTATTAAATTATTGTCTGTTAACTAAAATAGCTATCTTAGCATCTGGATTATAACTTATTTGAACCATTTGATTTTTCTTAATATGTTCAAGGTCTTCACCACCATAAGCAATTTGTAATTTAACTGGTAGTTTACCTTGTTTTATAATAGCAACATACTCTTTTTTACCTTTTTTCTCTAAACTAATCAAATTGCCAACATAAGGTTTAAAGTTTTGATACTTTTTACTAGAATTTCTTATGTAGAAGAAAGCACCAACAGCAATAACTAAATTTATGCCAAGTGTAACCCAAGAATTGATTTTCAGCATAGCTCCAGCGATTATTATCACGAACATTAAAACGATAGGTAATATAGCCTTCTTAAGAAGTAATTTACCCATTATTTCATTAGCCTTTTTCTCAGGGCCACTCATAGTTTTTGATCTAGCAAATGATTGCGCGAATTTGTCTTTTAAGCCCATTTTATCCTCCTAATTTTAATAAATATTTAGTTATAATAATGAGAGATTACTTGAAACTAAAAATTTACTACATTTATATTATGTTTGACTTTTGTATAAATAATTACATTCAAGTAAAGCAAAATATACTAATTATTTTATCATAAAACTATAAAAAAGAAAATAAATGAAATAAAAATATTAGAGCAAAGAAATGATGTAAAATCGTATCAAAAGCAACATAAAAATTATTTATCTATTTTTTATCTCTATTTTTATCATACTCAGTTTTTTCAAAATCTTTCTCTTTTTCATATTCATGAAGTTTTAATTCAATCATACCTTCTATTTTTGCTCTATCATAATCACTTAGTTTTCTAAAATTTTTTAAAAGTTTTATTTCATTAGAACTGATGCTATTAAATGGATAGTTTGGTGAGGAATCGCAAATTAAATTTGATTCTTGTGATATATTATCTCCATTTAATAGCCAGTCTACAGAAACATTAAATATATCAGCTATGGATTTTAATATCTCATAATTTGGTTTTCTAATATTTCTTTCAAATTTACTCAAATTATCACAGTTTAACATTTCTTCTAATTCATATTGCTTAAGGTTCTTTGTTTTTCTTAAATAAACAATTCTTTCTCCTAAAGTATCCATAAACACTCTCCATTCAATTAATGTCAGAAAGACTTTTTAAAATATAGATAGTTGCAAATTTAAGGTCAAAATGACATAAAAAATATTGACTTAAGGTCAAAATGACTTTATAATTAATTTAATGATACGAAATTACATCCTAATTTTAGCACAAAGTAATCAAAAAATCTTATTTAGTATTAAATAAATTCATGTACTTAATATTTGTACATATTTAAAAAATATACTAAACAGAGGGAGGTGTATAAGTTTAATAATAAAAATAAATATAAATTATTTAGAAAGGGAACTTGATTAAATGGATACTCGAAAAAAATGGATACCTTTTTTGGGAATACAGGTCAAGCAAAGGCTTATTGAATTAAACATGACTCAAAGGGAATTAGCAAAAAAAGTCGGTGTTAATGAAAACTATTTGTCAGCTATTTTAAATGGCAGAAGGACAGGAAAAAAATATAAATCATCAATTTATCAATTGCTTAATATAGAATACTCAGAAGAAGATTAATATTAATAACTAATATATGAAGAAGGGACATATTCTTATGTGTAAATTAGATTCAGATGGAGTAATAGAGTGCTGTAGAGCAATTGATGATTTTATTACAGCTCTCAATGGTGTACGAAGTTTAAACATGGAAAAATTGGATATTTTAACTAAATATTCTACTTCATGCTCAATCCTTCTTAAAGAGGAAAATTACGAAGGATGTACAATTGTATATAAAAAGATGTTGGAAGAATTAAAGACGTAAGTAATATATTAATTAGAGATAGAAAGAATTACATAGTGATATAGAATATTTTTAAAAACATATAAAAAACATATAAACTAAAATATGGATATGTTAATTCAACTACAATAAATGTATTTGTAATTAAATCATAGTTTATTTGAGCAATTTAATATCCATATTTTAGTTGCCAATTTATCACAAAAAAAGAATCTCTACAAATGATGTAAATTCGTATCAAATTATGTATGTTTAAACTGGTTTATCGTTATCCTCAGTAGGAGAATGTTTTTCTAATTCTTTATATTCAGATATCTTAAACTCTAGCATTCCTTCTATTTTTATTTTATCACGTTCATTCAATTGCCTATAGAGGTTTAATACCATCATTTCATCATCAGTTACATGTAGATTATACAAATAATCTTCCCTATTTTCTTTAACACTATTATTGGAGTTTACTTTTTCTTTTCCATATAGAAGCCAGTCAGTGCTAACATCAAAATAATCAGCTATTGACATTAATATATCGCAATTAGGCTTTCTACCTCCAGTTTCAAACTTACCTAAGTTTTCAAATTTTAAAATATCCATAAGTTTACGCTGGGTAAGTTTTCTGGAGTTTCTCAAATAAGCAATTCTTTTTCCTAAAGTATCCATGAAACACACTCCTTTCTTTTTATAAATGAAGTCCAAATGACATTAAAAATCGAGGTATATTCCTTTTCTTCTATAAAATTACTAAAATAAAGTCTGGATGACATTTTGCTTAAATTAATATACTCATACTATGATTTTAACATATTATAATTGAAAATATATGGTTTATTTTGATTTATAGATATCTTTTAATAGACAAAAGTAGATATTGAAAATAAAATAGTTTCAATAATATATTTTATAGATTACTTTTAAAGTATACTTGGGTATGAAAATATAATTTTCTAATAATGAAGAATATATATAAATTATATTAAGGATAGATATTAGAAAGAGAATAGTATTATACTGTAGTTTATATTAGTTAAAGATAAAGAATTTCAAATGTTTAAAATATAATATAGGCTTACAATATAATACTATTGGATTTGTTTATCTAGTTTTGTTTTCTTTATAGAATAACAATACTATGAATGCAAGTAAATTTACACAAAAAACTGTTATATACATCTGTCTAAATCCTAAATTTAGAGTAGATTGTAGTGTATTTTCTATTTTTGTTTTATTGTTTTCTATAGAATTTATATAATCTAGTTTTGACTTATTAAAAGCTTTTGGTATTTCATCTTTTAATTCCTGTGTTTTTGCTAGAACTAATTGAAGCGATTTTTTCTGTTGTTCCATTGTGTCAAAACCTTTTTCCATGTCTTGTTTTTTATTTATGGAATCATTTAATTTTCTCTGAAGTTCTTTCTTTTGAGATTCCATGTTTTTAAGTTTTTTACTTAATTCTTTTCTTTGAGATTTAGTTTTTTGCAATTTGGTGTTTAACTCAGCTCTTGCTTTTTTTAGTTGTTGTATTTGAGAATTTAGAGCTTCTTTTTTTTCATTTAAATTTGGTTTATTCTCACTAGAATTGTTATTTTTATTTTCTGTAGAATCATTTTTATTACTGTTTGAGTCAGAATTACTAGTGTTATTTTGCTCTTGATTATTTGATGAATTTTCGTTATCAGAAGGAGTAGTACCTTGTGGTATTGTAGGTATTTTATTATAAGCAAGTGTCATTTCATTTATAGCTTTATCTTGTTTTTTTATACCTTGTTCCATACCTTTTATGCCTTTATCAGTGCCAGCGATACCTTTTTTTATTCCAGCTATTCCTTGATTAATACCAGTTCTAGCTTTTATCATATTGTCAATACCAGTTTGAATTCCTTTTATGCCACTGTTTAGTTTGTTTTCACCTTCTTCAATACCATTTATTCCACTTTGAGTACCATCTATTCCTTTTTGGACATTTAATTCTATTTTCGTAATTACAGAAGGAACTTTTTCATCAAACATTGTTGTTGATATTTCTTTTGTGATGCTGGTAATATTGGTTGTATCTGCTGATTGAACTTTGTCTAGTAAGTATTTTGGGAGTTTGCCATCTGTCATATCCATATTAATACTTGATGAATCGTTCATGTTTGGTATAGAAATATTTTTCAAATTCTTAGCCATTTCTGGGTCTGACTTTAAATCATCTATCATAGTTTCAAGTTCTTTAAGTTGAACTATTTTAGGTGTTGATGGTTTACCAACTATATCCATAATATTATCCTGTACAGATAATCCTGCATGTGCTATAAATCCAATCATTATTGCAGGTGAAATTGAAGTTCCAATTGAACGTATCAGAGACAGTGTTGCAAGTGCAGAATTAGATTCTTCTATTTTTGTATTTGAAAGCATCATGTAATTTAAAGGTGTTCCCATAGTAAATCCCATTCCTAATCCCATAAATATAAGACTTACACATACACTAAATACTGTATTGGTTTTTAGTGCAATTAAAATCAGATAAAGAGAGCCTATCATAGATACTGAAAATCCAAGTAACAGTATCTTTTTTGCGCCAAACTTATCAATAAGTTTTCCGCTCAAAGGAGCGGCAATACCTGCAAATAATCCTAATATAGCAACAAAATATCCACCAGAACCAGCATTTATTTTTAATGCATTTTCAGCATATTGTGGAACAAATACCATACCCATCATTCCAATACCAACAATTAAAGACAAAATGAGTACTATTAGTATTCTTGGATTCAAAAAATATTCGAAATTCAAAATAGGGTCTTTAGCTTTATTTTCAACAAATATAAAAATAGGTATAAGTATTATAAATGTCAATAAATAAGGATAAACTGATGTATCTTGTAGAGAATTTTTAAAATTAAAAAAGTCTATATTCATAAGACCATATAACAAAGATACTATTATACATATCAACATTAATGTTCCTAATTTATCAATTTTCTCTGTAGATGTAGACTTATTATTTTTAATACATAGTATTCCTCCAATAATTATAACCAAGCATATTGGAAGGTTAACAAAAAACAACCACTTCCAATTTTGAGTTCCAAATATACTTAGTATTGTACTACCTATACTTGAACCTAAAATATTTGCTATACCATAAGTTGCTCCAACTAAACCTAAAGCCATACCTCTTTTGTTTTCTGGGAAAGTGGTTCCAAATTCTGCTGTAGCAATTGGCATAATTCCGCCTCCACCAATAGCTTGTATAACACGGCCAATTAGTAAAATGTAAAAGTTGGAAAATAATGATGATAATCCACAGATTAATGAGCCACTACCAAATAGAAATATACTAACTAAATATACATATTTTCTTCCTATTTTGTCTGCTAATTTACCAGAAATAGGGATTACAGATGCATATGTTAGTGTATATATAGTAATCATCCAAATTCCTGTTTTTTCATTTACACCTAGGCTATTTTGTATAATTGTTCTTGCTGGTGATACTATTCCAGTATCAATAGCTCCCATAAATATACCTAAAAGATAAAGAGTGAGTACTAAAAATAACTTTGGATTATTATCTTTGCTTTGAACACTAGTATTAGAATTCAAGGTAAACACCACCTTAATGTATTAATTTTTCAATATACGGATTTAAATCTTCAAATTCTATATGAAGATAGGTTGAGTATGAAAAAAACATTTTGATTATGATATTACATACTAATTTATCATTATTAAAGAAATCTTCTTGTTGTAAAGCTTCATATACTTTATTTGAAAGTTGCTCATGAAAATCATTTTTTTGTTTTTTCATTTCGATAAATCTTTTCATTTCAAAAGTATCTAAAAAATCGTCATATTGAATATTATGAACTTTGTTTATAAAATTTCTTATTTCTGTAAAGATAATATTTAGTTTTTCAATGTAATTATTACTATTTTTATTAGAGTATTCAATTCGCCTTATCAATAAATCCCATTCTGATTTTATAATATATTCTATTATTTCTTGTTTTGATTTGAAGTAATTATACACTGTACCTGCACTTATACCACACCTTTGGGCTATTTTTCTTATGCTAATATTTGAGTAATCTTCTTCCAAAATCATATCTCGAGACACTTTTAGTATATCTTCCTTTACATTTTCTAAAATCTTAGGCATATGACCACCTCTTTCATTAAAATTATTATGAACACTGTTTATTATAAACCTTTAAAATTTATTAATCAATATGCAAGCTATAATGTATAATATTAATATATAGATATGGCGTAAAATAGATGCCTTATTATATAAGTATTTAATCTAATTAGATTTATATTTTTTATATTTAAGCAGTAATATGTACTAAAATTATGTAATATTAGATTTTTCTTTTTAATAAGTTAATAATATTATTATATGATAAGGAGAATAAAATAATGGAAAAGAAATATGTAATGGCACTAGACCAAGGGACAACTAGTTCAAGAGCTATATTATTTAATAAAAAAGGCGAAATAGTAAAAATTGCGCAAAAGGAATTTAAACAGATTTATCCAAAAGCTGGCTGGGTAGAACATGACCCTATGGAAATATGGGGTTCACAAAGTGGGGTAATGAGAGAGGTAATAGAAACAGCAGGTATAAGACCAGAAGAAATTGCTTCAATAGGTATAACTAATCAAAGAGAGACGACCATTGTTTGGAGTAGGTATACTGGGAAACCGATTTATAACGCGATAGTATGGCAATGTAGAAGAACATCAGAAATCTGTGATGTACTCAAAAGTAAAGGATTAGAGGAATCAATAAAGGAAAAAACTGGTCTTTTGATAGATGCATATTTTTCAGCAACAAAGATAAAGTGGATACTAGATAATGTAGAAGGTGCTAGAGAAAAAGCAGAACAAGGCGAATTGTTATTTGGTACTATCGATACATGGTTAATATGGAACTTAACACGTGGGAAAGTACATATAACAGATTATTCAAATGCATCTAGAACAATGATGTACAATATAAATAACTTAGAATGGGATAAAGATATATTACGAGAATTAGATATACCAATAAGTATGTTGCCAGTAGTAAAACCTTCTAGCTATGTCTATGGGCATACAGATGAGCGTATGTTATCAGGGGCTAAAATACCTATTGCTGGATGTGCAGGAGACCAGCAAGCAGCCTTATTTGGTCAACATTGTATTGAAGAAGGTACTGCAAAGAATACTTATGGAACAGGTTGCTTCTTACTTATGAACACGGGTAGCAATATAGTTAAATCTAAACATGGTTTGCTTACAACGATTGCTTGGGGTGTTGATGGAAAAGTAACTTATGCATTAGAAGGAAGTATATTTATTGGTGGAGCATCTATCCAATGGCTTAGAGATGAACTTAAAATGATTGAATCTGCAAGCGACAGTGAATTTTATGCAAATAGAGTAGAAGATACTAATGGTGTGTATGTAGTACCTGCATTTACAGGTCTTGGTGCTCCATATTGGGATATGTATGCTAGAGGTTCAATATTGGGTCTTACAAGAGGTGCAAAAAAAGAGCATATAATTAGAGCGACATTGGAATCAATTGCATACCAAACAAAAGATGTATTAGAAGCAATGCAACATGATTCAAAATTAAAATTAAAGTCATTAAAGGTTGATGGAGGAGCCAGTAATAATAATTTCTTAATGCAATTCCAGTCAGATATACTAAATGTAGATATAGATAGGCCTAAAATAGTAGAAACTACAGCTTTGGGAGCTGCTTATTTAGCAGGATTGTGTGTAGGATTCTATATTGGAAGAAATGAAATTACATCAAAATGGTCAGTCGAAAAAGAGTTTAATCCAAATATGAGTGAAGAGAAGAGATGTCGATTATATAAAGGTTGGAAGAAAGCTGTATCAAGAGCTTTAAGTTGGGAAAAAGAAGATGAGTCAGAAATTTAAAGGTTAGATGTGTTTAAACTTAAAAGTAGGGCTTTGTAAAGCTCTACTTTTTTATTTTTACTTTTTTATTCTCAAATTTATATTTCTGCATAGTTGTAACCAAATAGTATAATCTATTTTTCATTTTCGTATAAAAACATTGGTATAGAATTATAAATATGCTGGTCTCCAACAACCAAAAGAATATCTCCCTCTAAAAATTCAATATATGGACCAGGAGAGATTATAAGTTCCTCACCTCTTTTGATTGCAACAATTGTAGCGCCTGTATTTTGCCAAAACTTAGTTTGTGCAGCTGTTTGGCCAATGTACTTACAATTAGAATTTATTGTGAACTGAACGGGCACTAAGGGGTTTATTATTTCTAGTCTATTAGAATAATCTATAATTTTATTTATAGTATCTAAGATTTCATTTTCTAGATTTGATTTAGTATCTATTAAATTGTAAAGTGTTGATTTATATGATGATATATTTGTAATGTCTCTATATTTTTTTATAAAAGAAGAAGCTTTGTCTGGTGATAGTACAATAACACCTTTACCTTTTATGCTTTTAACAACGCCAATATCTTCTAAAATTTTAACAGCTCTTCTTATAGTTTCTGGTGATACATTGTATTTACCAGCCAAAACAGAGCGTCCAAACAATACTGAATCTTCCTGTATTTCACCTGTATATATTTTATTTGCAATATCCAAAGCTATCTTTTGGTATATCGGCATAGTATAGTTTTTTTCCATTGTTTTTCCTCCAATATAAAATTTATGTTAAAAAATATATAATCTTAATAATACTATTGTATAATTTATAAATTTATATGTCTACATTATGTACAAATATTGTCGTCTTTTTAAAATAATATTTTAACATGCATTTAGTATACATATTTAAATTTTTCCATTCAAAGTATGAAATGAAGTATTTAAGGGAATGTAAAGACATTCTATGGACAAAAATAGATAATTATATAGATGAAATAAACAAATGAATGAAAAAAAACACTTCTGTCTTGCATACAAAGTTATTAAAATTGAAAAATGCTTTAAAAATGAAAGTTAAAAGCTATAATTCATCTATAAATAATTAATTATTAACTAAAAAATGGGAAAAATGTTTTTGAAAAAGAAGTACAAATGAATGTCGATTTAAATTAATTGCAAAAAAATTCCTTAAATGGTAAAATTATATTAATTAAATGTATTAAAATAGTTGAAAAAATAGATTGCATACAAGTAATAAAATATTTCATGCAATATATATAATAAACAAAATTTAAAAATTAAAACTACTTATTCTATCAAAATGTTAGCAAGGGGGGTCATAAATTGTATAAAGTAGATTTAAATAGCGATTTAGGAGAAAGTTTTGGAACATATAAGATTGGTTTAGATGAAGAAGTCTTAAAATATATTTCATCAGCTAATATAGCCTGTGGATTTCATGCAGGAGATCCTAGCCATATGGATAAAACAGTAAAACTCGCTAAAGAAAATGGAGTTAAAATAGGAGCACATCCAGGGTTTTTAGATTTAATAGGATTTGGAAGACGTGAGATGAAAATAACAAAACAAGAAGCTAAAGATTATACAAAGTATCAATTAGGAGCATTAATGGCATTTGCAACTTCAAATGAATGTAATATACAGCATGTAAAGCCACATGGAGCTTTATATAATATGGCTGCAAAAGATAAAAATTTAGCTATGGCGATTTGTGAAGCTATATATGAAGTTAATAAAGATATTACATTGTTAGGGTTATATAATAGTGAAATGATAAATTCAGCTAAAGAGGTTGGACTTAAGTTTGCAAATGAAGTATTTGCAGATAGAGCCTATGATAGCAACGGATTTTTGGTTCCAAGAAATGTAGAGGGAGCCGTTATACATGATACAAAAACTGCAATAGATAGAGTTGTTAAGATGGTAAAAGAAGGAACAGTGGAAACTATAACTGGCGAAATTATACATATTAAAGCGGACTCTATATGTGTGCATGGAGACAATCCAAAAGCAATAGAGTTTGTTAAAGAAATAAGAAAACGTTTTGAATTAGAAAGTATAGAAGTTTGTCCATTAGAAAATATGGAAGTTTGTTCATCAGAGGACACATTGTAAGACTGATAATATGAGGGGGAAATAAAATATGAGTACAAAAAATATTACAGATAACGAAAAAGGTAAAAAAGACGTTGGGGCACTTATAGGGGCCGCATTTATAATGGCAACATCAGCAATTGGGCCAGGATTTTTAACTCAGACAGCACAGTTTACTCAAGATTTTGGGCCAAGTTTTTCATTTGTAGTACTAATTACAACTATCCTTTTTATAGGAGCTCAAGTGAATGTATGGAGAGTAATTGGTGTATCAGGTCTTAGAGGTCAAGATATAGCAAATAAAATAGTACCTGGCTTAGGTTACCTAGTAGCCTTTTTAGTAGGCCTTGGTGGATTAGCTTTTAATATAGGAAATGTTGGTGGAGCTGCACTTGGTATGAATGTAATGTTTAATATGAATATGACATTAGGAACTGTATTAAGTGGATTAATAGCAATATTTGTATTTATGTCAAAAAATTCAAATTCTTTAGTAGATAAGATAACTAAGTTTTTAGCATTAGGTATGATAATTATAGTTGGATATGTAGCAATATCAAATCATCCTCCTGTTGGAGAAGCAGTTTATAGAATGGTAAAACCAGAAAATCCAAAGACACTGATATTTCCAATAATAACTCTACTTGGAGGAAGTGTTGGAGGATATATAACATTCGCTGGAGGACATAGATTAATAGATGGTGGAATAACAGGTGAAGAAAATATAAAAGAAATAACTAAATCATCTCTTTTAGGGATATTAGTTGCAACTATGATGAGGGTACTTTTATTTTTAGCAATATTAGCAGTGGTTTCAAAAGGGATTCAACTTGACCCAGAAAATCCAGCAGCTTCAGCTTTTAAATTTAGTGCAGGAGCGATAGGATATAAATTCTTTGGGCTTGTATTATGGTCTGCTGCAATTACATCAGTTATAGGAGCTGCTTATACATCAGTTTCTTTCTTAAAGACGCTAAATCCTTTCATAGCAAAAAATGAAAAGTATTTTATAATAGCATTTATAGCTATATCAACACTTATAATGGCATTTATAGGAAAGCCAGCAACTTTATTAATTTTAGCAGGAGCTTTAAATGGTTTAATACTTCCAATAACTTTAGGAATAATGCTTATAGCATCTAAGAGAAAAGATATTGTTGGTGATTATAAACATCCTACATGGCTTTTGATATTTGGATTAATAGTAGTTTTAATATCTGCTTATGCAGGGATAACTTCTCTTAGTAGCCTGAGTACTTTATTTGCTTAATTTAAAAGAGGTGACATTTATGGAAACTAGATACTTGCTATCAGGAGACAAAGCAGTAGTTGCTGAATTTGGAAATGAAATATCGGAAGATATAAATAAAAAAGTAATTTCGTTTATGAGAGCGATAGAAATATCAAATCTCAAAGGTATTGTTACAGAAATGGTGCCAACATATAGGTCACTTATGATAAGCTACAATCCCTTGAAAATAGATTTTGATAGTTTAATTGAGAGCTTAAAAAAAATAGAAAATAATTTAGAAAGTATAGAGTTGCCAAAACCTAAAATACATGAAATTCCAGTATGTTATGATAAGGTATTTGGTATAGATATTGAAACTGTCGCAAGTTACAATAATCTGACTGTAGATGAAGTCATAAATATACACACAGGCAGAGAGTATTTAATATATATGTTGGGATTTACTCCTGGATTTCCATATTTAGGTGGAATGGATGAAAGAATAGCTACACCTAGATTAGAAGTACCAAGAACTAAAATTTATGGTGGAAGTGTGGGAATAGCTGGTTCTCAGACAGGTGTATATCCTATAGATAGCCCTGGTGGATGGCAAATAATTGGTAGAACACCTTTAAAACTATATGACGAAAATAGAGAAGAACAAATTTTACTTCGAGCTGGAGATTTTATAAAGTTTGTTCCAATAACTTTAGATGAATTTATAGAAATTGAAAAAAATAATTTAAGTGTTTAAAAATAGTGATAATACAGGGAGTGGTATATATGGGATTTAAAGTAGAATTAGGAGGTTTCCAAACATTAATACAAGACAGAGGTAGAGTTGGATATGGACAATATGGTGTATCTGGGTGTGGAGCAATGGACGAATATGCACATAGAGTGGGAAATATATTAGTTGGAAACTCTGAAGATGAAGCTTCTTTGGAGGTTCTAATGTTAGGTCCTACAATTACCTTTGATGAATATACACAAATAGCAGTAACTGGTGGAGATTTAGGAGCTAGAATAAATGGAAAAGAGATTCAAAATTGGAGGTCATATCAAATAAATCCTGGTGACATATTATCATTTAGAGGTGTAAACTCAGGGGCTAGGGCATATGTATCAATAGCTGGTGGAATAGATGTTCCACTTGCAATGGGAAGTAAATCAACTTATACAAGAGCTAAGATTGGTGGATTTGAAGGTAGAGCACTTAAAAAAGGTGATTATATAAATACTTTTGCTCAAGAAAAAGATTTTACAATAAACAAAAAATTAAATTCAAAATACATTCCAAATTATAGTTCAGAAATAGTACTAAGAATTGTAAAAGGACCTCAATTTGATGCTTTTTCTAAAGAGGAAGTAGAAAAATTTCTATTAAATGAATATAAAGTTACAAATGAAATAGATAGAATGGGTTGTAGATTAGAAGGAGATAGTATAAAGCATATTAATGGAGCAGATATTATATCTGATGGTATTTCTTATGGAGCTATACAAGTACCTGGACACGGGAAACCTATCATAATGTTATCAGATAGACAAACTAGTGGTGGTTATACTAAAATAGGAAATGTTATAAGTGTAGATTTGTGTAAGTTAGCACAAGCAAAGCCAAATGATGTAGTAAAGTTTGAGTTTGTAGATATATATGAAGCTCATAGATTATTGAAAGAACAAGAAGATAAGATTCAAGATATATATAAAAGTATGAAAAATATAAGAGTTGTTAAAGCCAAAGTATTAAACGATATAGCGGTTTAATTTAAATTTAATTAATATTAATTTTTGTTACAATTTAAAGTACAATTTAGAAATAGCTATTTACTATTTGCCATTATTAAAATGGTTTGAATTAGTCAAATAGCTATTTTTATTTGAGTAAATACATTAATTTTAAAAGAGCTTACGTTTTGGTTTTATGTATTAAAACATTTTACATATTAAACAATTGTATTGTAGATATTTACTTGGACTTTATTGGCCAAATGGGAGGTGATATAACACCATATCCACGAGCTGGTTTATCTTTACTTGGATTGATAATTTTATGAGGAGTATTAGCTTTTATAAATGTTGAATCTCCAGGATTTAATCTTACTATATTTTCACCTATACAAATATCAACTATACCACTTGTCAATACAACCACTTCTTCTGATGCATGAGAGATATAGTCTTTAGTATCTTCACTTTCTGGTTTAAGTTCAAATTCTAAAAATAAGATTGAAGGTGCAAAATCAGCTGTTGGCATTGGAGATACTATCTCATAAAACATTTCACTTTTTGGAAACTTCATCATAACTCTATCTTCTTTTCTGGTGACTAAATCATCCGTGTTATTATCATCCATAAACATATATAAAGGAGTATCTAAAACTTCAGCGATTTTTCTTAATGAAGACAGGGATGGTTCAATAGCATCTCTTTCGATTTGAGATATATAACTTATAGATAAGTCTGTCAATTTGGAAACATCACTTAGTGTTTTTTTCTTGTTTTTTCTTATATTTCTCATCTTTTCCCCTAGCATAAGAACCTCCAAATAATAAAATTTATACAAAATATTCGATTAAAACAAAGTAATTATAGCATAACATAGAAGTAGTAGCAAGAAAGATGAATGGAAGATTTTAAGAATTAGCAATTAGTGGGGTGCAAATAAAATCTTATAAAAATAAATTGTTGATGAATTAATATAATGCAGAAAAATTTAATATAGGATTATTAATTTTAAAGGTATTATTGTAGGATATTTTAGAAAAAATTAAATTTTCAGTAAATTATATTGACAGATACATTGAAGTAATAATATAATTTGAAGTATAAAAATAAAAAAATTAAATTATTACTTCAAAAAATGAGGAGGTTAACATGAAAATAACAGATATTAAATTTGAAAAATTAAGAATCAAATTAAGAAAGCCTGTTGTAGTTTCGTTTGGAACAATTGAATATGGAGAGAGCATAATCTTAAAAATTGAGACTGATGAAGGTTACTGTGGATTTGGAGAAGCTGCTCCTCTTGCAGCAGTTACAGGTGAAGTTTTAGATACTGTAATTTCTATATTAATCATGTTTAAAAAGGAACTTATAGGTAAAGACCCATTAGATATTGAAACTATACATACAATTATGGATGGAATCATAATAGGTAATACTTCTGCCAAAGCAGCAATTGATATAGCTTTGTATGACCTTAAAGGTAAAATTATGAATGTACCTCTTTATAAAGTTCTTGGAGGATATGATAACAAAATTCAAACAGATGTAACTATAGGTATAGATAAACCAGAGAAAATGGCAGAAGAAGCACTGGGAAGAGTTAGAGAAGGTTTTAGAATATTGAAACTTAAAGCTGGAATAAGACCTGAAGAAGATATTGAAGCTGTAAAATTAATTAGAGAAGCTGTTGGAGATAATATAAGAATTAGAATAGATGCAAATCAAGGCTGGAATGTAAATAGTAGCATAAATACTATCAAAAAACTAGAAGAATTTGGAGTTGATGCAATTGAACAAGCACTTCCACATTGGGATTTAGATGGAACTGCTTACATAAGAAATAAGAGTAATACTAAGATTATGATAGATGAGTCATTACATTCACCAATAGATGCAATTAAAGCTATAAAGAAAAATGCAGTTGATACATTTAATATCAAGTTAATGAAATCTGGTGGAATTTACCCTGCAATAAAAATCAATAATATAGCTGAAGCAAGTGGGGTTAATTGTATGTTAGGATGTATGCTTGAGACAAGGATTGGTATAACAGCAGCCGCAAATTTAATAGCATCTAAGAAGAATATAACAGAAGCTGACCTTGATAGTTTTATGTTTTGTGAAGAGTTAGAAAGTATATCTGGAGGATTTGAAATGGATGGAGATATTATGAATCTTATCGACAAACCAGGTTTAGGAATAGAAGTAAACTTATGATGAAATTAGGGGGTTAAATATGAATACACTTTTTTCAAGTACAGGTAGTATACTTGCAATAATGACAGCTATGGTTGCATTTGGATTTTACTTACAAAAATATAAAGTAACTAAGAGTCTAGGACCAGCACTTACAATAATCATAATGGGAATAATACTTTCAAATTTAAAGGTAGTTCCAGTAAGTACAGAATTGTATGGAACTATTTCTACATATGCTATACCAGTTTCTATGACTATAATGTTGATGAGTGTTGATTTAAAAGAAATGACAAAGCTATCAAGAGAGCCTTTAATAGCAATTTTTGTGGCAGTATTGACAGTAAGTATAATGGCGTTTTTATTTGGATTGGTATTTGCAGGTGAAATATCAGAAGGATGGAAAGTTGCAGGGATGTTTGTAGGTACATATACTGGAGGAAGTGCTAATCTTACAGCTATTGGAACAGGTCTTAATGTAAGTAGACAAACTCTAGCAGCAGCGAATGCAGCTGATTATGTAATTGGAGTTCCAACATTAATATTTATGTTTGCACTTCCAGCAATATTAAAAAATTCTAAGAAGTTTCAAAAGTTTTGGCCATATCATTTAGAAGAATCAGAGTTAGAAGATTGCCAGAATGAAGAATTTATGGAATCAAAAGAGTGGAGCATAAAAGATATCGCTTGGATGCTGGCTATAGGCTTTGTTGTTACAGAGGTTGCAACAATTCTTTCAGGATATTTTAGTTCAAGCTTTAGCAGTGCAGCAAGAATTCTTTTAGTTACAACAATTTCAATTATAATTGCTCAATTAAAACCAGTAAAAAAATTAAAGGGGAATTTAGATTTAGGATTGTTTGTTGCATTATTCTTTTTATGTACAATAGGATTTTCAGTAGATATAAAAGAATTTTTAGGTTCAACTTTTACTATAACATTTTATTGCTTTAGCATAATCTTTGCTTCATTTGTCTTCCATCTATTTGTAACTAGAATGTTAAAGATAAAGTATCAATATGTAATACTTTCTATAGTTGGAGCAATTGCTGATGGTCCAACGTCAGCTTTAGTAGCCGCTTCAGCAAAATGGAATTCGCTTGTAAGTGTAGCTGTAGTGATGGGGGTAATTGGTGGAGTATTAGGAAATTATGCAGGTATATCGGTGGCATATGCAATAAAAATGGTTCTTGGTCTCTAGGAGGTGAATTTTATTGAAAAAGTTTAAGTTATATATATCTGGTTTGTATAGTGGTAATGTAGTATTTGATGAAACATTACTTATTGAAAAATTAAATCCTTTTACAAATGAAATAGAAGAAATAAAACCTATGAATAAAGATGAAGGAATATATTATTTAAATCTTACAAAAATAGATTTAAACTTCTTATTTGAAAACTTTAATGTTTATAGTAATAGCTTAATAAACACAGATAAAAGTATGGTTGTAAATGAGTTAGGAGAAACATATTCTAAGTTTAATGACTATATCTGGGTTCAAAGAAATAAAAAATTTCCTTTAGATGTAATTGTTTTGGATAATAAAATAGTTGGTTTTATATGCTTGTCCAGGGAAACTTGTACTATACTAATTATGGATGAATATGAGGATTATACGATATTAAAAGAGTGGAATAAAACACATAAAAATGAAGCGATATATCCTATAAAATTTGATGGAAATTATATGATTGATATGAAAGATGGAATAAAACTTTCTACAGATGTATATCTTCCTAAGTTTGAAGACTCTACTAAAAAAGTACCTACAATTCTTATGAGAACTCCATATGGAAAAGAAAATGACAAAGAAATATATTATAAGTATGTACAAAGGGGATATGCTGTTGTAATACAAGATGTCAGGGGAAGAAATGAATCAGAAGGTAAGTGGGAGCCTATGATTTATGAAAGAGAAGATGGAGATAGTACTATAAATTGGATAGTAGCACAAGACTGGTCAAATGAAGTTGTTGGAATGATGGGAGCCTCATATCTTGGTTATGTTCAATGGGCAGCTGCATCTTCAGGAAACAAACATCTAAAAGCTTTAATTAGTATAGTTACAGCAGGTAGTCCTTTTATTGACATACCAAGAAAAGGTGGAGCTTTTGTATCTGGAATGCTTGCATGGGCATTTATGGTATCAAGAAATAAAGTTGATAGAAGTAAAATGCTAAGAGATGACTGGGATGATGTTTTAAATATAAGACCGATACAAAATATACCTATTGAAGCACTTGGATATAGAATAGAATTTTTAGAAGAGTGGATAAAAAGAGTAGAAAAGGATGAATATTGGGATAGGATGGATTGGCATCTAAAAAAAGATAAAATAAATGTGCCTGCATTAGTCATATCTGGATGGTATGATGATAATGGTATGGGTACTACAGAAGCTTTGGATGTAATAAAAAATTATGAAAGAGGAAAGAGAAAGGCTATATTAGGTCCATGGATGCATAATTCAAACACGATAAGGGATATAAATGATATTCCTTTTGGAGATAATTCATTGAGGTATGATGTAGACTATAACTATCTATTATGGTTTGATAAATACTTAAAAGGAGTAGAAAATGATATAGATAAGACTGCTCCAATAGAGTATTATTCAGTAGGTTCGAATGAATGGAAGATGGCAGATAATTGGCCAATAGCAAATAAAATAGATAAAAGTATCTATTTAATAAGTGGTGGAAATGCTAATACATCTTTAGGAGATGGAAAACTATCTTTTGAAGAATGTTCAAAAGAAAATTATGATAGTTACATATATAATCCAAAAGACCCTTCAATACAGTTGATTGATATGTCAGAAAATGAAGTGGGAGTTCCAAATAATTATAAAGATTTGGAGAAAAGAAGTGATATGTTGTGCTACACATCAGATGCTTTTAGTGAAGAATTTACTATAACAGGTGATATAAAGTTGGAATTTTTTGCATCAAGTTCGGCAAAAGATACTGATTGGGTTATAAAAATTATGGATGTGGATTTAGATGGAAACTCAATTAAATTAGCTGATGGTATACTAAGTGCTAGATTCAGAAATAGTTTTTACAAGTCAGAATTTATGGAAGAAGGAGAAATTTATAAGTTTACAATAACAACTTCAAAAATATCAAATACATTTAAAACTGGGCATAGAATTAGGTTAGATATAACATCTAGTGCGAAAAACTTTATATTCCAAAATAGTAACACTGAAGATAGTTATAATAGTATTGAGTATATAAAAGCAAAAAATACAATTTATCATGGAGGAAAATATCCATCTAGGTTGATATTGCCAATAGAAAACAATTAAATTGATGAATTAAATAATAAGGAGATGTAGTATTAATCAATACTATATCTCCTTATAGGTTAAAGTAATTATATTTGCTTATTAAATTTAAAACAATTATTTTGTAGCAGCAACAACGCTCATTTCAACTAATAAGTGTTCTCTAGCAAGTCTAGCTTCAACACAAGCTCTAGCAGGTTCAAATCCTTTTTCAACCCAAGCATCCCATACAGAGTTCATAGCTTCAAAGTCCTTCATATCTCTTAAATAAATGGTAACAGATAGTAAATGTTGTTTGTCTGAACCATATTTGTTTAATAAATCTTCTATTTTATTTAAAACTTCAGTAGTTTGCTCAACTACTCCTCCTTCAGCATGAGTTTGTCCACATAAATAAACTGTATTGTTGTGAACTACAGCTCTACTCATTCTTCCAGTTCCTTCATATCTTTTTATTTCCATATTTTAAATACCTCCATAATTAAAAAATCCACTAAAAATCTAAATAATAAATTAAAAAAAGTCTATACTATATAAAATTATAGTATATATTTGGCGAATAATCTATAAAAAGATATAACTTTTTACTTATAATTATTATTGTTATTAATTGAAAAGATTTATTAGTTACTTGACATAATTTATACTTTTAATTATAGTATAAATTGGAATATTTAGATAATTATTATTTAATTTAGAAATTTTAGTTTTTTAAGTGGTTTTTAAATATAGGTTTATGTATTTGTATAGAAAAGAGGTAAATATGAGTAGTACAATCAAATCAAATCGAATAAAAGGTATAATGTTTATAATAGCATCAGCTCTTGGTTTTGCAATGATGTCTGCATTTGTAAAACTGGCAGGCGATTTACCAAGTTTTCAAAAAGTATTTTTTAGAAACTTGGTATCGGCTATAATAGCGTTTTGGCTAATCATAAAACATAAAGGAAGTTTAACAGGTAAAAAAGAAAATATGAAGGTTCTTTTATATAGGTCAATTTTTGGAACTTTAGGGGTTATATTTAACTATTATGCAATTGATAAGTTGATGCTTTCAGATGCTAATATGCTAAATAAAATGAGTCCTTTTCTTGTAGTTATATTTTGTGCAATTATTCTAAAAGAAAAAATAAACATAAAACAGATAGGGGCAATTATAATTGCATTTATAGGAGCTTTATTTATAATAAAACCAACATTTAGTGTTGAAGTAATTCCATATCTAGGAGGAGTTGCAGGAGCTGTATTTGCAGCAATGGCATATACTTGTTTAAGAATTCTTGGAGATAGAGAAGATTATTATACAATTGTGTTTTTCTTTTCAGTTTTTTCATTAGTTACTGTAGGACCAATAGCTTTTGCAGTGTATGAACCAATGACTCTTATGCAACTTGTATATTTATTACTAGGTGGAGTATTTGCAAGTTTAGGTCAATTTGGTATAACTTTAGCATATAAGTATGCGCCAGCCAAAGAAATTTCTATATTTGACTATAGTAATATAATATTTTCAGCAATCTTGAGTATATTCTTGTTTAATGTTTATCCAGATATGCTAAGTGTTGTAGGATATGTAATAGTCTTTTCAGCAGCATTTTATATGTTTTTATACAATAAAAAATTAGACAAGCTAGAAAAAGAAATTGACAAGCAAAATAAATAAAAATGGTATTAAAATTTACATTAAAAATAAATAATATGATTCTAAAAAAGAATAGCATATTAAGTTAAAACAGCAGTTAAAAGTAAAAAACTATAACTGCTGTTTCTTTTATCAAAAATATCCAAATATATTTAAAAATAGAATATAATAAAGTAGTAGAATAATATAAAGGGGATAATTTAAAGTATGGAAAAAGTAAAAGTTGCTGTGGTTGGAGCAGGCAATAGAGGTACATATGCATATGCTCCATATATTTATGAAAATTCTGATACATGTGAGATAGTTGCTGTAGCAGAGCCAAAAAAAGGAAGACGTGAATTATTTGCACAGAAGTATAACTTAAATAGCAAAAATGTATTTGAAAGTCTAGAAGAATTCTTTAAACAGGATAAAATGGCAGATGCAGTCATAATAGCTACAAATGATGATAGACATTATGATGTAGCAAGTTTAGCTCTTCAAAAAGGTTATCATATATTATTGGAAAAACCAATGTCTAATAGTTTAGATGGATTAGTACATATAAATGACCTATGTGATAAGTATAAAGATAAGATTTTTATGATTTGTCATGTACTTAGATATTCTCCATTTTACAATAAATTAAGAGAAATTGTAGAAAGTAAAAAATTAGGAGAATTAGTTAGTATACAATATAATGAGAATATAGGCTATTGGCATTTTGCTCATAGTTTTACTAGAGGGAATTGGAGAAATAGTAATGAGACAAGCCCTTTGATTTTGGCGAAGAGTTGTCATGATATGGATATTCTATTATATTTGGTAGGTAGTAGATGTAAAAAAATCTCTGCATTTGGAAGTTTAAAGCATCTTAATAATGAAAATGCTGGGGGAGAAATGGCACAGAATTGCCTTCAATGTTTGGTAGAAAAGAAATGTCCATATTCTGCAAAACAAATTTACCTAGAAAATGACAGAAATATAAATAGAGCTGTGCATATAAATCCTACAAAAGAGAATCTTTTAAAGATACTTGAGACAAGTCCATATGGAAGATGTGTTTACAGATGTGATAATAATGTAGTAGATAACATGGTAAATATATTACAATTTGAAAATGGAGTAACTGCTACTTTTAATTTATGTGCATTTACTAAAGAAAATGGAAGAACTATAAAGATGATGTTTAGTCATGGAGAAGTTGGTGGAGATTTAAATAAAAATGAGATAAGAATTAAAGAATTTGGAAAAAATGAAGAAGTAGTTATAAATCCATCAAATAAGAAAGATATGGTAGAAGAATATGATAGAAATCTCATAACTGAATTTATTAAATTAGTTTTAAATAAAGACTTAGAAAAAGGAAGAGCAGCAGCAAAAGATGCTATAGAAAGTCATGTAATGGCATTTGCAGCAGAGTATTCAAGATTGAGTGATGAAGTGGTGCATATAGATAAATTTTTTGATGATGCTATAAAGATGACTAAAGAAATAGAAGAAACTATATTTTAAATATAAAAGATTACACAAATAAAGATAGATTAGATAATAGGGATATATAAATCGTCTATTAAGTAATCTATCTTTTTATTAAGATTTTTTCTTATCTTTATCAAAAAAATCCATGCATTCAGATAAGAGATAAGAAAGTAAGGCAAATAAAATTTCTGTACTTAAAGGAATCATTATTGAATCCATAAATGTATCAATTATGTTCATAGCTAAAAAAGTCAGTATAAAATCAATTATAAATTCGCAAAATTTATAAATTGAATACGGCAATTTGTTTACATATCTAAATATATCTAAAATGGTAGTGCATAGAAAATCAATTGGGGTAGTTATACAAAAATATATTAAAAAGAAAATTAGTACAGACCCAAGAGATTTATATTCAAAACCTAAGAATGATAAGAAGCCAATTCCTATAACAGTGAAAATACAAAAAGTTATACCAAAAAAAACAGCAAAAAATAAAAATACAGAAATAAATTCGCCTAAAGGAATCCTTCTTTTATTACTTATCTTAATCAACTCCTTATGTATAACATGAAATTTATATAAATAACAACATTCTTAAAAATTCATAATAATCTTCTGTTTCAAATAGTATTGTTTGAGAATCTATTTTTTTCATACTTGGGTAAAAAGAAGCTTTAAAAGCCTTGTAATGTTCTCTAAACTTTATTTCAATTTTAAATTTGTTTGGTAATTTTATTAAGTGTCTAGATAAATTTCCAGATAAAGATTCTTGAACACCTTCTTCTATTTTTTTTAGTGCAAGATTTGGGTGGATTGAAATTGAGCCATTTCCAATTCCCTTTGAAACAGGAACAGTGATTATATTTGGGTTTAGTTTTTTTGCACTTTCACAAAGCATTTCATCTCCACTTAAAAATGCTACAGGAACATTATAGTATGCAGCAGCATAAGCATTTATAGTAAATTCAGATGCTATTTCATCATTTATTTTAAAATAGTCATAGTCAATATCCATAGTATGAGAAAGTGGATTCCCATTACAAGTAGCTCCAGAATGATAGCCAGTAAATACACATGCATCAAAACTTTTATCAATACCAGCCATCATAACTAGTGGGTCTTTAGTCCATCCTCTAAGGATTTTGACATTTTCAGGTAAAATATCTGGATTAATATTTCTACCACTATCATGTGCATCTTTAACAAGTATTTCATGCATACCAGACTGAGTAGCTCCATTACATGCAGCTGCTATTTCTTTGCTCATTTGTGTTCTATAGTGTTGTGAAAATTCACATTCAAGCTTTGTTTCATCCCAATTTACAATGCCACAAGTACCTTCTATATCGGCACTTAAATATAACTTCATAATATAAGCCCCCTTAAATTTATTATTAATGATAATAACAGATAACAGTAAACATACAATTAATAAGAGGTAGAAAAATATTATTTCTCATTATTAATTATTATTAAATCTGTAACTGAAAAATAACTGATATTAGAAATATAACACTAACTAGTATCTATTATCCTATTATTGCTATATACAATATTTATATAAAATTGTAACACAGAAGTAGCTACATTTACTAGTTTAACATACTTAAAACATTGATAGATATTATTTTTAAGTTTGTTTAATGGTTGTAGTGTTTTAAGATTAGGTGAAAGAGTGGAATTATAGAATTATTTTATAGAATTAGTAAAAAAGAAGATGTTTAAGGGGCTATAAATAGCTATCCATCCAAATAAATTTGCTGCTTGTAGACTAAATATTGTCATGAGTATTCTCCTTTATAATTATTTATATTAAGTATACAAGATAATTTGCCAATATGAAAGTGGATAAAATCAATTATATAATTCAAGAAAATGAAATACAACGAATACTTTATAGAATTAAAATATAATAAGGTAGAGTATTAAATTAGAATTTTTTAATTTAATACTCTACCTTTAATTTAATACTCTATCTAAAATAAATTAAAATTCAAATTCATTTTCCCAATCAAATTCCCCTGATTTTTCTACACATTTAGGCCAATGACTACACCATTCAGGGACTGAGGGATTTTCAACTCTATCAATACTTGGAGTATATGGTTTTAAGTCGATAACAGGGCTATTATCATTAGCATCGATATATGGAATTCTTATTATACCATGCTCATGGTCGATGCTAATAATTTGTACAGTAGTTAATGCTATTGGGTTAGGTCTAATAGGTGACCTTGTCGCAAATATTCCCATAACATCAGGTGCTTTTTTATAAGGTTTTGGAGTTTCTAAGATACTTCTTGCTTCAACATCATCAAATCCATCAAACCACCAGATTACATTTAAATGACTAAATTCATCAAGTGCTTTTAATGCAGGTATATACTTTTTATCCAATTTAATAGAAATTTCTTCACCTTGAACACGTATTTTTCCTATAGGGTTTACTAAAATTTGTTTCATAATATTACCTCCAATTATTTGGTTTGTTATTTGTAATTTTAGAGTAAACCCTAACACCATGTGAGAGTCAATATAAAAAGGAGATAGAAACATATAATTAAAAGGATAATACATTTTTTGAATGAAGCATAACACCAGTAATAAGACAATCTTCATCAATATCAAAAGTAGCTGTATGAAGAGGAGAATTAATATTTTTTCCCTGATTTGCACAACCAAGGTGATAAAAAACACCTTCACAATATTCCAAAAAATATGAAAAATCTTCAGCACCAAGAGTAGGTGTATCTTTAATCAAAATATTTTCTTTTCCAAATAATTCTACTGCATTTTGTTTAACATAATCTACAAGAGAATTTGAATTTATAAGGGAAGGATAACCTTCTTCAATTTCAACATCAATATTTCCACCAAATGTTTTGCAAGTAAAATCACAAACTTCTCTAATTCGTTTTTTTGAAAAATCTCTGGTTTCCTGCGTTAAAGTCCTTAAGGTTCCTTTTATAACAACTTTATCGCAAACTATATTTTCTTTAATTCCGCCTTCAATTTTTCCTAAAGAAATAACTACAGAATCAGTGGGGTTTGTATTTCGACTGACAATTGTCTGCAAAGCAGTTATGATATGAGCAGAGATAACTATAGCATCAACACCTTGATGAGGATAAGCTCCATGGCATTTTGAGCCATATACAGTTATACAAAGTGTATCTGTTGATGCATTTAAAGTATTGTATTTTAGTTCAATTAAACTTTTATCAATATTGGGATTTACATGAAGACCAAATATATAATTTACATCTGGATTTTTCATGCATCCATCTTCTATCATAAGTTTAGCGCCACCAATGGTTTCTTCAGCAGGTTGGAAAAAAAACTTTACATTTACATTTAAATAATCCTTTAATTTAAATAGTATATTACAAGTGCCAAGTAAAATAGCAGTATGTGCATCATGGCCACATGCATGCATTTTACCTAAATTAATGGATTTATAAGGAAGATTGAGTTTTTCTGTTATAGGTAAAGCATCTATATCAGCTCTTATAGCAATTGTCTCAAAGTTTGGATTTACATTTATATATGCAGTTACTCCTGTGTGATTTTCATATTCAATGTAACTTATACCTATTTCATCTAAATATTTAATAATTTTTTTCTTAGTTTGAAATTCTTCTAAGCCAAGTTCTGGAGTTTTGTGTAAATCTCTTCTAATATCTATAACCCAATCATTTATATCATGGCAAAGAGCTTTAATATTAATCATAAAACACATCCTAACTATATTAAAATTAAAAATTTATTTTTCTTCATTATTATAATTATATTATTCTATATAAAACATTATTCTGTATCAAGTATAAATAAAATGTCTTATAATTATAGTAGAGATGTTTAGCATAAATTAGAATATATCATTTTAGAAGAAGAGGTGTTTAGATGTTAGGAGTAATTGCGCCTTCTGGACCATTGAGAAATATAAGTCTAGGAGAAATAAAATTTAATTTGGAGAAGTATGGTTATAAAGTTAAATTTTCTGAAAGTTGTGGACTAAATTATAAAGGTTATTTAGCTGGGAATGATGATATTAGAGTAAGAGATATAGAAGAGATGTTCTTAGATGAAGAAGTAGATATAATTATGTGTTTAAGAGGAGGTTATGGAACAACAAGAATACTAGATAAAATAAATTACGAAATAATAAAACAAAATCCTAAACCATTTATAGGTTTTTCTGATATAACAGGTTTAAATCTAGCTTTTTATAAAAATTGTGGTCTTTTACCATATCATGGAATAATGGCAGCGAATGTAGCTAAATGGGATGAATTTACTTATAAATCTCTAGTAGATGCTTTAGAATTTAAAGATGAGTTATACTTAGAAAATCCAAAAGAAGAAAAGATTTATACTGTATGTGAAGGCAAAGCAGAGGGAATAATAATGGGAGGAAACTTATCTCTAATAATTTCTACAATAGGAACTAAATATGAAATAGATGCAAAGGATAAAATTTTATTCATTGAAGAAATTGGAGAATGTCAATATAAATTAGACAGGATGTTAACTCAATTGTATTCTTCAGGAAAACTGGATGAATGTAATGGTATAATTTTTGGAGATTTTAAAGACTGTATCAAAGAAGAAGATTTAATAGAACTATTGGAGGAATTTGCGCAGAAGGTTAATAAGCCAGCTATATATAATCTACAATCTGGGCACTGTATACCAATGATAACTATTCCTTTAGGAAGAATGTGTGAATTAGATGCAACAGAAAAAATGGTTAAATTAAAAAAATAGTGTATATATAAATATATTAGAAGTATGGTATAATCTTATACAAGTAAAAATTTAGCTAGGAGGATAAAAAATGTCTGATGATAGAATAATTGACTTTAACGAATTAAAAAACAAAGTTAAAGATTCTGATGTAGATAAATTTGAGCAATACATATATAACTTATATTTTTCTGTTATGGATGGAAAGATGTCGATGGCTGAATTTTCAAGAAAAATATTTGATTATATGAAAGATAATGACATATCTCAAGAAAAGTTTATGAAAATACAAAAACAGTTCATGGAAAGATATGGTATGGACACTGAAGAAGTAGAAAAACAACTTAGAAACTTTGGAATCGACCCTTCTACAGCAGGTTTTATGAGTAATAATACTTCCAGCAAAGTATCTACAGAAGATTTAGAATCGTTTAAAAAGAGTGCAGGATTTTATGAGAAATATGGTGAAAAAATTCAACCTAAGAGTTGTATAACAACATTCATAAAAAATGATTTAAATGATATTAATGTAATAATAGATCAAGAAAAAATAATGCTTTGTAGTGACAAAAAAATAAATCTTATGGACTCAGAATTAAATGAGTTTTTATTAGAATATAAGAATATGTTTAATAAAAAGATAAAAGTAGTTATGTGTGAAACTACAAATAAATACGATTATTAAAAAGTAAATTTAACTATTGAAGCGGTATAGTTGATTAGTATTATGTAAAAAATAGAAATCGCAATTTAATTTCTCCTACAGAAGATGTATAGAAGAATATTTAAATTGCGATTTCTATATTTATATACTTTAGTTATGTTAAATTAATTGTATTAAGTAATATTTGTATAGAACAATCTTATTATCAAAGTTGTATCCCTATATAAATCTATAAAGTATTTATTATAAGCTAATTTCCTTTAATACCTTAATTCCATTTTGAAGCATACTATTAAAAAATACTAGGTTTAAAATCTCTGCAGGATGAACATTAGGAATGTCATAAGTGTCTACTAAATTCATAGGAACAACTATATTTTTTTCGATATTATATTGATTAAAATAAGATTTTAGAGTTATTGCAAATTGATATATACATATATCTGTGCAATCACCAACTATAATTATATTGTCTATCCCATCAAAGTCTAAATTTTCTAGTGCGAAAAATCCATTAGTAGAGTTTTTAGGGAAAACTTGTAGATTTTTTATAGACTTAAGTTCGTCAACTAGTTCACTTTCCACATCACTTTCTAAACAGTGAACAGGATAACTTAAAAGTTCTATAGATTTAGGTGTATGACAATCAGTAAATGCAATTACTTTATTTAGTTTATTTGATATTTTTTTTGCTAAAATTTCAATTGGTTTTATCAAAGATTCTACTCTGGGAGAGTATAAGGCACCTTGTTTTGCAAAACCATTATTGACATCAATTATAAATAAAACTGTTTTACTCAAATCGTAATTTTCTATTTTTTCTATTGGTAGATTATCCAAATTACTTTTTAAAGCTTCAAGTTCATTTAATAAGTTATCCATAAGTATACCTCCAAGCTAAATTTAATAAAATTGTACATATTAATCATATAAAAGTCAAGGAGTATAAACTACTATATAACTAGCTATATTGCTTTGATTGTAAAAGGTTTAAAGCTATATCTGGATAGTTAGTAAAAATACCATCTACATTAAGAGATAGGCAATGTAGCATATCTTCTTCTTCATTTACAGTATACACATTGACACCTAGTAAATTTTTGTGACAAAGTTCAACTAGAGATTCATTTACTAAAATTAAAGGAGGGTGAAGATAGCTATTTCCTAGAAATTTAGCAAATTCAACTACATTATTTATAGGTAAGTAGCATAATAAAGCTGTTTTTATACTGGGTTCTAACTTATGAAAATTTTTTAAGCTATTACTATTAAAACTAGATATAAGAACTCTGTTTTTCATATTATACTTTAAAATAAGTTTCAAAACATCTTTTTCTATATTAGTGTAATTTACTTTGTCAGTTTTTAGTTCTATATTTAAGATAAGGTCTGTAGGCGAAATTAAGATTAAGACTTCTTCTAAAGTTGGAATTTTACATTCTTTATTGTTTTGGTAACCCTCAAAGGATGAGTTCAATGTTTTTAGTTTTCTTAAAGTAAGGTCTTTTACAAAACCATGTCCATTAAAAGTTCTATCAACCGTTTCATCATGAATAACTACAATTTTTCCATCTTTAGTCTTGTGAACATCAAGTTCTATTCCGTATATATCCATATCTAAGCATTTTTTAAAAGCGAGAATAGTGTTTTCTGGATATTTTCCACTAAAACCTCTGTGAGCATAAATGTTCATTTGTAAAGCTCCTTTCAATAAATATAACTTATTCTTATAAAATTTTAATTAATATAATATATCATATTCTAAACAATATAATTATACATTAATTAAATAACAATTTATAATTTATATATTATATAAATGTAAGAAAATAAAATCATATCTGTGTTATAATATATTTTAAACATTATAAATATTACGAATTTAATAGTCATAATATATAAGTATAAGTTTATGCAAGCTCATGTGTTTAGAGCTTGCATATATATTATTAATATATTTCTGTATTTAAAAAAATGAAATTCCAAAAGAATTTTTTCTATAGATTTAGTAGTAAGGGGGAATTTTGATATGTATGAAGTTAATTTAGAACGAGCTATGAATTATTGGATGGATTTGTTAGATGATTATACCAATCTAGCAAAAATTCCAAATGATTTTTTTTATAAAGATTGTTCTGATGAAGTTGTAGATGAAATTTTTAAGATTGATATTGAAAAACATGAGAAACTAATTCAATATTCTAAAATGAATAATATAAGCATAAGTTCTATTATAGAAACTATCTATGGACTTATATTACAAAAGTATACATATGAAGATGATGTAGTTTTTGGAAAAACAATAAATATAATTCCTATAAGAGTTAAGGTTAGACAAAGCGAAAAGTTTATAGATGTTGTAAAAAATTTAAAAAGGCAATGGAGTAGGTCTTTAGAATATGGATACTATTTATTATCAGATATAGAGAATAAAAATCATCTGAATACTAAACTTATAAATACAATATTTGTAGCTAAAAGTTTTGATTTATCATATGACTATGACATAGAAAAAAAAGGATATGATTTATCTGTAATAGTTTATACTAAAAGGGCATTAAAAATAAAAATAAAATATAAGCCATCTATATACAAAAGAGAAACTATTAGAAGGATATTAAATCAATTTGATTATATAATAGAGCAGATAATAAGGAATAATAACATTTTAATAGAAGATTTAGAATTTGTATGTAAGAAAGAAGAAAGAATATTATTGAAAGATTTTAATGATAATCAATGTGAGATACCATATGACAGAAGTTATATTGATTTATTTAGGGAACAAGTTGAGAGAACACCTAATAATGTAGCTGCCAGAGATGAAAATAGAAATTTGACATATAGAGAACTTGATGAGTTAACTGATAGACTTGCAGGTTATTTAAATTATATAGGGGTAAAAAGTGAAGATATAGTAGCTGTAATGTTGCCAAGAGACATTAATATAATTGTTACAGCCATAGGAATTATGAAATCAGGAGGAGCATTCTTCCCGATAGACACAAGTAATCCAGAAGAAAGATTAAATTACCTTCTTGAAGATAGTAATGCAAAAGTAGTAATAACTACAGACGAACTTAGATGTAAGGTTATAAATGAAAACACAATAGTAATTGATATAAATGATGAAGATATATTTAAAATTAGATATGACTTAACTGAAAAAATAACACCATCAAACTGTGCATATACAATATCTACATCAGGGTCAACTGGTAGACCAAAGACTATAGCTATAGAGCATAAGAGTTTAGTAAATATGTGTTATTATAGTATAGAAGCTATAAGTGCTACAGAAAATGATATATGTGGGATATATTTAAGTTTTAGTTTTGATGCTGTAATGAAACAACTATTTCCATATCTATTGATGGGTGCTTCAATAAACATTATGCCAGAAGAAGCAAAATTTGATGAATATACAGTAAATGAGTATTGTGAGGAAAATGATATAACCATATTAGCATTACCAACAGCGTTTGCAAGATTATTTATACAAAACTGTAACAACAGTTCACTTAGGGTTGTGCAGACAGGAGGAGAAAGATTAAAAGGATATAGAAAACGTAACTATGAGTTATATAATGAGTATGGACCAACAGAATTTACTGTTGTATCAACTTCTTTTCATGTGGATAAAGAGTATGGGAAAATACCAATAGGTAAGCCAATCTTTAATACTTATGCATATGTATTAGATAAAAAAAATAAACTATGCCCAATTGGAGTTCCAGGAGAACTCTGTCTATCGGGAATCCAAATATCAAGAGGCTATTTAAATAAAAAAGGTTTAACAGAGCAAGTATTTGTAGAAAATCCTTACAAAACTTGTGAACACAATAAATTAATGTATAGAACTGGTGATTTGGTAAGATGGCTAGATGATGGAAATTTAGATTATATTGGTAGGATGGATAATCAAGTAAAAATTGATGAATTTAGAATAGAGCTGTATGAGATTGAAAACATAATAAACAATATTACAGAAATTAAAAGTGTTGTTTGTATTTCAAGAACAAATGAGGATGGAGATATGTATATATGTGCATATTATGTGATTGATGATGAGGATAGTGAAAAAATAAATGACATAACAGTTAGAGAATATTTAAATGAGCATTTACCTCCATACATGATTCCAACAATAATAATGAGGATAGATAAAATACCAGTTACACCAATTGGAAAAGTAAATAAAAGGGCATTGCCAGAGTGATTTTGTATTATGACAGGTGTTATAAAGGAACTATAGAAGTTTCTTTATGACACCTATTTTCAAGAATGAATCAATTAACATAAAAGAAAGAATTTTCTGTACATTTTTACTGTGGTGAAAATCTGTTTATAAGGATGATTATTGTATTTTTTATACTTTTCCGCGTTTTAAAGTGTTTTTATAACAAATTTAATTTTAATATAAAAAAAATTTTTATTTTTTATCTTAATCCTTTTTAGTATAATCGAAAAATAAAAAGAAAATTAGCATAAAAATATCTAAAAATAGAAATTAATAATATGGGATTAAATTTTAGTAGTTTTTACTCGCTATTTGTAAAATAATAAAAAGTTAAGTTTTATATGTATATATGTTATAATATATACAAACTGAAAAGGGGTGAAAATTTTATGAACAAAAAATTACCTAAGGGAGCTTATGGTGAGGTTAGTGGAAAAGATTACGTTCCATACATCACAGATAAGTCCAGAACCGGTGGAAATGTAGCTGTACTGATTATCGGTATCATTTTAGCTGCCATTTTTGCCGCATCTACAACTTATTCTGGAATGAAAGCTGGTCTTACAGTTGCAGCAGGTATTCCAGGAGCTATAATAGGTTCTGCTTTTGTTGGAGCATTTGCTCGCCAAAAGGGTATTCTTGGTAAGAACTTAATCCAAGGTATGTCAAGTGGTGGGGAATCTGTTGCAAGTGGATTCATTTTCGTATTACCAGCAGTTATCTTAATTGGAAGCCAAATCACATTTTTAGAAGGCTTAGCTGTTGGAGTTGGTGGTGTTTTATTTGGTATAGGAGTTGCAGCAATAGTTCACAATTATTTAATAATTGAAGAACATGGTAAACTTATGTACCCAGAATCAATGGCTATATCTGAAACACTTGTTGCTTCAGAGGCTGGTGGAGACTCAATTAAATACATGGGAATTGGATTTGTAATAAGTGGATTTATCACTGTATTAACTGGTTCATTCTTAAATGTAGCGAACAATGTAATGAGTCTTGTAGGAAGTAAATTCTACAAATGGAAATTTGATATTGAAGTAAACCCTCTACTTTTAGGAATTGGGTTTATAGTAGGGCTTGAAGTTTCTTTAACAATGTTTGCAGGAAGTATCTTATCAAACTTTGGTATTGCACCTTTAATAGGTTACTTTACTGATATGGCTAAAGATGGAGCTATGGTATGGAATAATCCTGCAATGCCTCTTAACCAAATGGATGTTGGAGCTATATCTAGTAGTTATGTAAAATATATAGGTGCTGGTATGATGCTTTGTGGAGGTATTATTGGTGCAATAAAACTTATCCCAACTATAATCGCTTCTATAAAAGAAACACTTAAAGCTAAATCAAGTACTGGAGATGCAGAAGAAGGTTCATCTATACAAATGATACTTTTATTAGGTGGAGTAGTAGTTGGATTCTTAGCAGCGTTCTTGATTTCTGGTAATATTGCTATGGCAATTATTGGAGCTATCATATCTCTTTTATTATCTTTATTATTCGTCATAGTAGCTGGACGTTTAACAGGAACAATAGGAACATCAAATCTTCCAGTTTCTGGTATGACTATAGCTTCTTTAGTTATTGTAACATTAGTATTTGTTATAATGGGATGGACTGATTTAGAAGCTAATAAATCATTACTTTTATTTGGGTCATTTATAGTTGTTGCTATTGCTATAGCTGGAGGATATACTCAATCTCAAAAAGTAACTTACATCATTGGTGGTAGCAAAAATGAAATGCAACGTTACTTCACAGTTGCAAGTATAGTTGGTGTTATAGTTGTTGTAGGAGTAATCTTATTACTTTCTGACCAACTTAAAGCTACTGGTGATAATGTACAATTTGCATTACCACAAGCAAACTTAATGTCAACATTAACTTCTGGTATTATGTCAGGTAGTTTACCTTGGGTTATGATTATTGTTGGAGTATTTATGGCAATTGTGTTATATGCATTAAACTTACCAATAATGACTATAGCTATAGGATTCTATTTACCAATAGCAACAACTTCTATAATATTAGTTGGAGCATTAATTCGTTTATTTGTTGAACTAGTATCTAAATCTGAAAAAGAAAAAGAAGCTAAAGTTTCTAATGGTATAAGTTTATCTTCTGGTCTTGTTGCAGGTGGATCTATCATTGGTTTAATAGGTATAATATTACAAGTAACTGGAGTTATAACTCCAAAAGTACCAAGTGGTTTTGCTGCTACAAATTCAATGGCAATTGCTTTATTAATAGTTTTAGTTGTACTTACAACATTACCGATCATTTTATCTAAAGTAAAAAATAATGAGCAAGAGTAATGATGTTTTAGATATTGTATTTAAAATTACTGATGGACTTGAATATGAAGTAGATGAAAATGGTATTGTAACTATACTTGAAAAACAGGACCATAAGATTCAAAGGTTTTTTAGAAAGTTAAAAGCTAGAATACCTAAATATAAAAAAATAGAGCTAGATGAATATTCTAGTTTTGTATTTTTACAAATTGATGGTCAAAAGACTGTTAGGGAAATAGGTGAAAACTTAGAATCCAAATATGGAGAAGAATCTCATCCACTTTATGAAAGGTTATTGGTTTTTTTAAATCATATTGATGTCAATTGTCACTATGTTGAAAGAATGGATATAGACTTATAATAAAGAATTATTATAGGATATATCAGAATATAAAAATTAGAAGATAGTTAAAAAAGAGCTATATGTTTTTAAAGACATATAGCTCTTTTAAATATTTATAACTTATAAACTTAAAGTAAAGGTTATTAAACTTAGATGTTTTAATATTATTTATTATTAGCTATTTCGTCAGCTAAATTATTTAGATATTCCCATCTTTCATATTTGTACTCAAGTTCTTTTTCCAATTTTGATTTTTCATCTAAAATTTCTTGAAGTTTAGTAAAATCAGTTGCAAATTTTGAAGTACTTTCATCAAGTTTTGCAATTTTAGATTCAAGTTTTTCTATGTCAGAATCAATATTTTCAAACTCTCTTTGCTCATTGTATGAGAATTTAAGTTTTTTATCATTTTTAGGTTTTTCTTTTTTTGGAGCAGTTGAATCATCATTTTTAAGTGATTCTTTTTTAGATTCTTCAAATTCAATTCCTTGAATCTCTCTATAAATAAGATAGTCACTATAATTACCTGTATAAATATGAATTTTTCCATTTCCTTCATATGCAAATATTTTATTACAGATTCTATCTAGGAAATATCTATCATGTGATACTGTAATTACTACACCTTTAAATTCATCAAGATATTCTTCTAATATTTTTAGTGTTTCTATATCTAAGTCGTTTGTAGGCTCATCCAAAAGAAGTACATTAGGAGCTGTCATAAGAATTCTAAGAAGGTGTAGTCTTCTTCTCTCACCACCAGACAGTTTGCCTATCAAAGTATACTGCATGGTACCATTAAAAAGGAATCTTTCACACATTTGAGAAGCTGTAATCCTAGTACCATCAGAAGTTTCTATATAATCACTAGCTTCTTTTACATAGTCTATAGCCCTTATGCCAATGTTCATATGAGAATCATCTTGAGAAAAGCAACCTATTTTTACAGTTTCTCCAATTGAGATATATCCACTATCAGGGGCTAATTTCCCATTTATTATGTTTATTAGAGTTGATTTACCCATACCATTTTTACCTATTATGCCAATTCTATCTGTACGTGCTAAAGTATATTCTAAATTATCTATAACTGTAACTTCTTCAAAAGATTTAGATATATTGTGTATTTCTATTATTTTATTTCCAAGCCTACTTGAGGCAACCGATATATCAATATTTTCATCAGGTTTGAAAGAGTCTCTATTTACAAGTTCATCAAATCTTTGTAGACGAGCTTTTTGTTTTGTGCTACGAGCTTGAGCTCCACGTCTAACCCATGCAAGTTCTGTTCTAATTAAATTTTGTCGTTTATCCTCAATACTTGATTCTAATGCAAGTCTTTCCATTTTCTTTTCTAAAAATATTGAATAATTACCATCATAGCTAAATAATCTACCTTTGTCTAATTCAATTATTCTATTTGTAACACGGTCTAAAAAATATCTATCATGAGTTATCATAAGCAATGAACCTTTTCTTGAATTTAGGTATTCTTCAAGCCAATCGATGGTATCATTATCTAGATGGTTTGTTGGTTCATCTAATATTAAAAGCTCACAAGGAGTAATAAGAGCTGAGGCTAGAGAAACTCTTTTTCTTTGACCACCAGAAAGTTCTATTATTTTTTGATTGAAATCATTTATACCAAGCTTTGTAAGTACAGATTTGGCTTCGCTTTCTAAATCCCAAAGGTTTAAAGCATCTATCTTCTCATGCATGGATAATAATTTTTTATTTAGTTCATCTGTAAAGTTAGAATTAAGTTTTTCTAAAGTTTCTTGGTATTTACCAAGGAGTTTTAATTCTTCTGAAGTTCCATTAAATACTTGTTCTAGGACCGTTGAATTTTCATCATAAGTTGGGTTTTGAGGAAGATATTCTACTCTAATACCATTAGCCTTTGTTATATTGCCAGTTTCACTTTCTTCAGTTCCTGCAATAATTTTAAGTAAAGTAGATTTACCAGTACCATTTACACCAATAAGTCCTATTTTTTCTCCATCATTGATACCAAGAGATATATTTTCAAGTAATTTTTTTTCAGAATAGCTTTTACTTATATTTTCCAATGTCATTAAATTCATATAATTCACCTTTATTTCTAATCTATTATTTTTCAAAATGTTGGTAGTCTGGGTTTTTCCAATATCCACCCCAACTCCAACCTCTGCTTACAAAAGCATTATAACAATCATCACCCTTTTTTATCATTCCAAATTTTAAAGCCGACCTATCTGCATAAACAGTGCTTACCTTAGGGCTAACATTGTCTCCAGAAACATGTGGGTTTTGTAATGGATTTATATCTATAGCACGTCCTTTACCATGATTTGAGACAGTATTTGTACCAGCTACAGTTCTATAACAAAATGCAGATGTATTATTATCAGACATAGATTTTTCATCTACAGCATCATAATCATCTATTAATTTAATTTTTTCAATTGGATATTTTTTTTCATATAACTCTTTAAAAATATCGACAACTTCTGAAGCTAGTTCACTATTTACTATCATCTCACCTTGATGAGTTTTTTTATCAAATCCGTAGTAGGTAAGTTGCAAGTAAGATAAACTATGAAATCCTATAGGTTCATCAGAAGGCATAGATTTACCAATCATTTTGTTTTTTATGTTATCTGGTATTGAAGAATATGAAAAAGTGGGCTTAATGTTGTTATCTTCCTGTTTTTTAGTAGAGTTTTGATTATTTTTAGAATCCTCTGTTGTATTGTTTTTATCTTGCATAGTTTCTTGACTTTTTATATTATCTTCTTTGTTGGATTTAGAGAAAAATATCTCATATATAGATAGTAAGGCAAGAAATAATACAGTTATTACAATTGTTAGCTTTAATTTATTAATCTTCTTTCGTTTTGACTTTTTACTCATATTATCCCCCATGTTAGATTCATATAAACTATATATATTATACCTCATAAAAATAAACTAGGCTAACAATATTTAGTTAACCTAGGACATTTCATCTATAGTTTCTCCTATTATTTTTATACCAGTTTCAATATCTTCAAAAGAGAGTCTCGAAAATCCAAGTCTTAAAGTGTCAGAACCAAAGCCATCTGTAAAAAATAAATCTCCAGGCATGAAGATAACATTTTTTTTATAACATTTTTCTAATAGCTTTCTAGTATCTATATTCTTAAGTTTGATAAATATATGCAAGCCACCATCACCTAAGATATATTCCGTTTGCATATATTTTTTTACACATTCATAGGCGAAGTTAAATTTATCCCCATAGAATTTACGTATTTTTTTTACGTATTTTTCAAATCCTCCATTACTTAAATAATCAAATAAAATACCTTGGTCTAAAAAAGATACATGTATATTTCTGCACCTTTTTACACTTTCTAACTTATCTATAACTTTTTTATCTGCAAAAATCCATCCAATTCTTATTCCAGGAAATAAAATTTTTGAAAAGCTACCAATATATACAACACCATTATTCATATTATCAAGAGAGCAGAGGGGAAATATATGAGAACTATTGTAGAGTAATTCTTCATTAAATCCATCTTCTATAATTGCTATATTGTATTTTTTCATAAGATTATAGAATCTATATCTATTTTCAGGGGTCATTACAATTCCTGTTGGGTTGTGATAAGAAGGTGTAATATATGCAAATTTTATTTTATTTTTGTACTCAATTAAACGATTTTCGAGCATATTGAAATCTAAACCATTTTCAGATATATCCACACCTAAAATATTGAGATTGTGTGACTTCATAATTTTTATAGCTGTGTTGTGAGTAGGATTTTCACAAATTATATAGTCTCCTTCTTGAGTGAAAGAGGACATAATAATATCAAAGCCTTCTGTAAATCCATTTGTAATTAATATATCTTTGTTATTAATATCAACGCCCTTATTTGTCATATATTCAAGCAAATAGTCAATAAGAGGTTTATAACCTTGTGCATATCCATAGTTAAGTAGTTTGTGACCTTCTAATGAGATTCTATTTAAAAAAGATTTTTTTAATTCCTCCATATCAAATAAATCTCCATCAGGAGATATACTTTTAAATGATATTAGGTTAGAGCTCCAAGGTATTTCGCTTTTTATAATATCTAATTCATTAGCTTTTTTAGAGTATGTATTCTCTAAACAATCCCAATTTAAAGACCATGTAGTGTTTGAAGATTTATTTTTTGAATTAACAAATGTACCTTTTCCTGAAACAGAGTAGATTAAGCCCTCTGATTTTAGTTCTTCATAAGTTAAGACTATGGAATTTCTACTAACTTGTAAAAGCTGACTAAGCTCCCTTGTAGAAGGGAGCTTACTATTGTCTGGAATTAATCCTTTTGATATCATATCACTTATATAATTTTTAATTTGTATATAAATTGGTTCACTATCATTTAATCTTAGATTTGAAAATATCAAATTACCACCTCAAATTGTATTATCTAATTTAAAGAGTATTCTATAAGTTTATCTAATAATTGGCTATACTCAAGACCTTTAGCAGCGGCACTTCTAGGTATTAAACTAGTTTTAGTCATGCCAGGAAGAGTATTTAGCTCAAGAACATAAGGAATACCTTCACTTATAATCATATCAACTCTTACATATGCTTTGCAATTAAAAATTTTCCAACAAGTCTCAGAAATCTCATTTACTCTTTTTTGAAGTTCATCATCTAAATAAATAACTTCTTCTTTTGCTCCTTTTTCAAGTGAGTATTTAGCTTCATAATCAAAGAATCCTGAGTCTGATTTTATAGATATAGTAGGAAATACTTCGCCATTTAATATGAATGAAGTATATTCTCCACCTGGTATATATTTTTCAATCATTACAAACTCATCAACTTCTAAACCTTTACGAACTGCTTCTTCAGCTTCATCTTTGGAATGGATGAAGAATGTAGCAACACTTGAACCTCCTGAATTTGGTTTTATAAATACTGGATAGCCTATTTTGTCTATCTCATCATAATTTATTTCATCAATTGATTTTACTAAAGCCCATGGAGCAGTAGGAAGGTCTGAATCTCTAAGCATTTTTTTAGTGATGTTTTTGTCCATACACATTCCACTACAAAGAGGTCCACATCCAGAATATGGTATATCCATAGTCTCAAGTACTGACTGAATGCATCCATCTTCACCAAATTTCCCATGTAGTGCTAGTACTGCAAAATCTGTATCTTCTGGTATTTTTGTAAATATATCTTTTTTATCATCTATTATCACCTTTACAACATCGTATTTACTTTTATCAAGATTATTATATATTTCTTTTCCTGAATTTAAAGAAACTTCTCTCTCTGATGATATTCCACCCATTATAACTGCTATTTTCATATTATACACTCCTATTTTAAATTTTATTATTTTTAAATTAAATTTTTTAATTTACTTACTTAATTATATGAATTAATGGTTGATGATGAAAGTACCACTACATGTGAAGTTTATATTATGTGTGGTTTTAGAGTGATAATCTAACTTACAGATAGATTTGAATGATTTTTTAACTTTATTTATATCATTATTTTTGCTAAAATTAGTGGTATGAACTTAAGACTAGTCTTAGTGGCTATAAATCAAGGAGTGATAAAATTTGAAAGCAGAAATAATAAGTGTAGGAACAGAGATACTGTTGGGAGATATAGTAAATACAAACTCTCAATTTTTAGCTAAAGAACTTGCAGCATTGGGAATAGAAGTATACCATCAAAGTACAGTTGGAGATAATAAGCAAAGACTCTTAGAATGTTTTGATGAAAGCTTAAAAAGAAGTGATTTAGTAATTACTACAGGAGGTCTTGGACCAACTGGTGATGATATGACAAAAGAAACTGCAGCAGAGTATTTTGGACAGGAATTAGAATTACATAAACCATCATTAGAAGTCTTAGAATCATTCTTTGTTAAAACAGGAAAAAAAATGGCCGAAAATAATATGAAACAAGTATATTTTCCAAAGGATGCTATAGTATTAAAAAATAATAATGGAACAGCACCAGGAGCTATTTTAAAGAAAGATGATAAAAGTATAATAGTACTACCTGGACCTCCAAGAGAAATGAAGGCAATGTTTAATGAAAGTGTCAAACCTTACCTACAACAATTTACAAAGGAAATGCTAGTATCAAAAACTTTAAGATTGTATGGAATAGGGGAGTCAAACCTAGAATTGGAAATTTTAGATATAATTGATGAACAAACTAATCCAACAGTTGCTTTGTATGCAAAGGAATTAGAAGTTACAATAAGAATAACTGCAAAAGCTGAAAATGAAGAACAAGCTTTTGAATTTATAAGACCAGTAGAAGAAAAGATAAAGGACAGAGTAGGTAAATATGTATATACTGAAGGAGATATTTCAGTATCTGAAGGAGAGTCTGCATTAGAAGATGCTGTTTCTAAGCTTCTTGTAGAAAAAAACTTAACAATAGCAGTGGCTGAATCTTGTACTGGAGGTTTGGTATCTTCATCTCTTATAAACTACCCAGGAATATCTTCTGTATTTCTTGAAGGATGTGTAACATATTCTAATGAAGCCAAAATGAAAAGATTGGGAGTAAAAAAAGAAACTTTAGAAGACTTTGGAGCAGTAAGTGAACAAACAGCAATAGAAATGGCTGAGGGCGTTGCTAAAGGGCTTGGAGCTAATATAGGTATATCTACAACTGGAGTAGCTGGACCTGGTGGAGGAACTGAGGAAAAGCCTGTAGGGTTGGTTTATACTGCAATATATATAAATGGAAAAATAATAGTGAAAAAAAATATATTTAATGGAGATAGAAGAAAAATAAGATTGAGAGCTACTAGAGATTTACTTAATGAGTTGAGAATACAATTAGAAAAACTTTAAACTATTGTGATATTGATTATATTTAAAGTATTGGTATAATATAAAATCATTTTTGGAGGCTTTTAATTTATGATAAAACATATATTTTGTGATTTAGATGGAACTTTATATGAAAATGGAGCTATAACAAAAGAAGATATAGTAGCAATTGAGGAAATAGAAAAAAGAGGAGTACAGTTTAATGTTGCTACAGGTAGAGTTTTCAAACAGGCTCGTGATATTATCGAAGGGAGCTTAGATATGAATGGCTATTATATATGTGAAAATGGTGCATTTATACATGATAAAGACTATAATGTGATTTTTAAGCAAACTATAGATGATAAATTAGTAAAAAAAGTTATTGATAGATTTGAATCAACTGATGCACAATTGTATTTTAAATATAAAGGAGATGTAATTGTAGATAGTGACACAACAGCTTTTAGACATTATTCTAGCGATTTTATAGTGGACCCCGATTTTGAGAAAAGAGATAGTTTTGATAATCTTATAGGCAATATTGGTATATGCTCTGAAAATTTAGAAGAGTTGTCTAGAATAGAATTATATTTAAAAAGTGAGTTTAGTGAAGTGTTAGAAATATATTTTTCTAGTACTTATACTTTAAACATAGTTCCTAAAAGTGTATCAAAAAGAGGTAGCATAGAACATGTAATAAAAACTCTAAATGTAAGTCCAGATGAAGTTGCTACTATTGGAGATTCTCCAAATGATATTTGTATGTTAGAGGGATTTAAATATAGTTTTGTAATGTCAAAGGCAAGAGAAGAAGTAAAACAAAGTGCAAATTATGTAGTAGATAGTGTAAAAAGTGCTATAGATGCTATCATAAAAATAAACAGTTAGATATAAGATTGATGAGAAGTAATAAAAAATTAGTAAATTATTTTTGTTTGTTGATTTACTAATTAATCAATTTTATAAGGTATTACCTATTCAGTATAAAAAAATGACTGTTCAGTAGAATTATAAAACTAGATTTTATATTCTGTAGAGCAGTCATTTTGATTATATTAATTGTCAGTTTAAAATTCTTAAGTTAACCACAATTTGCTATATGGTATGATTTTATTGTATTAGCTAAAATAGAATCTAATATATAATTTATAACACTATTGCAAGTATACGCTGAAAATTTTAAATCATTCATATAGTCGCTTTTCTTTTTGTATTCATTGTAAAGTTTAACAAAAAATTTTTCAAATCCACTATTTATAGTATTACCTTTAATTTTAGATAAATCAACATCCTTTGCAAATGCTCCAAGTTCTCTTTCATAAGTAACATGTTTATTCAAACTATGCTTAAATTCCCAGCGTTCACTATGAGCTAAGCAGAAAAAATCGCATAAAAAGTGGCAGATAACACCAAGCTCTTGACTAAGTCTACTTACTGAAAAATATTTAGAAACACTGTCTATAGTAAGACTGCACAGATATTTTATTTTAGAAGCAATCATATTAAATGATTCATCCATATAATGTTTTTTTAATTTATATTTAGAAAAAGCATCTGGCTTTATATTACCATATATAAAATTTTTTTCGCTTATAAAGAATGTTTTATTTTCATCTATATTATTAAGTATCGATTTTGCCATAATAAAATGGGTATTCATTAACATATTTACACCTCGTATAGTTTATTAGACTTATTAAATATATTATTATGATATGATATTTATGATAAAAGTTTAATGGTAAATATATGAAATTAAGTCAATCACATTTATTTAAATAATTTCAACCATATTCATAATACCAGTAATTGGCGAAATTTACAATATGTAAATAATGTTAAGTTTTTATTTATCAAATTTAAAATTAAGTATTAGTATACTTTCTAATTAGCCTATTAGCCTTGGATTGAGAAATTTCAAGTTGTCTAGCTACTTTATAAGAACTACCAAATTTCTCATAAGCATCCAAAATTACATTTTTTTCATACTCCATAATCAAGGTGTCAAAGTTTTTGTTTTTATAATCAATATGTAGAGAATTATCTACATTGGTTGTGTATGTTGGAGGGTTATTTCCATAACTTACAATATTTACATTTTTAGTGAGTATACTTGGTAAATCGTCTGTTGTTATATGATTATCTCTACAAGTAAGTAAGATTTTTTGAATTATATTCTGTAACTCTCTTATATTACCTGGAAATCTGTAGTTTGCAATAATACTTATAGCTTCTTTTGAAATTGTCTTGTTTAGATTAAAGTCACTTGAATATCTATTAAAATAATATTTTATAATCTCTACTAAATTATCCTTTCTTTCTCTAAGTGGAGGGAGTTTTATTTCTATAACATTTAATCTATAATATAAATCTTCTCTAAATTTTTTTTCTTTTACTTTAGAAATTAAGTCAGCATTTGTAGCGGATATAATTCTTATGTCAACTTTTTTATTTTTTAAACTTCCGACTGGAGTAAAAGTCCTATCTTGTATCAATTGTAAAAATTTTGCTTGTAGATTTTGTGGTATATCACCTATTTCATCTAAAAAAAGAGTTCCTCCGTTAGCCAATTCTACAAGACCAACTTTACCTTTGGTACTTGCACCTGTAAAAGCACCTGAAGTATATCCAAAAAGTTCAGATTCAAGTAGTTGTGGAGATATGGTTGCACAGTTTATAGTTATAAATGGACCACTTGACCTGTTGCTATTGTGATGTATATATCTAGCAAGTGAACTCTTTCCTGTTCCAGATTCTCCTAATAATAGTACGCTTACATCAGTTTTAGAAACATGGTTGACTGTATTCATAATAGGTCTCATAACTATGCCATCCATAATTACTGTATCTTCAATCCTAAGAGCAGTTCTATATAGTGTTTCCACTTCAGATTTGTATTTTTTTACTTGTTTTTTTGTATCTTCAAGTTTATTTTTTATATTATTAAGTTCGGTTATATCTCTACAATTTTCAACAGTGAATTCTAGCTCACCATTTTCATCAAATACAGGACTTGCAGTTATAATAAGTTTTTTTCCTGTTTGAGTATCTTGTTCAAGTGAAAATTTAGACTTTGTTCTCAATACTACTGGTATGGGGCTTTTTGTTGAATATCCAGATTCTTCTAAGAAAGAAACATTTTTTCCTAAAATATCTTCTTTTTTTAGACCATAATTTTCTTCAAATGCCTTATTACAATATATTATTATACCTTTATCATCAGATGCACATATTTCGTCATGAGAAGCCTCTAATATTTTTTTATAAAACTCTAAATCTAAATCCATTTTCCCTATTGTCCCCCTAAATTTTTAATGATATATTAAAATATATTTAATTTATTAAATATAATTAAAAGTATAATCTTTATATAATACATAAACTTCAGTCTATTTTAACTTTGAATAAGTTATATATAACTTATTTTACAATTAAAGCGAGTCTAAATCAACTTAAAATATACTTGAAATAACTATAGAAAAGTTGAAAAACTAGTAATATTGTTGCAAATTCTAAGTTTTTAGTGTAGATATAAATAAAATAAAAGTGGCATGGTTTTTGCTTGATAAAAATGATGTGTATTGACTAAATAATAGTAGAGGGGTATTTAAGATGGGAGAAAAAAGTAAAGGGTATGTATTTATAGCAACAGCAGGAATCTTATGGGCTACACTTGGGTTGTTTGGAAAGTTTCTGATGGGAAGTGGATTGACATCAGAACAAGTAGCATTTACAAGATTATTTTTTGGATTTATAGTTTTAGGTGTTTATTCAGCTATAAGAACACCACATATTTTGAAAATAAACAAAAGAGGAATTATTTATTCAGTAATAATAGGAATTATATGTCAAGCTATGTTTAATTTATGTTACTTTAAAGCTATTGATACTGTAGGTGTATCTGTAGCAGCAGTTTTATTGTATACATCGCCATTGTTTTTAGCTGTATTTTCAAAATTTTTTTATAAAGAGAGTATTACTAGAAGTAAAATATTTTCGCTGATTTTTTGCTTTATTGGAGCTATTATGGCAGTAACTGGTGGAAGTTTAAATTTTCAAAACTTAAGTACTATGGGATTATTGCTTGGAATATTATCTGCAATAGCGTATGCACTTATGCCAACTATTAGTAAGAATGCCTTAAAAGAATTTTCAAGTTCAACAATATTAGTTTACAGCTTTTTATTTGGAGCGATATTTATGATTCCTTCTGCTAGACCATGGGAAATATTAACCTATGCTAAAGATTTAAATATTTTATCTTGTATGTTGATGTTGGGGGTTGTTCCAGCGGCACTTGCATATATTTTTTATGCAGCAGGTATATCTAAAGGTGTAGAGTTATCTGTTGCAGGTGTTGTAGCATCAGTAGAATTAGTTGGCTCTGTTATAATTGGATGCACTATGCTAGGAGAAAGTTTTTCTATAGGAAAGCTGTTTGGAGTGATGTTAATGTTGATATCAGCTGTAATAGCACTTAATCTTTCTTATGATGGAATAAAAATGTTCTATAAGTCTAATAAATTAAAACAAACTGAGAAAACAGAAAGTATTTAAGAATATGTATTTTGTCCTTATATATTTATATAGGGGTATTTTTCATTGTAATTTTTAATATGAAATTTGCTTTGGAAACAATAAAATAACTATAGATAGATTTATGTTTATATAAAGCTATCTATAGCTATTATGTTATCTTTAATCATTTATTTAATCTTGAATAAATTTACAACCTTGATAGGAGTTGCGAGATTTTAATGTATCATCAATTTGATTTAAAATCTCCCATTTTTTTAAACTCCATAAAGGTCCAACCAGTTCATCTCTTTTACCATCGCCAGTAAGTCTATGAATTATCATAGTTTCAGGTAATATTTCTAGTTGGTCACAAACAAGATTAATGTATTCATCTTGGTTCATAAGAGTTAACATCCCATTTTGAAGCATTTTCTCCATAGGAGTATCTTTTATAACATGTAATAGATGTATTTTTATACCATCTACATTCATTTTGCCAACTGCCTTAGCAGTTTCCATCATCATATTATAATCTTCACCAGGTAGACCATTTATAATGTGTACAACTACTTTTATATTTTTAGCCTTTAATTTTTCAACACCTTCAACAAATGTTTTATAATCATGTCCTCTATTTATAATTTTAGATGTAGAATCATGAATTGTCTGAAGTCCAAGTTCAACCCATAGATTAGTTCTTTTATTAAGTTCAGATAGATAATCAACTACATCATCTGGTAAACAGTCAGGTCTTGTTGAGATTGAAAGGCCTATAACATCATCAAGAGATAGTATAGTTTCATATTTATCTTTTAAAACCTCAAGAGGTGCATAAGTATTTGTATAAGCTTGAAAGTAGCCAATATATTTAGCATGAGGCCATTTTTTTAACATCATTTCTCTTATATTATAAAATTGATTAATAAGATTATCCTTAGGATTTCCAGCAAAGTCGCCTGAACCTTCTTTACTGCAATAAGTACAACCACCATAGCCAATACTTCCGTCAATATTTGGGCAAGTAAATCCTGCATTTATTGATACTTTAAAGACTTTTTCTCCAAATGTATTTCTAAGGTAGTAATTCCAAGTATGATATCTTTTATTATCAAAAGCATATTTAAATTTATCCAAAGTAATCACCTATTTCTAATAAAATTGTACATTAAATTTGTACAAAAAACATATTACCACAAATAGGTGACTTAAACAAATTCTATTTTAAGTAATGAAGAATAAAGCAACAAAATAATTAATACTTTCTAGATTTGTTTCCAGAAAAAAATAGAGCAAGTCCAAATAATATTATAAAAAATGACATTATTGAGACTATAAATCTAGATAAAAATAGTGGTGACAATATAAGGCATATACCAAATAAAGTTTTAACTATATTCCAAGTTGTAAACTTAGAATATGGATTATTTTTACTATTTACAAACACTACGAGTTGATTAAAAATTAAATAAAAGCCCAAAAGTAATGAGAAAATACTCTGTATTTTTTGAGGAAATATAAAAAGTAATATACATGTAATTATTAGAATCCATTGAACATTGGTAGATGGTTTAATTTCTTCTTTAGTAGCATATCTTTTTAACTCATTGATGTTTTTAAGATTTAAATATGCAAAGAATAAAAGTGCAACTCCAAAAGTCCAAGAAATTAATTTTATACCTAGAGTCTTAAACGTAAGGCACAAGAATCCCAATATAACAAGTAACACTCCCATTATCATAAATTTAGTAGCATTTTCCTTTTTATTAAAGTTATCAAAATTGATATTAAAATTTGTATACATAAAATCACCTCCAAAATCAATAGAACAATTATAACAGAAATTTATACTCAAATAAAGCCACATAGTATAAAAATAAAACTCTAGTTAGTAATTAATTAATAGGTTGTATCATAAACTCTTATTAATAGAATTATATAGGAGGAGGTTTGTCCATGACAAAATTATGGGCAATAATATTTGCATTATTGGCGGGTGGGTCTACTGCTCTTGAAGCTTTTATAAATGGAGAATTAGGTAAGAGTACAACAGCATTGGTTGCCACCTTTATAAGTTTGACTGTAGGAGCAATATTTTTTCTTGCAAGTATAATAGTTGCTGGAGATTTAAAATGTTTAGTATCTTTAAATGGTTTTAATTATAAGTTATTGCTAGGAGGAGTATTTGGAGGGCTAATAATATATTTTACAGTAAAAGCAATTCCAAACTTAGGGGTATCAAATACACTTATATTAACACTTGTATCTCAAGTTCTAATCGGTTTTTTTATTGATAGTGTGATTTTGGGACAAGAAACAATGCATTTATACAAATACATAGGGGTTATACTTTTAATTTTAGGTACATTCTTTATAGTAAACTAATGATTTAAAATACTATATAATTTGCTATATAACTTAAAAATTTGGTATAATTAGGATAGTAAGTAAAGTTAAAAGAAAGAGGTGTTAGGAATGGCTGATGAAAAATTTGTAATGTCATTTAGTGGTGGTAAAGATAGTATATTAGCATTAAATAGAATGTTGGAAAAAGGATATAAGCCTGTGGCACTCTTGACAACTATAAGTGAAGAACATGGAAAATCATGGACTCATAACTTAGAGCATAAGATGCTTAAACAAGTAAGTGATAGTATTGGGCTACCTCTGTTAGTTGCTGAATGTGGAGTAGAAGGGTATGAAGAGAGTTTTGAGAGAGCTTTAATAAAAGCTAAAAACATGGGAGCAACAATATGTGCATATGGAGATATAGATATAGAAAGTCACAAAAAGTGGGACTCTGACAGATGTGATGCAGTTGGTATGAAGGTAGAACTACCATTGTGGCAAGAAAGTAGAGAGGAGTTGGTATATGAATTTATAGATAGTGGATTTTGTAGTGTCATAACAAAAGTAAACTTAAAGCATTTAGGAGAGGAATTTCTAGGAAAAAAATTAACCAGAGAACTTGTGAAAAAGATAAAAGAAACAGGCTCAGACCCATGTGGAGAGCATGGAGAATATCATACATTTGTAGTAGATGGGCCAGTATTTAGAACTCCTGTAGAATATGAAGTAAAAGGAAATGTAATAAAAGATGGTTATGGTTATTTAGAAATAAAATAAGTACATAAATAAAATACCTATTATACAATCTTAATGTATGCAAAGTATTGATGTTTGCAAGATTGTATAATAGGTATTCTGTATTTTATATATTATTATTGCTACTTTTGTTTAAGCTATTTTTTTTAGACTAGAATCTAATGTAGAAAAATTCTTCTTTAAGAAAATTATTGATGCAATAAGGCATATAAATTCAGAAACAATAGTAGTCATCCATATTCCTTGACCACCAAACATTAGTATCATTACAATTAAACTTAGAGAGACGATTATAAGACCTCTACCAAGAGATATAACTGTAGAAATTGATGGTTTTTCTACTGAAACAAAGAATCCTGAAATTATTACATTAAATCCAACTAACAAGAATGATATAGAGAATATTTTAAATACACGAACCCCTTCATTGAATAATATAGTTTCTTCTGGGTGAATAAACAGAGAAACTATTGGTTCTGAAAAAGTCATACAGATTGCAAATACAGCTATTGAAGCTATTATTGTAGCTTTTACACCCATCTTCAATAATTTCTTTACATTATCTATGTTTCCTGCACCATAATAAAAACTAGTAAGTGGTTGCATACCCTGAGTGATACCCATCATAGTCATAAGAACCAATGTGTTTATATAGTTTATAACACTATAATAAATAAGCGCATTTTCTCCTATATATTTAGTAAGACTCAAGTTAAAAAGTAAAACAACTATACCGCAGCTTAATTCAGTAGTTGAATCAGGGAAACCTATAAAGAGAATTTTTCTAAGTGTCTTAAAATTAACCTTAAATTTAGAAAAATTCAAAGTTGAGTTTTTTCTAAAAAAGTGTATTAAGAAAAAAACAGTAGAAAAAACTTGAGATAAACCAGTCGCAATACCAGCACCCTTTACACCCCATCCAAACTCTATTACAAATAAATAATCTAGTATGATGTTTGTAAGGGCTGATATTATAACACCAACAGTAGCCAATATTGGGAATCCATCAGTTTTTATTATAACTTCTAAAGAATAGGAGACTATAAAGAAACCATTAAAAAATATTATTATTCCTAGGTAGTCTTTAACCATACCAATTGTAGATTCTGTGGCACCTAAAAATAATGCCAATCTATCTAAGTTAAAAAAGGTTACTGCCAATATAATTAATGATAGTATAATTATTGATACTAAATTAAATGAAAAAACTTCATTTGCAGATTTGATATCTTTTTTTCCTAGATAAATTGCGATTATAGTAGATGCACCAGTTGAAAATAACAAAGAAACCGCAAATATAAAATTAATAAAAGGCATAGATATATTAACAGCAGCTAAGGCTAATTCTCCAACTCCTTTACTTACAAATATTCCATCAACCATTGTATATAATGAGAAAACCCACATTGCAACTACAGATGGAGCTAAGTATTTAAAAAACCTTTTGCCCAAACTTATGTTTTCGTCTATAGATATTTTTGTATCCATTTATTATCACTCCTTGTAAAGCTATTATAAAAATTATGAAACTATTAATTAATAATTTTATTTATTACTAATATAGATGATAAACTATAGTATAGTACCAATGTCAACAGCAAATAGCAAATAATTATAAATTTTATTAAACAATAGTGATTTTAAATGTTTTATAAGTAAATTGTATTATCTATATTACTGACATTTAACTGACAAATAGAAAAAAAGTATTTTAACTGACCATCTAAGTGATACAGCTTTACCAAAATGCAATCCAAGAGTTAGCATCAGAAAAATTGGTATACCTATAAGGATATTTTTCTATTTTTCTAATAACAATTGTGATTCTTGTTTTGTATAAAACTTAGAATTTGAATTATTTATTTTGCTTGGAGTTGCACCAATATTAGTGGATATATTTTAAATGATTCAAAGCCTACAGTAATATTAATTGAAAGTTTTTTCTGTGACAATAAAGAAGATTATTAGAGAGCTAGAAAACTTGGATATGAAAGTATGGCCAAGTTAATTGTAGAAGGTATATTAAATAAGAGTATTGTAAATAATGATGTGAAGCAAATGTATAAACAATCGTTTATAGTGGTAATGATAAAGTATCAGCAGACATTTTAGGACTATATTACAAGAGAGTAAAAGAAAATTATCTAGTTACAGATATAGAAGCCTATAAGCCACATTAAACACAAAATCTGTATGTAATTGGTGGAGTAACTTGCAATAAAATAAAAGAAATGAGTAAGATTATAGGAAAAAAATTCACTCAGATATATGACAATGATGTGTGGTCTACAATGGATAAGGCTAGAGAGTTTGTAAAAGCCAAATTATAGATTTAATATTTTATTATAAATAATTATGAAAAATATGGAAAATATGTTTAATATGATTTTGATTAAGGTATAAATTTAATAAATAGAATGATAAGGGGTGGATAAGATGTTAATAAATGATAAGAGTTTTTATCCAAATAATATTTATCCAGCGATAGACTTTCTCAAGATAAAAAGACAATTAAAATCAATATACAAGAATGATTTATCAGATTGTGGAAGCATATGTATAATAGAAAGAAAAGAATATTCTATAAGTATAAATAGCATCGGTGAGATAAATATATATTATGATTTAGAACATGAAAATAAGATACAAAGTATAATTGACGAGATTGAGCAGTTATTTAAGTCTCAAGTTGAAAATTTTAGTATATCAAAACTTAAGAATTGATGGTTAGAAGGTAGCAACTAGAGTTATTTGTTACCTTCTTTTTATATATTTTCTTTCTATAAATTTTTTATTTTCCATGTCATCCAACATTTGTAATGAAGTCATGCAATATATCTGGTATTCTTTAAACTCTATTGATTTTTTATTTGCTTTACCTAGAATAAGAATAAAGAAAATCAAGATAAAACTTTCAATGATAATAAAGTATATTTTTAATTTACTAATTATAATTACAAAGAAGGTTGTTAAAAATGCTACATACAAAGTAATATAAAATGAGGTTACAGGGTTATTTTTAGATTTCAAGGATGACTTAATTCTAGCCTTTTCTTATATTTTCAATAGAGTTCATTTCTTTCATATTATTATAAAATTTAAAACTATAATCATAATATTTTCTATATCAATTATTTCCTCTTTATGAATTTTTTCAATTCATCCATATTATATATCTCATTATTAGATTTAGGCATATTAAAAATCCTTCCTTAGTCCATCTACATTCTGTAAATAATATACTTTAATTTATAGCATATTTAAGAGTTTATATCAGCAATTTGTTGAACGATTTTATATAAAAATAGAGTTAGTTAACAAAAACAGGATGAAATCATACAATATTAGACTAAGCAAAAGGTGATAGAGTAATCATATCACCTTCTTTTGATTATCACTTATATTAGCATTTTATTATAAATAATTTATACAGTTATATATTTCTTTCTGACTAGATAATAGGATACTATTGTTATAATAGATACTAATATTAATGCTATTATTGCAACATCTAATTTTCTTATGAATAAACCTATAACTATGTACTCAAGTCCTATTACATAACGATAAAGTACTTCCAACTTAACAATTCTTTTTTTATCTATATTTCCATACATTGATTCTAATTTATTAAAATATTTTTCACTACAAAAAATAATTTTATATTTAATTAAGTATATTATTGTAGTTAATATTATAATTCCTATTCCAATAAATATAAGATAGGTATTCCAAAAGTTCATATAGTATATCTCCTTTACATAATAATTTTTATATGTTTTGCTTATATTCTTTTGTAAATAGAAATGGAACATAAAAAATTAAAATAAGTATGGATATTTCTAATATATCAGAATAAGTAATAGTTGAACAATAGGTAATACTAGAACCTGATATAAGAAAAGATGTATTATTTAAAGCGTGGATTATAGCACAAAACCATACATTTTTAGTCTTCATGTATACATATCCTAAAAATATTGAAATTCCAAATATATATATTGAGCGAGTTATTAAGCCTAATACTGGTGTTTCGGGTGTATATAATGTAAATATTAGAGGTAAATGCCACAAACTCCAACACATACTTAGTGCTAGAATACCAATTTTTTTACCAAATCTATCAAAAAATATATCTTGCAAAAATCCTCTCCAACCATATTCTTCACCAAAAAAAGGGTATATATATAAGAATAACATCATAGAAGAGAATATATAATTAAAAATACCTTCATAGTTAGGTTGATTTCCTTGTATTATTAGGCTAAGTGATTCTGGAATAATTTTGGAAAACATGAAATAAAAAATTAATAAACAACCTACTTTAATATTTTTTATAGGAGACAAATCTTTTATACTGTCAGAATAAAGAATAATAGATAAACTACTTATAATAACCAATATAGTATTTAATGATTGAAATTGCTGATTATTTATTAAGTTTAATAATTCAATAATAAGTAAAAATAAGTAAATTAGAAAAAATAATATTATTAATGAATAAAATTTATATTTATCATTAGTCATTCCTTCTGTATAAAATTTTGCGATTGCAACTGAGGATAAGGGCAATATCATCATAAATAATCCAAAATTTTCTGGGTCAATAAACTTATTGAAATATAATAGAAAACCTAATAAATAAGTTAAACCAAAAGTTATAGAAAAAAATATTATAATCTGTATTTTATTTCTTTTTTCCTCGTTTTCAATATATTTTGGGTTTAATAAATCAATCCATTTTTCTTTTAACTTCAATAGAAAAACCTCCTTTAAGATATGACTTTTTTTAAATAATCACAAAATTATATTAGATTTAATTTTCCTAATCAAAGTATAGCAGTAGTATAAGTATAAAGAGTGTCTAAAAAATTACAAATACAAATTGATTTAATTTCAAATATAATATAATAAAAATAAATTAATAAAATTTTATTTAGAAGGGCTAATTTTTATGGAAATAAAAAAGATAGATAGTAATTATATAGAACATTTACTTAATAAATTAATCAATGAAGATAGCATAAATGAAAATATTTTATCCAATTTACTTGAAGTGGAAGTAGAAAAATTAAAAAATTATAAAAAGTATGAAAAAGAGTTAACAATAGATTTAGATACTTGAGTAAATGGGTAAACTTAGCACTACAACTTGAATATACTATAAATGTTGATTAAGATTCTAGATTTAGAGGTATTTTAAGTTTATTAATTGATTTAAAGTAGCGACTTCCTGAAATATCAAGTTTTTTGACATTTGGAAAAATCGCATTTCCATCTTTTGATGCCAAGAAAAAACTGTCAGTAAAAGGGGGATATTCTTTAAATTTTTTGTTTTCATAGTACTTTTATTCTTTAAGCATATGAAAGATGTTTTAAATAATTTCAGTATATCATCGAGATGACTTATAAACAATAACACAAATTAAAAATACATCTTATTAAATTGACAAATATTTTAACTTATATTATTGATTATAAAATTAGAAACTTATATATAACGAAATGTTTTTATACAAAAATATTTCGTTATATATAAAATATGTATAAGATTAAAAGATAGTATAAAAACCAGTAAAGAGGTCTATATGTTAACCTCAGAAAGTTTAATATATAAGTAGTAGTTAGAGGATTGGAGCATATAGTAAAGAAGTTGAATTATTAAAAATTATATTGATTGTAATAACTTAACTTGGGAAGAATTTACTGTTTACAGTGCTTCATTATAGCATTTATAAAAGTATATATCTTATAAATTAAATTTATATTAATATGGAATATGTTAAATAAATATATTATTCACATATTCTGTAACAATTTTTACCACTTGCTTTTGCTAAATACAAAGCTTCATCTGCTTTAGAAAATAAGTTTTTATATGATTTACTTGAATCTGTAGCAAAAGCGATACCAATACTTAATGTTATTTGATGATTGTTTTTTACTTTTATTTTGCTTACATCAGTTAAAATATCATTAATACTTTTTATTACAAAATCCTTTGTCAACGATTTCATAAATATCATAAACTCATCTCCGCCAATACGAGCAACTATATCCTTATCATCTGCATTTTGCATTAATATTTTTGAAACAGCAACTAAAACTTCATTTCCTTCTAAATGTCCAAAAGAATCATTTACAGTTTTAAAGTCATCAATGTCAATGACCATTAAAGCTTCATTATTTTTTTGTTTAGTACTGTTAAGATACTCATCTATAAAATTTTCTGATGCTTTTTGATTATAAAGCTGTGTTAATGGATCTCGTTGAGTTTGAGCAATTAATTTTTCTAATTTAGATTTGTCTTCAGTTATATCTTTCAAAACGCCAATTGTTTTGATTGGATTATGATCACCATCATAAATAACTGAACATTGAACACGAATCCATCTCCATTCATCTTTAGTTAATGATTCTAACTGTCGTATTTCAATTGTTTCACGAAGATTTCCGCGAAGTACTTCTAATAATTTACCAATATCATCAAGATGAATGCTTTTTCCATCTTTCAATATGTTAGAATAATTTTTCGTTTCAAAATTTTCTAGTTCAATTTTTCGGTCTATTTCAACTCGTTGATATATCATAAAGTTATCGTTTTCAATGTCATATTCAAACATAATATCTGTAATGTTTTGTAAAGCAATGCGATAGCGTTCTCTCTCTAACTTTAATTCAGACTCTATATTTTTTAGTTGAGTGATATCTGTAATAATGCTATTAATTTTTACGATACCATCACTATTTAAGGATTTCATTCCAGAGTCTAATACCCACATTAATGTTCCATCTTTTTTACGTATTCTATATTCAGATGAATAGGTAGTGCCTTTTGCAAAACAACGTTGGCAATCTTCTAGTGCTTTAGGTAAATCTGGTGGGTATACAGCACCTACTGCAGAGCCACCACTCATTTCAATAAACTCATCGTATGTATATCCTAATATTTTGGGTAATCCTTCATTGACATAGAAGAATGAATATGTATCATCATCATTACTTCCTTTTAATCCACCATTGATATTATTGGTAATCATTTCAATTACTTCTGTTTTTTCCTTTAGTAATCTTTGCAAATAATCATAACTTTGAGTTCCTATTTTATTAGGGAAGAATTCATCAACTTGCATTTCACTATATGGATTTGATATGTGCATATGTCTCACCAATAACTGTCCATTATTTTCAATTATTTCAAATGTACAACGCTGACACACCTCTAAAATCATTTGGTCATTTTCTTTAGTACGAATAGTATATTTTCCTACTACAATACATCTATATTTATCTTCACTTACAACTTCAAATGTTTCATTATTCATATCACAAGAAGGGACTTCATTTTGACCAGCATAAAAATAGTCTTTTATTTCATTAAAAGAAGTGAGAAACTCTTGTTCTCCTGGACCAATCCAAGTAATATCTTTTGACAGATATCTTAATACCTCATTAATATCTCGATTTACATAAAAACTCATTAAAATATGTCTTACCAATTCAGGTGCTTTTTTTGAGAGTGTGCTCATGATATTCCCCCTTTCTTAATATTATATAAATTAATTATATTATACATTAATGCTTTTAAATTAGAAAACTTTGTTGAACTATGACATTTCTATGAAATAAGAAAAATTTATGCAATATTTTAAGTAAAAGTAGGTTTTTTATATAAAAACTTATTTTATCTATGTTAACTCTGATTTATAGCATCAAATGATTTTATTATAAAAACACAAATAAATCAAAAATAGTTACTCTAAATAGCCTAGTGCCTTAAATTTAAATTAATTTTATTGCATTATATATTAACTTATAGCACATAGTGGGAATTTTATCATCAATTTGTCGAACGATTGTTATTAATTATACATAAATTGGAATTTTAATTTAATAAATCTATAACAGTATTTGTAATTTATTTATAGTTGAGACAGTTAAAATTAAATATCTATTAAATTTTTTATTTTATCAACATCGATATACATACCTTGTGCAATAGATCTTCCATCAATTGCAGAAAGATTACATTGTTTATACATAACTGTAACAATCTGACCATTACGTTTTATAAATCTGTATAAAAAAGGATTAATATTATTTGTGTCAATCATTTCTAAACTTTTTTTATAAACAAAATCTAAATCATCTGGATGAACAATTGCTCTTAAGTTGCCACTCATTTCACCAAAAAATTGTTCTTTTGTATAACCTATAATATCAAACATTTCCTCATTCATATATGTAATAATCATATCACCAAGTAAATCATAGCGAATGATACCTACAGGTAGCATTGAATAAAATTGTGATAAAGTACTACTTTCATCGAGATGAGTGTTTGTCATTTTAGGTATTGAATATGATTCAAATTCATTTATATAACCAGCAGTTTTAATTAAATCTAAATGTATTTTTGTTAAGATTAATTTATTTTCTGAAATAATACAATTTGCACTAAAATAGAAATTACTATATTTTTGATAATCAGTAGTTTCATCAGATAAAACAGCTTCTCCACTAATTAGTAATGAATCTGAACCAACATCATGTGGAGTTATACTTTTATAAAGAATAGAAAATTTTTTACCTTTGATATGTTTTTTAAAGTGTTCTATCACCTCAGAAAAAGATATAAGTTCTTTTTTGTTATAAAAATCAAACCATTTAATATTTTCAATAACATTTGCTCTTAGTTTTTGCATATCTTGCATAATAAAAAATGCATCAAAGATTTTTTCTATTAAAGATTTTCCTATATCAGAATATTTGATAAACATTTTATCTGAAGTATTTTTTTTAGATAGTAACTTTTCAAATTGCTTACATTCCATAGGTTTTGCATAATAAAAACCTTGAGCAATGTCACAGTTTATGCTTTTGATAAACTCTACTTGTTGTTTTGTTTCAACACCTTCACATACTGTAAGCATACCAAGAGCTCTTGCAATATTTATTATAGAATACAAAATTGTTGTATTTTTAAAATCATTTAAGTCATGGGATAAAAATATTTTATCAATTTTTATTATATCCAAAGGGAGATTTTGCAACATACCAAAGGATGAATATCCAGAGCCAAAATCATCTATTGATACAGAAAAACCAAAAGAACGTAATTCGTTTAGTTGTTGAATAATTGTATTTGTATCTTCTATTAATATATTTTCTGTAATTTCAATGCTAAAATTTGATGTAGATATACTGTATTTCTCAGTAATATTTTTTAAAGTACTTGGAAAATTAGGGTTAAAAAAGTGAAGACGAGAAAAATTACAACAAATTGATACAAACACATCATTGTTATCAATCCATCTTCTTATATTTCTACAGTTTTCTTCAAATAAATATAAATCTAATTCTATTATAAGTCCAGAGTGTTCAAATAAAGATATAAATTTATCTGGAGTGAGAAGCCCTTTAAGAGGATGTCTCCAGCGTGCAAGTGCTTCACATCCAACTATAGTATTACTTTTTATGTTATAAAGTGGTTGGTAAAATACCTCAATTTGTTTATCCAATAAAGCATATGATATTTCTGATAAAAATTCTTTATCACTTTCTAATTTATTATAAAAATTATTATCATTAAAATCAAATGAAATGTATCTATTTTTACCTTCACTTTTAGCTTTTTTTAAAGCACTATATACTTGATTTAAAAGTATTAAAGTAGTTACATCTGATTTACCATTCCAAACTGTACTACCAATACTAAATGTAACATTAGAATAGACTTCTTTTTCATTAGGAAGTTGTATTTTTAATTCCCTAGCAGATTTTATAATAGATGTTCCCATATCATCTAATTTTTCCTTTGATATATTTGGGATAGCAATCAAAAATCCTTCTCCTTTTAAATGGCCAACTATTCCTTTAGATTCTGGAACATAATACAATAGTTTTTGAATGAGATTAATTAATAAATTTTCTCCAACTAGGTATCCGTATATATCATTGAATAATTTAAAATTATCAATATTTAATAACATAATTCCAATAGAAGTATTTTTTGAAATACAATTATCAATATATTGATATATACATTTTCTATTTGGCATTTTAGTAAAAAAATCTATTTCGTTTGAGACTTTTAATTTACAATTTCTTTTCTCTAAATCTTTAGACAATAGTTCTACTTTTTTATTTAACATTTTTATATAATCATAATTTGGCATAGCATTCCTCCATAAGATACTTTGATTTTTTGATACTAACTGTGTTTATATTAAAAATATTTAAATGTTAATTAATATTTGAACAATATACTGAAATAATATATCAATATTATTAAATTTATAAAGGTATATTTTGGAAATAAAAAATATCATATAAAAACATAATGGCATAGATGTAAATACAAAGTCAAATATATCTTTTGAAAAGCGTAGAGTCAGAAACATCATAATCAATCAATATTATAATAGAATAATGAACAAAATATAGATATATTTAGATAGTTAACAAAATACAATTTATTTTTGAAAACTTGTTTTAGACGATTTTTTAGTATATTCTAAAATAGAATTAGGGAAATAGACGAGTTATTTATTTTTAAGAAAAAATATAATTATGGAGGTCTTTATATATAAATGAAAGATTATTATAAGATAGGAGAAATATCTAAAATATATGGTATAGGAAGAGATTCTTTAATGTACTATGAAGAAATAGGAATTCTAAAACCATTTAGAGATACCAATGGATATAGAATGTATAATATATCTGATATATGGAAATTGAATTTGATAAAAGAATTTAGAAGTTTGAATTTTCCAATGAAAAAGATAAAAGAATATTTAGACGATAGAAGTATAGAATCTACAAAAACTATATTAAATGAAGAACTTGATTTAATTGACAAAAAGATGCTTGAACTTGTAAGTCACAAGGAAAATATCATAACAAGATTAAGTTCAATTGAAAGTGTGATTCAAAATACTAAAATAGATGAGATAGAAGTTGTATATATAGAAAAAAGAAAAGCCTTAGAATTAAATGCTGATATAGAAAGAGATGAGGATTTTGATTTCTTAATTCAAAAGCTTCAAAAAGAATATGAAGACAGATTTAATATACTTGGAAATAATAATATTGGTTCTGCTTTTTCTATTGAAGCAATCAATAATGGTATCTTTAATGAGTTTAAGTCTGTATTTTGTTTTTTGGAAGATAATGAGGAGATATATAATATAGTTTTTGATGAGGGGTACTATGTAACATTAAATTATACTGGAAGTAACTCTAATAATAAAATATATATGGAAAAAGTATTTAGATTTATAGAAGAAAATAATTATAAAATAAATGCTGCGCCAATAGAGATATATAAAATAGATATACATGAAACTGGAATTGTAGATGAATTTGTAACTGAAATTCAAGTTCCTGTAAATAAATAGCTAAATTTTAATAAACTAGACAATAAATAACATAAAAAAATGTAAATTTGCCACCAATTTGCCACTTTATTATAAAATCGGTGGCAAATTGCATTTTAAGAACTTCTAAAATATTTACTGTTTCATTTCCATTCTATGTGTGACATAAGAATAAGTCTTAATTATGTTTTATATTGGTTAAAGTATAAGTAGATAGTGTTTAGATTGAAAATTAGTAATAATTATCTTTATACCCAATTAACAATATATAATTTTGATTTTCGACAACATTTATTATTTGTTTACTATATAATTTAATTAATAATGTATAAACAGGGGGATATAGGATGAAAATTAAGGGATTATTAAAAATTAACATCAATATTTATCAGACTTAAATCTTATTAGATTGATAGTCATGGATGATAAAGTAGTTAACTTAATGTTTTGGAGGGGAATTTATGTTTGAGAAGTTTAAAGTATTAAAAAGTTGGCAAAAGATATTAATTGTTATTATAGGAATTTTATTATTACCATTAACATTATTATTATTGTCTATTCTATTTTTAGTAAAAAGTGTAAATAAAAATAGTAATAAAATAGTAAAAACATTAAAAGTTGTTATAAGCCTATTTGTAGTGTTTATACTCTTAATGTTCAATTGGGTATGGTGGGGAGCAACGTTCAAAGTAGCAACAGAACCTAACTTAAATGAGCAACAAGAAATAAAAAGAAAAGAAGAACAGGATACAAAAGACAAGGAAGTAAAAGAAAAACAAGAATTAAAAGCAAAAGAAGAAAAAGATAACTTAGAGAAACAAAAGAAAAAAGAGTTAGAAGAAAAGAAAAAACAAGAGGAGTTAGAGTTAGCTCAGAAAGAAAAAGAAGAAAAGGAAAAAGCAGAAAAACTTGATAAAGAAAGTGTCGATAAGTCAACTGAAAACGTTCAAGTTCAAAATCCTAAAACTGAAGAATCAAATCCAAACAACCAAAAAACATCTGAAACTGTATATGCAAATGGAGGAAAATCTAAATCAAATAAATATCATTCTTCTCCTACTGCACATAATATGGAAGGTGCAATTTCAATGAGTAGAGAAGAAGCAGAAGCAAATGGATATGTAGCTTGTAAAATATGTTATTAGTAACAAAGAAATAGACTAGTGTTTAGCTAGTCTATTTTTTATATTATATCTCTAAAGATTCTATAAGAGGATTATCACTAAACAACTTTAACAGATTTGTCTTTTTATATCCTTTGGGTAATTTAGTATAGATAATTACTTCTAGCCAATCTCCATCAATGCGTTTAATATTCATATTTATAATTTCAATTTTAGACTGCTTAAATTTTTCTTCAATATATGAGATTGAATCAGTGCTGTTAGAAATTTTGAGAGAGACCTGCTCTGCTGTAGGGAGTTTCATCCATTTCCTATCTCTATGAAGTAGTATTTGCGTGATAACGATAATAATGCTTGAAACAATACCAAGTAAGTATAATCCACAACCAATTGCAAGCCCTGTACCTGCTGTCGCCCATATACCAGCAGCTGTAGTAAGTCCACTCACTGATTGATTTCTGATAAATATCAATCCAGCCCCTAAAAAACCTATCCCACTGACAACCTGTGCTGCAACACGGGCAGGGTCTAAACCAATACCTGGAGTACCTACTACATCATCAAACCCATATTTAGAAACAATGATTATAAGTGCTGATCCTAGTGCTACTATAAAATGAGTTCGGATTCCAGCTTCTTTTAGCCTATTCTTTCTTTCATATCCAATCAAAGCTCCACATAAACCAGCAATAATGATTCTTGCTATATATTCAAATTGAATAAGTATATGATTATTCATCTATTTAGCACCCCCTTTTATGTAATATTATATATACTATAACACTACATTTTTTATGTGGATATAGTAACATTTGAAAATTATATGATTGTTGCACCTAAATCTAAAATCAGAAAAAGTATTTTATATATATAAAAATACTAGAAGGGATATATAAGATTATATGATTGAAGAGCAAACTTAAATTAATTAAGTTTGCTCTTTATAATGGTAAATATTTTTATTTACAATAATTAGACAAAAAAATGTCTGTATTTTTTATATCTGCAAAACTAGATTGTAAGGATGCCATAAATACTTGATGTACAATTTCAGCATTAATCTCTTTGTCATCCCAAAATAAATTTTTTGTTGTGCAAGCATCGCTTATAAGCGTAATATCGTATCCAAGTTTCTTTGCTGTTCTTACACTTGTATCAATACACATATGACTCATCATTCCACAAATCACTAATTTATCTATGTTTTTTTCTTCAAGACAACTTTGTAAACGTGTTTTAAAAAAACTATCTGGTGTATGCTTAATGATAATTTCTTCATTCTCAAGTGGAAAAACATTTTTATTTATTTTTGCACCATAAGTGTCAGGGAGAAAGAATGATGAAGTTGAAGTCATTGATATATGCTGTATATGAATAATTGGTAAGTTATTTTTTCTAAAGAGTGTCAGTATTTTTTTAGCATTTTCAGCAGTTTTTTCTGTATTAAATAATTCACATTTCCCATTTTTAAAATAATCATTTTGAATATCAATTAAAATTAAAGCTATAGACATATTTATACCTCCTTATATATTTTAATTATAATACTGCTAAATGAAATGTAAATTACTTACTTTTTGGTATGTATAGAATTATTTATTATAACAGATTCCTTTATTGTCTAAAAATTCTTGTTGTCCATGTTCAAGCATATATTCTATACCTATTTCTTGCATTATCTCTACAGCTTGTAGCATTTTTTTGCCACGATTGGTAAGAAAATATTCAGTATGTAATGGATATCCAGTTGAACTGATTTTATCAACAATACCAAATTCTCTAAGTTCCTTTAATTGTTGGATTAACATTTTTTGACTTATTCCATCTATACTATGCTCTAAGTTAGAGAATGTTTTATTACATTGTCTCAACTTGAATACAATTATAGTCTTCCATTTCCCTTTAATGATATCATGTACAATTTCAAGAGGGCATGTATATTCATCTCTTATTTTTATAATATATCACCTCCATAAAATGATAATAAATTATATCACTGTTTTTATAATATGACAAATCTATATGAAGTATATATAAAATTTGTGTTTTATTAAGTTCTAAATTTCTTCTAATATAGTTCACACTTAGTACACAAATAGTTAGTAATATATAAGTAAGTAATATATTTGATACAAATTAAATAATTTTAAAATAATTTATGATAATTTAGAGGAGGAAAATATATGAATATATCAAGAAAAGCTATGAGAATAATAGAATTAGCACAAAGGATTGCAACCAAGAGAGGTATCTCAGTAGAAGAAGCCTGGGATGAGGCATTAAAAGAATATAAACAGAAATACCAACATATTGCATAGAAATTTAAAAATATAGTTCAATTTTGTAAAGTAGAAAATATAATATAATCACTGATTGATTTTTCTGAAAAAATTATAAATTTACAAATTTAAATTATTTACAAAAATTTAGAATATTTAGTAGAAGTTAATAACTTTAAATGATACTATAAATTATAAGGTATATCATTATTAACACAAAAGGAGGATGTACACTTGATTGTAAAAATAGATAATACTTTAGAAAAAAAATTCTGGCAATATGTATCACATGAAGAAAGTTTAAACTTATTTATAATTGGATATGTTGAAAACTATGGATTTAGTTCTGATTCTCAAGAAGTATGGTCTCAGACAAAAGAAGGAAGTATAACTTCTATAATATTAAAAAATAAGTCAACACTTATAATCTATAGTTTAGAAAATAATTTTGATGTAGAAGAAATGAAAAGCCATATAAAAGGATTAGATATAGAAAGTATAAGTGGAAAAAAGTGTGTAATAGATAGACTAGTGAGTATATACAAAGATTTTTATGAAAAATTGGATAATAAATTTTGTATATTAAAGAAAATAAAAGAGCTGGATTTTTCTACTATGAATGAATATAGGATAGAAAAGGCATATGAAAGAGACATTGATGAAATAGGAAAACTTTTAAATGAATCAGGATATAAGGTAAGTCCAAATTACATAGAAGCAAGAAAAGAGTACTTAAAAGAAGGTAACGTAAGAGCATATTTCATAAAAGATAATAATACTATGATTAGTACTGTATCAACTGGTATGGAAACTAGTTTTTTAGCAATGATAGTTTCTGTAAGTACAGACAAACAGCATAGAAAAAAAGGGCTTGCTAGTTATATGGTGTACAATTTAAGTAAAGAACTATTGTCAGAAGGGAAAATACCATGTCTTTTTTATAATAATGAAATAGCAGGAAAAATATATCACGATATAGGATATGAAGAGATAAATGAATGGACAATGCTTTTTAAATAATTCTAAAACACAAAACTCCATCAAGAATTAAAGTATTTATAAATAGATTTATTTTTACTATAATTCATGAGGAGTTTTATTTTAATTAAAATGTTATTTTTTACTGCTTAAATAGTCAAGTGTTTTAAGTTTGTAACCTTCTTTTTCCCAATGTGTAAGTACTTCATCCAATATCTCAGTATTAGTTGAAGAATTTGGATGTAATAAAACTATTGCACCAGGATGTGTTCTAGAGTAAATTTTGTTTTTAGCAAACTCATGAGTAGGTTGTTTCTTTTCATACCAATCTACATAAGCAAAACTCCAAAATATAGATTTATAACCCAAGTCTTGTGTATATTTTAAAGATTGTTCACTAAATTTACCCATTGGTGGTCTAAAATATTTAGGCATTTCTTTTCCAGTAACATCTTTATATGCTTTTTCTACACTTATAATTTCTTCTTTGAATTTTTCAAAATCTGTAATTCCAGCCATTGATGGATGACTTTTTGAGTGATTACAAACCAAATGACCTTCTTTTTCCATACGTTTTATTAAATCTGGATTACTTTTTATATAACTCTCAACTACGAAAAATTGTGCCTTTGCATTGTGTTTTTTTAGTGTATCTAGCAACTTTGGAGTGTTCCCACTTTCATATCCAGCATCAAATGATAAGTATATAACTTTTTCATTAGGGTTTCCTACATAATATGAATCATATTTCTTAAAAAAATTGGCTTCTTTTATAGGTGATGGTTGTTTACCATCCTCTCTAGGATTAAAATACCAATCATATTCATGTGTATCAAGTGTTGGACTAGAAATTTGAGTTTTTGTTTTATCTAGGGATTTAAAGTTCATACTAGCAATTCCAAAAAGTATTAAAGCGAATGCTCCTATCATAATGTATTTTTTCAGGCTATCTTTTTTCACAATGTCACCTCTTATTTAAAATTTCAAGTAAATCTTTCTTATAATATAGTTTGAATATTTATAGTTAAAAATATTCATATATACAAATAATAAATTAAAGAAGTTTCTTTTAAGATATATAAAATAACATTAATTATCTTAAACAAAATACATTATAAATGATAAAATATAAGGAGCAATTATTGTGTAGAAGTGAAATTGGTTTAACTTGAAGGGATAAAAAAATGAATAATATAATAAGTATATTGAATGATGTTGTTTTTTTAGATATAGAAGTTAGTGGAATAGACTATTTAAATTCAGAAATTTTAGAAGTTGGAGCTGTTAAAATTAAAGATTGGAAAGCTGAGACATATCAATCGTTAATAAAAAATAAAGCTGAAGTACCTATAGAAGTATTCTCTCTATGTGATAATCTTAAAAAAATTGATTTAGAAGATGCTTTTAATCTAAAAATGGTAGAAGAGGAGTTAAGAAATTTTGTAGGAGATAGTCTGATTATATGTCATGATTTAAGTTTTAAAATAAAGTTTTTTGAGTACTATATGCCAAAGCTAAAAAATAAATTTATTGATTCAATTGAGTTGGCAATTATTTTAGAGCCATATCATAAGGATTATAGTTTGGTGTATTTAAAAAGTATTTTAACTAGCGATAAATCTGAGACCAAGAATAGAGCTTTATCAGATGCTATTGATACTATAAATATTGTAAATTCTCTTTTAATAAGATTTAATAACCATGAGAAAACTAATTTAGAGCCATTAAGTTTTAAAATAAATTCATATCTAAATAAGTTTAATCTTGGAAAATGGGAATGGAGTAAATTTTTAGAAGAAGCAAACTATGATTTATCTCATGATGTAAGTATTATAAAAGAAGATGAGGAGTTTAATCCAAAAGAAGAAAATATAAAAGAAAAAGAAACTTTAAAAATTTTACGTGAGCAAGAAAAGAAATATGAAGAATTATTAAAATATAAGCATATATGGGAGAGTAAAGAGGGATTTACATATGAATATAGACCAGGTCAGTATGAGCTTACTAAGGCAATACGAGAATTGTTTAGAAATAATGAAGATGACGAAAAAATTGCGTGCATAGAGGCGCCAACAGGGATAGGAAAAAGTGTTGGATACTTATTGCCAGCTATATTAGAAGCTAGAATTAATAAAAAAAGATTGCTAATTTCTACTGATACAAAAGAATTGCAGATACAATTGATAAATAAAGATATTCCAAATGTGTTAAATTCTTTAGGGTTAAATGGTAAAGTAAGTTATGGATATATAAAGGGAAAAAACAACTATATATGTATAGATAGATTAGAAGCATATATAGCAGATTATGAGTCTCAAGAACCTACTAAAGAAGAAATATTATCTTTAATATTTTTAGAAAGATTAGTTGAAGGTGGTAAATATGGAGATATAGAAGAAATAAATTATTGGGTGTTGGATAACTTCAAGGAAATAAATACTCACTTAAGAAATATAAGTTGTGACCCAAACATGTGTAAACCTAAAAAATGTAAAAAAGATTGTCTATATAAAAATAGGACAGAAGAGTTAAAAGATGAACATATAACAGTAATAAACCACTCTTTACTGGCTAAATGGCCATATAAAGATGAAAAGCCTTTAGAAAATATAATAGTAGATGAGGCTCACAATTTAACTGAAAAAGGATATGATTTCTTTTCAAGTATCATAAATTCAAAGTCTTTAAGATACTTATTGCAAGAAATTTATCCTTATGAATTTATACAAGATAGTAGTTTTATGTATAAAAAAACTAATACAAACATGAAGAAAATAAAGGCTTTTGATAAATTCTATCATATATTAAAAATTGAAAGAAAAGATAAACAAAAGATTGCTAGGAGTATAAATCTTATTATTGAAGAAATAGATTCAATATTAGCATTTGGCAATTGTAGTGAATATGGTAATGTAAGCAATTATAACCTAAGATGGGAATTAAATTTACAAATAGATGAAATTGCAGGAAAAATAAAAAAAGATGATATAGATACTGAAGTTAGCTATAGATTGTATAGTGAAAAGATAAAACTAAGTTGTGAAAAAATAATAAAAAATTTAGTTTCAATAATAATTGTAATTTATAGGAATATTGATGATGATAGTATAGATAAAGAAACAGATATATATAAGTTTGGAAAAGCAAAGACAAGAGATTTAGAGGATATAAAAATTGTTTTTGAAATTTTCTTGGAGTATGATGAGAATGATGATTATGCAAGAATAGTTGAAATTGAAAAGAATTATAATGATTTTGAATTTAGAGTAGTTCCATTAAAAATAGCAGATTTATTTGAAGAAAATATTTTATCTCAGCTAGAGAAAGGAATATTTTTATCAGCAACCTTAAGTTTATCTCAAAATATGTCTTATTTTAAAACTACATTGGGAATAGATAGGGTTAAGAATATAGAAAAAATTATAGAACCAATTTTTGATTATAAGAATATGGTTTCTGTAGTAGCGTTTTCTGATATTTGTGAGTATAAAAATGCTGAATTTCCAAATGAAATAAGTAAAATTATATCGAATATATCATGCATTACAGAAGGGCATATGTTAGCTCTTTTTAATAGTAAAAATAGACAAGAAAAAACTTATGATATATTAAAAAAATATTTGCATGGTTTAAATTTAGAAATTTATGCTAATAAAAAAGGTGTTAGACATCTTAATGATTTAAATAGAAAGTGTGTAGTACTTGGCTCAAAAGGATGTTTTGAAGGTGTAGACATTCCAGGCGATGGTTTGGTATGTGTAACTTTGGACAAGCTTCCTAATTTAAACCCTAAAGACCCTTTGTATTATACTATAATGAAGAAGTATAATATAGATTATTACAGTATAAATTATCCCCAGATGACTATAAAAGTAAAGCAAGCTATGGGAAGACTTTTAAGAAGTAAATATGATTATGGATGCTTTGTGATTTTTGATGTTGGCACTAATATAAGCACATTAAAAAGACTAGAGCAAGATTTGCATGGTTGTAAAATTTTAAAGATGAATAGTAACGATTTTTATACTTATGCAAAAAAACACTTAAATAAATCTAGAAGCCTAATACTAAAATCTGTTATATTTGATACTATAAAAGCATTACAGGTCAATACTAAAATAGAAAATGATGAAGTTGATAAAAATACTATAAAAAAAGATATCAATGAAAATATAAGGCAAAGAGCTGTAAAAGGAGAAGTATATCATATAGATATTGAAAACAAAGATATGAGAGTAAAGTATTTCGATAAAAATTATCTAATAAATCTAGATATATTTATGAGAGAAACATAAAAACTAATGGTGGGAGTGATATATTTGGCAAAACAAAAGTTTTATGCTGTAAAAAAGGGCAAAAAAATTGGAATATATGAGACATGGGATGAGTGTAAAAAACAAGTAAATGGATTTTCAGGAGCTGAATACAAGAGTTTTACTACATCACAGGAAGCAAAAGAGTATGTTTATGGAGCAACAAAACCAACATTTAAAGAAGATGAAGAATTTATAGAAGCATATGTTGATGGTAGTTATGAGCATTCAATAAAGATGTATGGTTCAGGTGTTGTAATTCTAAAGAAGAATGAAGTTATAAAAACTTATAGTAAAAATGGAAAAGAGCAAACTTTAGTAGGTATGAGAAATGTGGCGGGTGAGATAGAAGCTTCTAAAATTGCAATGCAGTACTGTATTGATAATAATATTCAAAACCTGATTTTATATTTTGACTATGAAGGTATTGAAAAGTGGTGCACTGGAGTTTGGAAAACAAATAAAGAAGGAACTATAGCATATAAAAACTTTTATGATAGTATCAAAACTGAGTTAAATGTCAGATTTATGAAAGTTAAAGCGCATTCTGGAAATAAATATAATGAAGAAGCTGATAAGTTAGCCAAAAAAGCTATTGGTATATAATTAGGAATTAGCATGCTATTAAAAAAACATTGACTTATAACCAAAAAAGCAGGATTGTATTATAATAAGATAAGTTTCTGATTTCAAAATAATTGATATTATTATCAATTAAGTAAAACTCATTTAATATAATGCAATCTGCTTTTTTATATGTCAAAAGTATAAAATTTTATATTATGTCTAATTAGAATTGACCATAAAGACCTTCAAGTTCTTCTTTTAACAATTCAGGGTCATTTATACCAATAGACATAGTTCTAGCTAATATATTTGCCTGGTCATAAGTTGATGTCCAAGAGAATACACCACCTAAACAGTTTCTAAGCACATATTGAGTTTTTAAGAATATAGATAATGAATCATCATATGACATTGCAAATTCTCCATCTTTAACTAAATATGGAACCTGAGCAACTCTATCAAATCTATATTCATATCCATTTTTATTTATATAATCTTTTCTAAGTTCATCATAAGTTCTTGTTATAGTGGCACCTAATCTTCCATAAAATGGAAGGCCAAGAAGGATTTTTTCAGAAGGCATTCCAGCATTTTCAAGGTTTCTAACCATTGCATCAACACTATATCCTGGTAAGGATAAGTCTGAGTCAAAAAGGTTTGCCTGATGTTTTCTGCCATTTGGCCCTGTTTCACCTGCTGTGAAATCATAACTCATAAGATTAAAATAATCTATTATTGGAGCTATTTTATCTATTTCAGCACTTGAGTTTATATATCCCATATCCCCTGTTCCAGCTACACTAAGCCATTTCTCATCTCCTATAACGTCTCTTATAGCTGTTAGTAAAAGTGTGAAATTTTCTCTATCTTGAGGTCTCGATTTTATACCAGCTGCACTACTTCCAGGATATTCCCAGTCGATATCAACTCCATCTAAAGCATATTCATTTATCATTTGATTGACTTGTCTTGCAAAGTTATATCTGGATGTAGGCGTTAAAGCTGCATCGGAGAATCCTTCAGCTCCCCAACCACCAATGGCTACAATTACTTTTAAGCTAGGCTTTTCAGCTTTAAGCGCAAGCAATTGGTTTAGGAATCTAGGATAAGGAATAAATAAATTACCATATTGGTCTATTTCAGCAAATGCAAAAATAACTGCATCTAATAACTGAGCATCTACATTAGTTGGATTACCAAGAACATATTCCATTACAATAGGATTTATATCTGGACAATTTATATTTTCAACTATTGGATTATATGGGTCATTTATTTGTGGTCTAACTAACTTCTTTGAGTCTTTTAATGTTTTCATAGCTATTTTTTTAGAATTTTTTTCACTTGTATAATCATAGTTTTTATAATTTTGTTTATAGAAATCCTCATAGCTATTATCTTCTTTATCGCATTTATCATAGCTATTATCCTCTTTACTACATTTATCGTATTTGTATTTTATTTCATCACAGGATTTATCTTTAAGTTTATCCTGTTTGGAGTTATGAATTTTGTTAGTATTTTTAGTATGTTTTTGTTCACAATCACAACTATCTTTAACATCCTTATTGTATTCTTGTTTATGGTCATGAGATTTGTTTATACACTTAATATTTTCTTGTTCGTAATCATTTTCAATATTTTTAGTATGTTCTTTTTTACAACTGTAAGTATCATCAATATTTTTAGTATATTCTTCATCTGTGTAATTATCTGGCACAAAACATAAGTACCAATCCATACATGAATACTTTTTATTACAACTATTTACTCTATTTTTTAACTCTTTATAGTTTTTAGGATATGGCAAGATAACAGGCATTCCAGGGAACCAGTTTGCAGGAGTAACTACATTATCTCTATCACTAGTTTGAAGAGCATCTACTATTCTAAGTATTTCTGGTATATTTCTTCCTGTAGTCAATGGATAATAAAGAATAGTTCTTAATATTTGATTATTATCTATAATAAATACAGAACGGATAGTAGATGTATCACTCATTGGTTTTGATATCATGCCATATAATTTGGCAATTCTCATATCTCTATCTTCTATGATAGGGAATGGGATTTCTACACCTGTAAGTAAAAACATATTGTACATCCAAGCTAAATGAGAGCTATTGCTATCAACACTTAGGCCGATTAATTCTGTATTTCTTTTCTTAAATTCATCATAATATTTAGCAAAGCATAAAAATTCAGTAGTACAAACTGGTGTAAAATCACCAGGATGTGAAAATAAAACAACCCAATTACCTTTGTAATCAGACAGTCTAATAGGGCCATCTGTTGTATTGGCTTTAAAATCAGGAGCCTTGGATCCTAAACTTGGCAAATTTGGCATGTAAATCACCCCTCAATAAATTATCATTTATTTCATTCTATTAATTAGCACAGATTAGTGTTACTATTTTATTAAAATGAAGGAATACTAATGTCAAAAAAAGATATTTATTAAAAATATTTAATATTTTCGTAATATAAATGACAATAATAATTGCTATTTTTTTACTAATTTGGTATAGTAATGGATAAGGGGTAGTGTCAATATTAGTGATTATACGAGGTGATTGGATTGAAAAAAATTCTAAGAATTTTAGTTATCTCCATGATGATATGTTTTGCAATGACTTTTGCATTAGTATTAATAAATTCAGTTATGGGAGTACATGTAGGATTGGATTATTACTTTTTAATGGCGAGTGTGCTTACAGTATGCTTGACTACAGGAGTTGTTTTATGCAATGCTAGAAAAATATTTGCTAACAAAACTATACATACAACAAGAATGAAAAATGTCAGTGCTAATAAAAAACAAAAAAGTCATTCTAGGGATATAAAGAGAAAGATATCATAATTTATGTAAAGGAAATATTTATGTATAAAATAATGATTGGTAGGTAAAATAAAAACACGATTTAACTTGTGTTTTTATTTTTTTTCAGGAATTATGATATAATAACCAATAAGAAATTTAGTTTATCATAAATATAAATATTGCTAAATAGAGAGGGAACTATAATGAATTTTAGAGATTTATTTGAAAAAACTGTAGATTTTATTGATGAAAAAAGAAAATCTATAGTAGCAGTTTCATTATCAGCATTAGGCATACTTGTTTTAATCATAGTATTTTTCTTAAGTAGTAATGAATTTAGTGTAGGAAATGAAGCAAATGAGTTGTTAAAAATTGTAGAGAAAAGACAATACTCTATTGCTGTGGATTACTATGCAAGTGTAGATAAAAAGTTTTCTGATTCAAAAATGGAAAGGTTTAATAAATCCATTTCTAAAAAAATAAATAAATTATTATTAAATAGTGGTGACAAATATTTAGATGGAGATATAAGTCAAGAAAGTTTTATTGGATTAATAAATACAGTAAAATCATTAGATAAAATAAATATAAATGTAGATGATTTAATAACTCAAGCTAATAGAGTTGGAGAAATGTATAAAGAAGAAAATATTACTTACAATGTGGCAATTTCTTACATAAATACTATTTCAATTTTAAATGGTATAGGTGGCAACTTAGATGTATACAAGCAAAATGTAGAAACAATTAAAGAATCCAGAGATGTTTATGACTCTGCAGTAAAAGACCAAAAAGTATATAAATATTATGATGCTATTGAAAAATATAATAAAGTATTAAAAGAAGACGAAAAATATTACAACCTAGCTCAAAACGCTAAAAAACAATGTGTTGAAGAAATGTATGATTACTATATAAGTAAAGCAGAAGAAGCAAACACTTCTGGTGATTATGAGAAAGCATTACAGTATATAGACTATCTAAAAGAAGACTATTCAGACGATGAAAAGGTACAAAGTTTAGAGAAGAAATATAAAAAGAATTTATCATTGTATACTTTAACATCTGATGACATTATAAATATAATCTCTAAAAAAAGTGGGAAAGAAAAGGCAAATCTATCTATAAACTCACTTCCACAAATGGTAAAAAACGATAAATACTATTATGCTGAGGTATATGAGTATGATAAATTAATAAATGAAGTTTTAATAAGTGCAAAAACTAAAGATTTATATTCATATAAAGATGGTAAAAAAGATTATAAGGTGGACTATGGAGAAGGATATTTTAGAATATTAGAAGATGGAAGCTATCAATTTGGTATTACTAAAGATAAAGCTAAATTTGTGTTGACTAATACTCTTGATGAAAAAGAAAATAAATACAAAAAGGTTGATATATTGGATATAGAAAAAGCTGATAAATATGTAAAAAGTAAAAAAAGTTTAGAAGAATTATTTGGAAAACAAAAAAATATTTATTATTATGCTGTAGTAAACAAAGGTTTATTTAGAGGAAAAGAAGTTTATGCTATCAACATATACAATGAAAAAATATATTCTATATCAGAAAAAGGATTGAGTGAATATTAGTTATTTATATTGATAATGTTAAATTATTATATAATTAAAAAGTTTTTGGGTTTTTAAGGCACATTATGTAGTAATATAATAGTAGGTGTATATAAATAATTTTATTGTAAGGAGAAGTAAGGGATGATTAATGTGAACAAAAAGCTAGTTATAGCTATTGGAGCTGTAGCATTATTATTAGTAATATTTGTAGGTATAATGTGTATGCAGTTTAAAGGGGAGAAAATAGCAAAAAACACATATGTTAATAGCATAAGTGTTGGAGGATTAACTAAATCTCAGGCTAAGCAGGAATTAGCTAAAAAATACAATTTAGATAATGTTGAATTTAATTACAACGATAGAAGTTGGAAAGTTAAAAGTCAAGACCTAAATTTATCTGCTGATTTGGATAAAACTGTAGAAAATGCATATAATTTAAATAGAAAGAATGGTTTCTTTAGCAACCTATCAAAAACTATTTCAGCAAATTTTGGTAAAAAGAGTAATTTAGTAGTAGTAACAAATTATGATAAAAATAAGTTAAAAACAGAAATGGAAAAAATAGCTAAAGAAATAGATGTAGAGGTAAAAGATGCAACAATTGATATAAGTAGTGATAAGGTAAAGGTTGTACCAGATTCTGATGGCCTTAAAATGGATATTTCTAAGAGTATGAATAGTTTTGACAGTCAGATTAAAAAAGGAAAGTATACAAATAAGTTAGTGGTAAAAGCTACTTCAGCAAAAATAAAAAAAGAGCAACTTGCTAATATAGACACAAATTTAGGTAAATATGCAACAACATTTAAAACTTCTCAGGTAAATAGAAGTATAAATATAAAATTAGCAACAGATAGTATAAGTAATATTTTACTTATGCCAGGAGAAACTTTTTCGTTTAATGAACATACAGGAAAAAGAAGCAAAGCGAATGGCTACAAAAGTGCTCCTGTTATAGTAGAGGGAGAAATGGAAGAGGATTATGGTGGAGGAGTTTGTCAAGTTTCATCAACTCTATATAATTCTGTTTTATATGCAGGCTTAGAAATTACTAATGTAAAAAATCATACTATACCATCAAGTTATGTTCCAAAAGGAAGGGATGCCACTGTTGCAGACAGCGGAATAGATTTCTTATTTAAAAACAATCTTAAGCATCCAATTTACATAAAAAATTATGTTTCAGGAAATCAAATTGTTTGCAATATATATGGAAGTGCAGAGGATAAACAAAATATAACAATATCAACAAAATTAGATGGAGTTTCACAAACTACAATGAAGAGGGTCAATGATTCTTCAATGCCTAAAGGAAAAGAAAAAGTAGATAAGAGTGGAAGAAATGCATACTCTGTATCAACATATAGAACATTTAATGATGCAAATGGCAAGAAAATTAAAACTGAAAAAATAGCTAATTCATATTATCCTAAGAAGGAAGGTATTATATTAGTTGGAACTATGGAACCAAAACCAGAAGAAAAGCCAAAGACAGATGAAAATAAAGATAATCAAAATACAAATAATCAAAATACAGATAATAAACCAAAACCAGAAACACCACCAACTGATAATAAACCTAGTGAGACACAACCACAACCACAAGCTTAAAGTTCTCAAGAATAGGATTTATGTAGAGTATTAAAAAATATAAATCTAAATAGGAGGGATTACTTTGAATTTAAATAATATAACTAATTACGTTCAAAGTATTTGCGAGAATATTTCTAATGTGTTAGATGTAGATGTTACTTTAGTTACAAAAGATTTGACTAGGATAGCAGGAACAGGAATATTCAGAGGTAAAATAGGAGAAACAATATCAGAGAAATCTGTGTATTCTCTTGTTTTAAAAGATGGAAAATCCTATGTTATAAATAAGGAAATAGAAGAGAACTGTAATAAGTGTGCAAATAGAGAAAACTGTAAAGAGTTAGCAGATATCTGTACTCCTGTTAAAATGGGAGAACATATACTTGGAATATTGGGTATAGCTGCATTTAATGAAGAGCAAAAAGAAAAGATACTTTCAAAAGATAAGGAATTAACTGCTTTTGTAAGGAGTATGTCTGATTTAATATCTTTTAAATTGGATGAACTATACAAACAAGAGGTTAAGACTATGGATGACCTTGAAAGAGAAGCTATAGAAAATGCTATCAAAAAATATGGCAGTAATACAGAAGGAATGAAAAAAGTAGCAGAAGCATTGAATATAGGTATAGCTACTCTTTATAGAAAAGTAAAAAAATTCAACATTAAAAGTTAGTAATATTGTAAAAAAGGTAACCTTTTCATAAAAAGAATTGGATTACCTTTTTTATTGTGAGAATAATGGCAAAAAATGTATAGTTTTGACTTGACATATTAAATATGTTATCTTAAATATATATTTTGAAGTGGAGGTGATTATTATTTTAGTGAAAGATATAAAACAAGATATAGAAAACATGCCTAGAAAAATTTTAGATATATCTTTGATAGAAGAAAATAAAAGCGATTTAACTTTTTTTAACATAGAAGAAGAAGATGGTGATGAGACACTAAAAGCATTAAAACAAAGCTATGTGACTACTAATTATAAAGAAGAGACTCTTTTAAATTTACAAGGAGCTTTGAAGTCAAAGTCAGACACAACATCAAAGGAGTTGAAATTAGAATCATATAAGAGGTACAATAATGCATTGGACTTAGCGTATAAAGACTATATAACTAGTGCTGTTAATATGGTAAATAAAGCTTTAGAAATAAATCCTAAAGATATTGATATATTAAATCTTAGAGGGCTTCTAAAGTTATTAAAATGCGATTTTGCTAAATCATTTGAAAGTTTTTATACTGCTCTATGTTATGAAAATAATCATATATCAAGAAAATATGTTAATTTAATTTCATCTGAAGATTTCAAAACATTTTTAGGCAGATACAATCATTCTATAAGGTTTATAAATGAAGAAATGAATTATGAGTCAATACATATTTTGGAGAATATAGTAGAGGAAGAACCACAACTAATAGAACCATATGTAATCTTATCTTTATTGTATGATAAACTAGGTAATGTAAAAAAGAGAGAAGGATATTTGGATAGACTCAAAGAGATAGATAAAGATAATCCAGTATTTGAAAAAGAAGAAGAGAAACCAGAAGATACAAGTAAAAAAGAAGAGGAAAAACGAGTTAAAAAGAAGAAGAAAAATAGCTTACCATATATTATATTTGCTTGTATTGTAATTGCAATGGGTGTATATTTTATTCAAAGTAAAAAGAGAATAGAAACCTTGAATAATCAGATAAGTAAGAAAGATGAGAAGTTAACTGAAACTGATAAAAAACTGGGTGAAACAAATAAAGAATTAGAAAAAACAAATAAAGAGTTAGATGAAGCTAAAAATAAAGAACCAGAAAAAGAAATCACTGTAGCTAATGAGGAAGACTTATACTATAAGGCTTTAGATTTAAAGAAAAATAAAGAGTATGAAAAAGCGATAGATAGTTTCAAAAGTATAGTTTCCTCAGGAAAAACTAAAAAATACATTTCTGAATCAATATATCAATTAGCAATAACAAATAAAGCATTGAAAAATAAGGATGAAGCTATAAAGTATTATAAGAAGTATATAAATACGTATACTAAAAATGACCAGTACTATGATGATTCCTACTATGAGTTAGGCATGCTATATTATGATAATGGAGATTTAGAAAATGCAAAAAAAACTTTTTATAGTTTAAGAAGTGAAGTTCCAGATAGTATGTATAACAATTCAAAAATAAAAGAAATTTTAAGCAAAAAATAGATTTATATAATTAAGTTTTTTGAAACAACCAAGTATGTATTTTATTAAATTAAAATAAAAATAAATTTAAAGAGAGATTGTATTAAATCATAACTTTCTATTTGAAGAAAGATATTTGCTTGTTTATAAGACTACAAATATATGGTTTGAAACAATCTCTTTAGTTTTTGGAGGTGGAAAATGAAAGTTTTCAATCAATTAGTAATAATTTTATGTATATGGGTAATAGGAGAGTATATAAGCTCATTTATACAAAGTGTTATACTTATTCCTGGGAGTATAGTTGGCATGCTATTATTATTCATATTGCTACAATTTAAAGTGTTGGATTTAAGCAGTATAGAAAATATAAGTGGATTTTTCCTTGATAATATGGCTGTATTTTTTATACCAGCGGGAGTGTCTCTTATAAAATCACTAGACCTAATAAAAGAAAATGTATTAGTACTTTTACTAGTTATATGTCTAAGTACATTAGTAGTAATGTACACCACTGGAATTATAGTGGAAAAAATGATAAAAAAGAAGGAAGAAGGACAAAAGAATGTATAATGTATTACAAACACCAGTATTTGGTATAATAGTAACAATCGTGTTTTTTAATTTAGGGAGATACATTCAGCGAAAAACAAATAATCCTATATGTAACCCTATGTTAATTGCTATTGTAGGAATCATATTATTTCTAAGCATAACAAAAATTCCTTATGAAAATTACAAGATAGGAGCAGATAGCATAAATTTCTTTTTAGGACCTGTTACAGTAGTGCTTGCAGTTCCACTTTATAAACAGTTTGAATTATTTAAAAAGCATATGCTTGAGATTGTTATAGGAATAGGTTGTGGTATAATAATTTCTTTTGCATCTGTATTAATAATTGGTAAAATAGCTAATTCAGATGTAAGTATAATAAACTCTCTTATTCCAAAATCTATAACAACACCAATGGGAATATCTTTAGCAAATTCTTTAAATGGTGTAGAGTCAATAACAGTAGTAGCTATAATTTTTACAGGTATTTTTGGTGGGATGGTTGCTTCTACTGTATTTAAACTTGGAAATATAAATCATCCAGTTGCTAAAGGAATTGCACTTGGGACATCAGCACATGCTCTGGGAACAACTAAAGCTTTTGAACTTGGAGAAGTAGAAGGAGCAATGAGTGGAGTTTCTATTGGGGTTTCTGGTACGATTACAGTAATATTAATCCCAATTATAATGAATTTTATGTAAAAATATAAAGTAACAATAGGCGTCTTTGAATACTTAAAACAAAATAAAATAAAAAAATTTTAAAGTAAAAACTGAATGGAAAAATTGCAAATAATGAAATAAAAAAATCATGTACTGAAATTATAAAAATAAAAATTTCATTTAAAACTTAATTATGAATAAAGAATTATATGGTTAAGTTTACTAAAATACTATAAAAATAAATATTTAAGAAAAAATACTATAAATTTACTATATTGCAAGTTGCATAATATATAGTATCATATTGTGCTAGAAGAATTTTAATTTGGAGCATAAATGAGAGAATTTAAGTACTTTGAAATTTTGGAATATAAAAAAATGCACTAGACATATATATAAAAGATACTATAATAGATGATGTAATAGATGACAGTTCAAGAAACTCTATGAAAAAATTTGCTTGAAATATTATCTATTACATCAGTAATAATATATATAAAAGTAAGTTTTTAAAATTCTAAAGATTTATAAGAATTGAAGGGAGAAAGAAATGAGTGAAGTTAAGAATACCCTACAAAAACATCCAGCTTTAAGATATTCAACAATGCTACTGGGGATGTTGATGACATCTATAGGAATAAATGGGTTCTTAAGACCAGCACATCTATTAAGTGGAGGTGCTACAGGTATAGCAACATCTATAAACTATTTGACAAATATCAATGTGGGTCTATTAACATTTTTAATCAATATTCCAATATTTATTTTAGGTTTTATATACCTAGAAAAAGAATTTTGTATTTCAAGTTTATTAAATATGATTGTATTTTCATTATTATTAGGTGCAACTCAGGAAGTAAGTAATATCATACCTATCAATGATATATTGCTTCAAAGTGTGTATGGAGGTATATTATCTGGTTTAGGAGTTGGTATTGTATTTAGAACTAGGTCTTCTCAAGGTGGTACAGACATTATAGCTGCAATACTAAAAATCAAGAAAAATATAGAAATGAAAGATACTGCTTTAGCAATAAATGGTTTGATAGTACTTACAGGAAGCTTTTTATTTGGTTTAGATTTAGCATTATATACTCTCATAGGATTATTTCTAAATGCATATTCAATGACTTTTATTAAAGATGCAATGAATTATCAAAAATCTGTTATGGTAATGTCAACTGAAGTCGATTTGATAGCAGAAGACATAATGAGAAGTTTAGTTAGAGGTGTAACTTTCTTGGATGCAGAGGGTGCATACACTCATCAAAAAAAGAAGATTATATATACAATAGTTGCATCAAGTGAGATACCAAAGATAAAGGATATAGCTTTAAAATATGATAAAAAAGCATTTATATCTGTAAATGATGTTACAGAGGTAAAAGGAAGAGGATTTAAAGCAAAAGACTTATAAACTATAAAAATATAAGCTGAGGGTTTGTAATATGTAAATTTATATATTATAGTCCTCAGCTTCTTTTATTTAAAAATATAATAAATATGGTTTATTTACTATTTGTGTATCACTTTAAAAGAGATTATTTTAAAATTAAAATTGAAAAAATTACTCAATGTGTAGAAAACATGACCAGTATTAGGATATAATAAATTTAATAGATTTAATAAAATATCTATGAATAACGTTGGAGGAATGGCATTATGAATTTATCTAAAGAATATGTTGATTTGTATGATAATTATTTAAAATATATAAATGAAGTAAATAAAGAGATTAAGAGCATAAAAAATATGAAAAAACGTGTTTTAAAAAAGGGTGATTTTGCATCAGAAAGTGAAGTCTTGGAATTAGAAGGAAAAACAATTCGTGATATAGATGATGTCGATACAAAAAAGCCAAAAAACAAAATATATAAATTTTCTAATGGAGATGTATATGTAGGAAAGTTTTTAGAAGGAAAGATGGAAGGTCAAGGTTCATATACTTTTTTTGTTGATGAAGGAACTGATATGGAGTACATAGGAGAATTTAAACAAGATAAAAAAAATGGAAAAGGAAATTTTGTATTTTCAAACGGTAATGAGTATATAGGTTATTTTGAGGAAGACATGATGAATGGCATTGGGAATATGCTCTATAACAGTAAAGATGAATATATTGGAACTTGGAAGAATGGCAAAAAAGATGGAAAAGGTATTTATAAATGGAATGATGGATGTATATATGCAGGAGAATTTAAAGGTGGAAAGATGGAGGGATATGGTATTTGTTATAATAGTGAAGGAGAAATACTTTATGAAGGAGAATGGAAAAATAATTTGATTCATGGAAAAGGAACTTACATATGGTCAAAAGGAAAGAAGTATGTAGGAGAGTTTATGCATGGTAAAAAACATGGTCAAGGTACTTTTTATCTAAATAATGAATTAGTTTATGAAGGAACTTGGAAATTTGATAAGCCATCTATCTTTGATAGAACTTTAGATGAAATATTTTCATTAAGATTGTAGCTTTATCTATTAATAGGTAAAGCTTTTTTATAATACTTATTAAATAAAAAACATATAAAGAGATGTTAATAGGATTTAATTAGTATATATTATCAGTATTAATACATGATAATGTATATATTAGAAATTTTTAGTGAAGCTTTTTAAAGGAGGAATATATTGAAAAAATTAATTGCTTTAGTATTAGTAATACTTATTGTTTTATTTTATAGTCCTGAATTATTGAGAGAAGTAGATGATTTGAAGGAAAAATTTTTTCAAAGCGAAATATGGAATGAGTTTTTAGATAAAATAAACTTAAGTGATAATTCAAAGAAAAAGGAAGATGAGAAAAATCAAAGCTCACAACTAAATAATAATGGAGAGAATAATTTAAACGAGACTAATATAAAAAATTTTGAAAAACTAAATTTAGGAGAAAACTTAAATCAAGTTTTAGCTAATATTGGAAAGCCTGGTAGAATTGATACTAGTGAATATGGATTTGACTGGTATGTATATAATCAATATGGAAAAGATTTTGCAATGGTTGGTGTTGAAAATGATGAGGTAGTTGCACTTTACAGTAACTCTATGAACTCATGTGAAAATCAAGATATAAAAATAAATCAAGATAGACAAACAGTAAGAAACAAGATTACTCCATTAAAATATAAGAAAAAAGGAAATACTAGATATATAATAAATTCAGAAAATCAATATGATATAATAAATAAGGAAGGTAAATATATTACAATTTTCTACGATATTCATGAAAAAAATAGAGTTTGTTCATATTTAATAATTGATAAAAGTACAGAAGATGAGTTCAAAGAATTATATCCAACTGATAAAGAAGAACTTAAAAAATGCTTTGAATTTGAAATTATAGACCTTGTAAATAGTGTTAGAAATCAAAGAGGATTGAATTCACTAAGATACAGTGAGCAAGCCACTTTAAGTTCAAGAAAACACAGTGAAGATATGAGAGATAATAATTTTTTTGACCATATAAACAAAAAAGATGAAACTCCTTTTGATAGAATGAAAAGAGAAGGAATAATATATACTTCAGCAGGAGAAAACATAGCAGCAGGACAGATTAATGCAATATATGCACATGAAGCTTGGATGAATTCAGAAGGACATAGAAAAAATATTTTGGGGAATTATAATAATATTGGAGTTGGAGTAATATTTGGAGGAAGTTATAAAACGTACTACACTCAAAATTTTTATAAATAACTAAAATATTTGAAAGGAAGTTTAAAAATGACACCAGGGAAAAAAAAGACAATATTTAAGAGTTTAATAGCAGTAGTCTTGTTTTGTGGAATAATACTAATAGCCAATTTTAGTAAAGTTTCTGCTTTAATGATGGAAACGAATGAAAATATTTTAATTAAACATGGTTCAAGGGAAAAGAAACTAATAGCAATTACCTTTGATGATGGACCTCATCCTAAAGAAACTGATCAAGTTTTAGATGTGTTAAAGAAGTATAATGTAAAGGCTACATTTTTTATAGCTGGAAAACATGCACAGTGGTATAAAGAACCACTGGTAAGAGCAAGTAAAGAAGAGCATGAAATAGGAAATCATACTTTTAATCATCCTGATATAAGCAATTTAACTTCTAGTCAAATTGAAGAGGAGATTGTTAAGTGTGAAGAAATTTTAAAGAAAGTTACTGGAAAGAAACCTACATTATTTAGACCACCATTTGGGAGTTACAGAGAAAAGGATTTAGTAGAAATTGCAAAAAAGCATAATTACAAAGTAGTTTTATGGACAGGTGTAGATGTGAGGGATTGGAAAAATCCTGGAGCTAATAGTATCGCAGATAAAATAATTAATAAAGTACAAAATGGAGATATAATACTTTTACATGACTATGCAACTGATGATACAGTCAAAGCTTTGGATATATTTATTCCAAAGATGATAGAAAAAGGTTTTAAGTTTGTTACAGTTTCTGAATTAATTAAATAATTTTTTTGGGGGGAGATTTATAGTATGATTCTCATGATAGACAATTATGATTCTTTTGTGTATAACTTAGTACAATACATAGAAGAATTGGGGGAAACAGTTATAGTAAAAAGAAATAATGAAATAACATTAAGAGATATTGAAGAACTAAATCCAGAGATAATTGTGTTATCTCCAGGTCCATGTTCTCCAAAAGAAGCTGGGGTTTGTATAGATATTGTTGAATATTTCAAAGATAAGAAGCCTATACTAGGAATTTGTTTAGGTCACCAAACTATTGGACATGTTTTTGGTGGTAACATAATAAAAGCACAACAACCTGTTCATGGAAAAGTATACAGTATAAACCATAGTAATAAGGGAGTTTTTAGTAGTCTTAAAAATCCTTTAAATGTTACTAGGTATCATTCGCTTATAATTGATTCTGATACAGTTCCAGATGAACTTGAAGTTACAGCAACAACAAGTAAAGGTGAAATAATGGGAATTAGACATAAGAAGTATTTAATAGAAGGAGTACAATTTCATCCAGAAGCTATTTTATCAGAGTATGGTCATGAAATGCTGAAAAACTTTATAAAAGAAGCTAGGGAAAGGATACATAGATAAAATGATAAGAGAAATAAAAACTAAATTAAATTCTTTTGAGATATTTACTATTTTTAGAAATGAAAATGATAGTTTTATATTAGATAGTGCTATGGACAAAGAAAAGTTAGGAAGATATTCTTTTATAAGTAGCCAGCCATTTAAAGTGTTAAGATATAAAAATACTGATGAAAATCCATTAGAAAATTTGAAAAAAGAATTAGATAAATATAAAGTTGTAAATAAAACTGACTTACCGTTTATAGGTGGAGCTGTAGGATATTTGTCTTATGATTTGGGAAATTATATAGAAAAATTACCTAGAACTGCTATAGATGATATTGAGATGCCTGATATGTATTTTGGATTTTATAACCATGTTATAGTAATAGACCATTTGAAGGGAAAAACTTACATAGCCACTCCAGATATAGATATAAAAGTAGAAGAAAAAATAATAGCTGATATAGAAGAAAAAATATTAACAGGAGAGAAAAAAGGAATAGATAGTATATGCTATCAGGAAAAAGATGTAAAACCTATTCAACTTAAATCTAACTTTACAAAGGAAGAATTTAAAAATGCAGTTGGAAATGTTAGAGAGTACATAAGACAAGGTGACATATATCAAGCTAATTTGACACAAAGGTTTAGTGGGGAAACAGAATTGACAAGTTTTGAGTTATATAGAGATTTAAGAAGATTTAGTCCAGCACCATTTGGAGCATTTTTAAATTTTGAAGAAGCACATATCTTATCAAATTCTCCAGAGAGATTTATAAGATGTATTGATAAAAAAATAGAGGCAAGACCAATAAAAGGCACTCGACCAAGAGGTAAAAATAAGGAAGAAGATTTAAAGCTTCAAGAGGAACTTAAAAATAGCGAAAAAGATAGAGCAGAGTTACTTATGATAGTGGATTTAGAAAGAAATGATATTGGTAGAATATCCAAAACTGGAAGTGTCAAAGTTCCAGAGTTGTTTGTAATTGAACCTTATGCAAATGTAAATCATCTGGTTTCAACAGTTGTAGGTGAACTAAAAGATGATAAGGATGCTACTGATATAATAAAAGCAACTTTTCCAGGTGGTTCTATAACAGGAGCACCTAAAATTAGAGCAATGGAAATCATAGACGAACTGGAACCAACACAGAGAAATGTATATACTGGTTCAATTGGATATATAGGTTTTAATGGTGATATGGATTTTAATATAGCAATTAGAACTATAATAAAAAAAGACAAAAAAGTATACTTCCAAGTTGGAGGAGGCATGACTTGGGATTCTGACCCAGATGAAGAATACCAAGAAACACTAGATAAAGCAAAATCTATAATGAAAGCCTTGAGGGGATATTATGAAGAATAATTTAAGCTTTAATAGTAGCTTGAGTAAATTTGGAATTGGGTTATTTGAGACTATTAAAGTTAAAGATGGTATAGCTATAGATTTAAATACACATATAGATAGGATGCTCAACTCGATAACATGTTTGGATTTGAATATAAATTATGAAAAGCGATTTCTAATAGATGAAATTATTAAATACATAAAAAAAGAAAATATTATTAATAAAGCACTTAGGATTACCGTTTTTGATGAAGGTTACAATATATCTATTAGAGAAATTCCATATAATAAAGAAGCATATAATAAAGGTTTTAAATTGACTATATCTCCTATAGTTAGGGGAGATAGCCTAATTTATAGACATAAGACTACTAATTATTTTGAAAATATATATACTAAAAATATTGCAAATAAGAATGGATACAATGATGGTATATTTATAAATTCAGATGGTGTGATTTTAGAATGTTCTATGAGTAATATATTCTTTATAAGAGGAAGTAAAGTATATACACCCAGTAGTAAATTACCAATTTTAAATGGAACAATAAAAAAAAGGATTATAAAGATTTGTGACGAATTACATATAGAGTTGATGGAAAATGAAATTAACATATCAGAAATTAGTAGTTTTGATTTTGTTTTTGTCACAAATAGTCTTATGGGAGCAATGAAAGTTACAGAAATTGACAAGACAGAATTTGGCAAAGAAAATATTATTTTTAATAAAATAATAGAGTGTTTGTAATAAATTAAAATATTAACAACTTATTGGAGATAAGAGATGGCAAGTCATACTTATAAAGTATATAGTGAAAATATTAAAAAAATAATAGACAATCCAAATACATTAGCAGTATTTCTAGTGGGTTCTAGTAAAGATGTAGATTTTAGTTTTTATAATGTAGAAGTTAATGATATTGATGTATTCGTTTTTGTAAAAGAAGGGGAAAAACAAGAGCGAGTACTGTTTGAACAAAAGGGAATAGAATTTGATATAAATTATTTTTCAAAAGATGGTGTAAAAAAATTATTGTCAGATAGAGAGTACTTCTTTGTGAAAGAGATGAAGGATGCTAAAGTACTATTTGATATGGAGAATATATCCAATACTATAAAAGATATGAGCAGAGATATTTACTTAAAAGGTCCTAGCAAATTGTCTTTAGAAGAAAAGTCTTTTTTAAAACAAGATATTGAAACAAAAATATCAAAGTTGAAAAATAAAGAAAAATTTGATGTTTTTGAATATCATTTTTTGACGAATTTATATTTAAAAGATATAATAATTGGGTACTTTAATATAAATGATAAATGGGTACCAAAAGATAAAAAATTGCTAAAAGTTTTGAAAAAAGAAAATAAGGAACTTTTTAACCTAGTATCAAAGGTAAGTGAAAGTTATGACTATCAAAAACTTTTAGATGTTTATAATTATATTTTTAAAGAAATTGAGACAAAAAAGATTATAAAATTAATCTTCTAGTCACGAGTCAATGGGGGGAGTTTAAATGAATAAAGTAGATAAAGAAAAAATACAACATGCAGTAAGAGAAATATTAGAAGCAATTGGTGAAGACCCAGATAGAGAAGGTCTAATAGAGACTCCAAATAGAGTTGCTAGAATGTATGAAGAGATATTCTCTGGTCTTAGTGAAGAACCAAGAGACCACTTAAAAGTTCTTTTTGCAGATGAAAAGCATGAAGAACTAGTACTAGTAAAAGATATTCCATTTTATTCATGCTGTGAGCATCATTTGGTTCCTTTTTTTGGAAAGGCACATATCGCTTATTTACCAAAAGGTGGAAGACTTACAGGGCTTTCTAAGCTTGCTAGAGTAATAGACACATTAGCAAAAAGACCTCAATTACAAGAAAGAATTACTAAAAATGCAGCAGACATAATAATGGAAGAGTTACAGCCATATGGTGTTTTAGTAGTAGTGGAAGCTGAACATATGTGTATGACAATGAGAGGTGTAAAAAAGCCTGGTTCAAAAACTGTTACATCAGCAGTTAGAGGTATATTTGAAAAAGATATTGCATCAAGAGCTGAGGCTATGAGTTTAATTACTATGAAGTAGTAAATTATTGTAGATAAAAATCGTTTGATAAGATATAAATTTTAATTTAAGGGAGTGTCATTAACTGTGTTTGATTATGGTAAAAGAACTTATATAATGGGTATATTAAATGTAACTCCAGATAGTTTTTCTGATGGAGGAGACTTTAGTAATTTAGACATAGCAATAAAACATGCAAAAGAAATGGTTGAACAAGGTGCTGATATAATTGACTTAGGTGGTGAATCTACACGTCCAGGTCATAGCTATGTGGATTCAGAGGAAGAACTAAGAAGAGTAATCCCTGTGATAAAAAAACTTAAAAAAGAATTAGATATACCAATATCAATAGATACTTACAAGGCAGATGTTGCAGAAGAAGCTCTAAAATTAGGTGTCACTATGGTAAATGATGTTTGGGGGCTTAGAAGAGATAAGAATATGGCTTCTGTGGTAGGAAAATATGATGCAGAAGTATGTATAATGCATAATCAAGATGGGACAAACTATGACAAAGATATAATGGAGTCAATAAAGGACTTCTTTAAAGAGAGCATAAAAATGGCAATAGACTGTGGTGTAAAAAAAGAAAAAATAGTTCTTGATCCAGGGATAGGGTTTGGGAAGACATTTGAGCAAAATATAGAAGTATTAAGAAGATTAAATGAATTGAAAGAATTAGACTATCCTATTTTACTTGGAACATCTCGAAAATCAGTAATAGGGAAAGTACTTCCAGTTGAACCTAAAAAGAGATTGGAAGGAACAATAGCTACTACTGTACTTGGAATAAGAGATGGTGTAGATATAGTTAGGGTGCATGATGTTTATGAAAATTTAATGGCAGCTAAAATGACTGATGCAATATATAGAAAGTAGGTGTAGTATAATGGATAAAATATTACTTAGTAATCTAGGATTCTATGGATATCATGGTGTGCTTAAAGAAGAAAATTTTCTAGGTCAGAAATTTTTTGTCGACATGGAACTTTATGTTGATTCAAGAGAAGCAGGACTTAGTGATGATATAAATAAATCTGTAAACTATGCTGAAGTTTATAGTGTTGTTAAGGATATTACAGAAAATAAACAATTTAATCTTTTGGAGGCTTTGGCAGAGAACATTGCTGAAGAAGTCTTAAATAAATTTAACCTTGTAAATGGAGTTATGGTTAGAGTTAGAAAGCCAGAAGCTCCTGTAAATGGAATTTATGACTACTTTGGTGTTGAGATAAGGAGAACAAGAGATGAATAAGGCTTATTTGGGAATAGGGACGAATATGGGCAATAGATTTGATAATCTATCAAAAGCATGTGAACTTTTGAGAGATAGTGATTCTATATATGAAGTAAAAGAATCAAAATTATATGAAACAAAGCCATGGGGATATACAGAACAAGCAGATTTTCTAAATATGTGTGTAGAGATAGAAACAGAGTTTGAACCTTATGAGTTGTTAGAATATTGTCAAAAAATAGAAGAAGAATTGCATAGAGAGAGAATAGTACATTGGGGTCCAAGAACTATTGATGTAGATATACTATTTTTTAATGATGTAGTTTCAACTGATGAAAGATTACTAATACCACATCCAAGGATTCAAGATAGAGCTTTTGTTTTGATACCACTTATGGATTTGAATGAGGAACTTTTAATAAATAAAAAATCAATAAAAGAATATTTAAATCTCCTATCTGCTAAAGAAATAGAAGAAGTAAAGGAGCTTGTAGGTTATGAGAAAAAACCTATTTAATGATAATTCAAAGATAGTGATAAATACAAATAATAAAGAAATAACTGTAAAAGAAGATAAACTTGTAATAGCTGGGCCATGTGCAATAGAAAGTTATGAGCAACTTTTAAAGACTGCTAAATTTGTAAAAAGTCATGGTGCAAATATTTTAAGAGGAGGAGCATATAAGCCAAGAACATCACCAAACTCATTTCAGGGATTAAAAAAAGAAGGTCTTGAAATATTAAAAGCAGTTAAAGAAGAGGTTGGGATAGCTGTTATTACAGAACTTATGGATATAAGAGATATGGATGAATTATATAGTATCAGTGATATAATTCAAATTGGCTCAAGAAATATGCAAAACTTTACTCTTTTAAGTGAAATCGGAAAACAAAATAAGCCTGTTATGTTAAAAAGAGGAATCGCATCAACAATTACTGAATGGATAGGTGCAGCAGAATATATAGCAATAGAAGGAAATAGTAACATTATAATGTGTGAGAGAGGTATAAGAACATACAATGATTATACTAGAAATACATTAGACTTAGCAGCTGTACCGATTATTCAAAAAGAAACGGGACTTCCTGTTGTAGTAGACCCAAGTCATGCTACTGGAGTTAGATATTTAGTAAAACCTATGTCAATGGCATCACTTGCATGTGGAGCAGATGGAATAATGGTAGAAGTTCATCCAGACCCAGAAAATGCTCTATCAGATGGGATTCAATCTCTCTGCTTTGATGAATTTGAAGATTTGATGAAATCAATTAGTGTTTATTAAAAAGAGGCAAGAGCCTCTTTTTTATTCGTGATAGTTTTGATGTAAATTTATAAGATAATAGATATATAATTTAATAGTTAGATTATTTGACATAAATAAAAATCTAATATTGATGTAATTAACATAAAAAATAAAAATTTTTTGATTAATAAGAAGGATATCAATAAAAAAAGTCGAATTCTGTATATTGAGTGATTGACAAATTTAGAATATAGTGTAGAATAGAAATGTTAACACAAAAAATTACACCAGAAGGTGATAATATGAATGATATAAAAGACGTTATCGAAGAAATAAAAGCTAGATGTGATATAGCAAGTATAATATCTGAATATATGAATATAAAACAATCTGGAGCTAATTATAAAGGATTATGTCCATTTCATGGAGAAAAAACTCCATCTTTTTATATAAATACATCAAAACAAATTTATAAGTGTTTTGGCTGTGGTGAAGGTGGAGATGTGATAAATTTTGTCATGAAAATGGAAAATTTAGATTTTATGGATGCTGTAAAAATTTTAGCAAATAAATGTGGTATAGAAATTAATACCAACATGAATGAAGAAACTAGAATGAAAATAGAGAAATCTAAAAAGTTTCAAGATATTCATACAGAAGCTGCTAGATTTTATCTTTCAAACTTATTGGGAAGTAAAAATCTTGGGTATGAATATTTAAGGATTAGAGGATTAGATGATAAAATAATTAAAAAATTTGGTCTAGGATTTTCTTTGGATTCATGGAATTCTCTTATGAATGCTCTTATTAATAAAGGGTATACAAAACAAGATTTATTGGAGTGCGGTCTAATTGCAAGAAATAGAGATGGAACTAATTGCTATGATAAATTTAGAAATAGAGTTATGTTTCCTATATTTGATTATAGAGGAAATATAATTGGATTTGGAGGAAGAGTACTAGATGATTCTTTACCAAAATACTTAAATTCTCCAGACACATTAATTTTTAATAAAAAACAAAACTTATATGGACTAAATTTTGCTAGAAAAAATTTAGATAATAAAACTATAGTCTTAGTTGAAGGATATATGGATTTAATTTCACTTTATCAGTATGGTATAAGAAATGTAGTAGCAACCCTTGGAACAGCCTTGACTGAACAACAAGGTATTTTAATAAAAAGATATGCGGATACTGCTATTATATCTTATGACTCTGATGAAGCTGGAATAAAAGCGACTTTAAGAGCTATAGATATACTTATTAAATTAGGTATTACTGTAAAAGTTTTGGATTTGAAAGACTCTAAAGACCCAGATGAATTTGTAAGAAAGTACGGACTTAGTGATTATAAAAAGGCAATGGATGTTTCTACTCACTACATAAAATATAAAATAGATCATCTTAAAAAAGAATTCAATATTCAAAAAGATGAAGAACGAGTGAAGTTTGCAAAAGAAGCTTCTAAGATTATAAAACAATTGACAAGTCCTGTAGAAATTGATTTTTATACAAAATATTTAAGTAATCAAATAGATATTAATGTCGAGTCTATAAAAAGGGAAGTGTATGGTAAAAACTACAATAAGCCATATAATAATAAAAACCAGAAAAAGATAGAAGAAAAAGTAATTGAAAAAGTCGAAGTTAGACAAGATGGAAAACAATTAGTTGAAGAAACTCTAATAAAAATAATGTTAGAAGACAAAAAAATTAGAGAAATAGCTCTACTTAAAGTAGAAGAAAGTGATTTTTTATTGAATGAAAGTAAAGAAATTTTAAATTACATGATTAAAAATCAAGAATTGGACAAAATAACTATTGACAAATTGAAAAGTTTAAACATATCCGAAGAATACTTAAAAGAATTAAATTCAATTTCTTTGAATAGTATAAACTTAGAGAACACAAAAGAAATAGAAGGAATAATAACAAATATAAGAAAGAACTCATTAGAAGAACAAATTAATAACTTGTTGAAAGAACAACAGGAATTAGAAAATAATAATGATATGAAAGAGGTAGATGGTAAAGTTATGGAAATTGCTTTAAAAATAGTTGAGATAAATAAAATTTTAAAAAGCTTGTAGAGAAAGGAGGTTTGAGTGTGGAAAATAAGTCGAATAAAAAAGAGTTAAAAAAAGTTACCGCTAAGACACTAATAGAAAAAGGAAAAAAGCAAGGTTCATTGACGCTTGCAGAAATAATGGAAGCTTTTTCTGAAACTGAACTTGATAAGGATCAGGTAGAAAATCTTTATGAAACTTTAGGTAATTTGGGAATAGAAATAACAGAAACAAAGAACTATAAAGCTGATATAGACTTTTCGGCTACTGATGACGATTTAAATATGAGCCACATAGATGAAGATGCAGAAGTAATTTCACATGAGGACTCTTCTGCAATAGAAATAGAAACTGTGGATTTATCTTTACCAAAAGGGATAAGTATAGACGACCCTGTTAGAATGTACTTAAAAGAAATAGGAAAAATTCCTCTACTTAAGCCACATGAAGAGGTAGAATTTGCTAGAAGAATGCATGAAGGTGATGAGATAGCAAAGCAAAGATTAGTTGAAGCGAACTTAAGACTAGTTGTAAGTATAGCAAAAAGATATGTAGGTAGAGGTATGCTTTTCTTAGACTTAATACAAGAAGGAAATTTAGGTCTTATAAAAGCTGTTGAAAAATTTGACTATACAAAGGGCTATAAGTTTAGTACTTATGCAACATGGTGGATAAGACAAGCTATAACACGTGCTATAGCAGACCAAGCGAGAACTATAAGAATACCAGTGCATATGGTAGAGACTATAAATAAATTAATAAGAGTATCAAGACAACTACTTCAAGAACTTGGAAGAGACCCAAAACCAGAAGAAATTGCAAAAGAAATGGAAATGACAGAAGATAAAGTAAGAGAGATAATGAAAATAGCTCAAGACCCAGTGTCTTTAGAAACTCCAATAGGCGAAGAAGAGGACAGTCATTTAGGAGATTTTATTCCAGATGATGATGCACCAGCTCCAGCTGAGGCAGCAGCATATTCTTTACTTAAAGAACAAATAGAAGATGTACTTGGCTCATTAAATGATAGAGAGCAAAAAGTATTAAAGCTTAGATTTGGTCTTGAGGATGGAAGAGCTAGAACTCTTGAAGAAGTTGGAAAAGAGTTTGATGTAACTAGAGAAAGAATAAGACAAATAGAAGCAAAAGCACTAAGAAAATTAAGACATCCAAGTAGATCAAAAAAACTTAGAGATTATTTAGATTAAAAAGATACATCATTAATGTTTTTGCAATAAAGGCCATGGGATAAGTGATATCTCATGGCTATTTTGTGGTAGAGATTTTATATTATTTTTTATCTTGGTTTTAGTTTAAAATCAAGAACAAATAAAAAGATTGAAAGGAGATATATCTTTGAAACTAACAGATAGATTATTAAAAATAGCATCATTGGTGTCAGATGGTAAAAAGATAGCTGATATAGGAACGGACCATGGATACATACCAGTTTATTTGCTAAAGGAGGAAAGAATTCCATTTGCAGTGTTGGCAGATGTTAATAAAGGACCTCTTGACAATGCACGAAAAGAGGTCATACAGAACAATCTTTTAGAGAAAGTCGATTTACGATTGGGTTCTGGTATAGAGGTACTAGAAATAGGTGAAGTTGAAGAAGTAATAATTGCTGGTATGGGAGGTATATTGATAAGTGAGCTTCTAGAAGCTAAAAAAGAAGTAGCACATAGTATAGAAAAATTGATATTACAGCCTATGCAGGCACAAGAAGAGCTTAGACGCTATCTTCTGAATAATGGATATGAAATTTTAACAGAGGCTTTAGTGAGAGAAGATTTTAGGATATATGAAATAATAGTTGCCAAATATACAGGTAAAAATACTATAATAGAAGATGAGATACAGTTTGAAGTTGGAATAAAACTTTTAGAAAATAAAGATTCTCTTTTTTATGACTTTGTAGAAAAAAAAATAAAAACATATAGTGCTATAGTTAATCAACTAGAAGGTAAACATGGAGAAGAAATAGATAGGAAGAGAGAAGAAAGTAAAATAGCAATAAGAAAACTTGAAAATTTAATAAAATAAATAGGAGGTAAATATGTTACTGAAGAGTCTTACTAGAAAAATTGAAAAAAAGTATCCTCTAAGCTTAGCTGAAGATTGGGATAATGTAGGTCTTATAGTTGGAGATTTTGATATGGATGTAAAGAAGATTCTGGTATCCTTAGAAGCCAATGAAAATGTAATCAATGAAGCTATATCTCAAAATGTTGATTTAATTGTTACACATCATCCTTTTATATTTGGAAAAATTAATAAGATTAATAGCGCGGACTTAAAAGGTAGACTTATACAAAAACTCATTAAAAATGATATAGCCCTTTATTCTATGCATACCAATTTTGACATAGCATTTGATGGTCTAAATGATTATTTCATGGAAATTATGGAATTTAATAACTCAAAAGTTTTAGATGTCACTGAAAATGAGACTTTATACAAACTTGCAGTATATGTTCCATGTAATTATTCAGAAGTGTTGAGAAAGGCACTAAGTAATTCAGGAGCAGGCCATATAGGAAATTATAGTAACTGTACATTTTCGATAGAAGGAGAAGGTCAATTTAAGCCATTAGAAGGCTCAAATCCGTTTCTTGGAAGTATAAATGATATAGAAAGTGTAAATGAGGTTAAAATTGAAACTGTAGTACCACAGAAGCGTTTAGGTGGAGTGATAAGTTCTATGATAGATGCACATCCTTATGAAGAAGTTGCTTATGATTTGTACAAGCTAGAAAACAAAGGAAAAACATTTGGATTAGGTAGAATAAGTAAACTTGATGAAAGTACAACATTAGAAAATCTTTCTAATAAAATAAAAGAAAAATTAAATATGAAGCATATAAGGGTAGTTGGAAGTCTTAATACCGAGATAACAAAAATTGCTGTTGTAACAGGAGCTGGTTCTGAGTTTGTGAAAAAGGCTAAGAGACAAGGCGCAGATGTTCTAATAACTGGTGATGTAAAATATCATGAGGCACAAGATGCACTTGATATGGGAATATGTATAGTAGATTGTGGACATTTTGATACAGAAGATATATTTAAACATGTTATGAAGAGATTTTTGGATGAATTTGAAGAGATTGAAACAATAAAAAGTAATGTATATTTAAATCCATTTAGTATCATTTAATGGTACTTGATAATAAAAGCACTATATAAAAAATAAATTTGATTTTGATTAGGGGGATAAAAATGAAAGTAGCAGTGATTTTTCATAGCGTTTGTGGAAGTACATATTTATTAGCAAGGGAGTATAAAAAGGTACTTGAAGAAATGAATATAGAGGTAGATATATTTAAAGTAAGTGATGAGGTTGCAAAAACACTTCCTCAGTACTATTTGATAAATTCAAAGGAACATAAAGATGAATTTGAAAGTATAAATGTAATTAAATCTGGAAAAGAATTACTAGATTATGATGCAATATTTATGGGTTCACCAACATATTATGGAAATGTATCTGGTCAAATGAAGATGTTTATGGACAGTTTTTCTGATGTATGGGTAGGAGCACCTTTAAGTGGAAAAATATTTGGTTGTTTTGCTACTGCAGGTTCACAACATGGAGGAGGAGAACTAGCTTTACAATCAATGAATATATTTGCTCAACATATGGGGATGACGCTTTTATCAGTTCCATGTACAGTAAGAGGAGGCCATCCAGCATATGGAATACTTCATATAGCAGGAGATAACTCTGATATAAGACCAAGTGATGATGTTAAGTTTGGTATAAGAGATTATCTAAACAGTCTTAGTATATATAAAAAATAGATATATTTTCAGCAATGGTTTAACCTTACAATTCATTTTATACTTGGACAGATATTATAATCTAAATAAGAGCTAATTAGAGTTTCATTAGACTAAAAAGATGTGGTGCGAAGGTTGTTTTATATAATAGGAGGATAGCAAAATGCGCTTTGAGAGGCTAAGAACATATGAAGATAAATTGTATTTAGAGGCAATAAAGTTATACAATGTAAGTTTTCCTTTTCATGAACAGAGAAACCCATCTTTACAAGCAGAAATTATGGGTCATGAAGAATATCAATTTAACTTAATTTATGATGAAAACGACATGGTTGGTATCATTTTATGCTGGGAAACAGAGAATTTTATTTACGTGGAACATTTCTGTATCAATCCTGAAATGCGCAATAAAAAGTATGGAAAAAGAGCTTTGGAGCTGTTAAACCAGCGAGGCAAAACTGTTATTCTAGAAATCGACCCTCCCATTAATAAAATTTCCATCAAGCGACAAGGTTTTTATGAGAGGGTTGGATATAAGGTAAATGATTTTGAACATATTCACCCACCATACCATGAAGAATGCAATGGACATCAGTTAATTTTGATGTCTTATCCAGAAACATTGACAAAAGTTGAGTATGGTAATTTCAATCAGTATTTAAGAAGAACAGTAATGGGGTTATGATTCAGAGTAGGTATAATTTATATGTGCCTTATTGAGATATTTTACGAAACATCATTTTTGCTGTTTTTAAAAATGGCAAGCATGAAAGAGTGGTATATACCAGCCCATTCTTGCCAATCATATTTTCATGCAAGTCAAGAATAAGGAAAACACCAAAACTCGTATAAACACTACATTTTTATGAGTTGTTGGTGTTTTCTATATTTTTAACTCAGTTTTCTTTGCTTACTCATAATAACGAGTGCCAAATCTTATATCAGTTTTTAATGCCATTTTCTCTCAGATATACTTTTGATGTCATTGTTCAATTTTAATACATAGATGTTCATTGTCGATATTCTCTTATTCTTCAAACAAGCTATATGGAACTTGTAAAGTTCTGCATAGTAAATTTATAATTAAAAGCATCTGTTTTTCTTTGCTTAATTCAGCAAATGATTTATCATGTAATAATCCACTGATACCTTTTAGTACAAATAGCGCAAGCCATTTAGACTCACTTAAGTCTTTTTTATCTGCTAATCTGAGTATTTCAATAATCATTGTCCTAAAACAGGGCAGAATTGCTTCTAAGGTTAAGCTGTGAATAGATGATAAAACTGACCAATGAATAGCTCCATCAGATAATTTCGAAAATTCATCCATTCCGCTGTCATAGCATTCTATAAGTTGTTCCAATCTCATTCGTGGGGAAATCTTATCGGATTTCTGACTCATCAGTTTAGAAGTTCGCTCTCCTTGCATTTTCATGAAGAGTCTTAAGGCTTCATCAAATAATTCTTGTTTGGAAGAAAAGTAATGGTAGAACATTCCAACTTCTCCACCAACCTCATTTAATATCATGCGAATAGAGGTGCTTTCATAACCGTTTTTTAGAAACAACTGTAAAGCGCATTTAAGTATTTCTTCTCTTTTACCACCTTCTAAAATAGGTTTTCGTGCCATTTATTTAATCCTCCCTTAAACAGAATGGTGTTTTGCTTAAAGAATATCACAATGTATAAATAACGTCAATAATAAAAAGAATAATGTTCTTATAATTATTATTTGTGGATGAGTAATATGTTCAATTTTACCTAGTGCTATGATATATGTACTCATATCCAAAAGGAAAAATAAACAATAAAATATAAATATGAATACAGAAAGTCAAAGAAAAAGAAGGCTAAAGCCTTCAATTTTTTATGTTTTAATCTCTAAAATCAACATTAGTAAATCCTGTTAGCGAAATGTCAATTTGATTTTTTCTCGTACCATTCTTATATTCAAATCCTTTATTCATCTTAGTAAAATAGTCTGGATAATTAATTAGACCATATTTAAGAAATTCTTTATCTGTTGCGGATAGAGAAATAGTGCTATTTTTGTATTGATTTTTTGAAGTAAATTCTATACTTGAATCTTTTGAAGTAACATTTATTGCATCAATACAATTTTCGGGTAAATCATAACTAAAGCTACCATCAAGCACATTTACATCCATATTGCATTTTATATTTGGAATATGGAGTTGAACATAGCTAGAATTGCCCATTTTAGCTGTTTTTCCTGATATAGATACAACCCATTTTCCGTTTTGTTCTATCATTTTAATATTGTAGTATTGGTTGTTGTAATTTGCTATTATTTTGTTGGATGAGGTTGGTAGTATTTCTACTCCTCCATTGCAGATGTCTAAAGAAACATTAAGGTTTTGTGCATTGTGAGGTAAGCTATCACTGCTTTTTTGTGAGTCTGCACCTACCTTGGAATTAGCAGAGGTATTGAAATTTCCTCTATTGCTGATATCACTATCACCATGTACTTGTGATGATGTATGGATTTCTAGAGCTGTTGCTCCTGTTGATAATATAGTTATTATTAAAAATGTAATGAGGAGTAAAAACTTTGGTTTTTTCTTGAATTTCATAATTATTTTCAACCTCTCTTTCAATAATTACTTACTTTTTTTGATAGTTTTAATGGCAAAAAAATTCTGTAATTTATGTTGATATTTGACATATATGACTGTATTATTTTCAAGTTTTTATATGGGTATGGAAAAATTTATGTCAGCTTGGATACAAGTAACTTTGTGTTGTATCTACATAGGTATTGAGGAAGTTTCTTAAAGTGTTTTGAGCATTTTCAATTAATAAAAATAATGATAAATAAATATATTTAAAGTGACCATACATATAGCCACTTTATTATATCGTATTAGATTATTATAAACGAGAAGCTTTACCAGAAATATGGTCTATTTCTATTTTAACTACAGTTGTCAAATTTATATCTTTTTCTATGTACTTCATACCTTCTTCAATAAAGCCCTTAGAATATTTTTTTATTATTTCTACAAGAGCATTTTTCTTTTCCTCATTGTCTACTGTTGAAGCTTTTCCAAATACTACAGCGCTGGCATATGTAGTACTAAATTTATCTGGAAGAACACTTTCATTAGCTACTACTAAGAAAGAAACCTTGTTATTTGCTGAGATATTATCTAATTTATGTCCACTTCTTGCACAATGAAAATATACAGAATCATTAAAGTATACATAATTTACAGCAACTCCATAAGGATAGCCATTTTCACTTATAGTAGAAAAAGTACCAAATTCACCATTTTTTAATACTTCTATAGTATCTTCTTTTGTCATTTCTCTCTTTTTTAATCTCATTTCTCTAAACATAATATCATCCTTCCTAATTCAATATTTAAATAAAAGTTTAAAGCATTTATAAAAATTATTCTACACTTTTTGTAAATTTTAAATAAAATAAAAAATACAGTTGACAATTATAAAAATTTAGAATATTATAATAGCAACAGCAAATTAAAAATCCTATGACAAGGAAGAGTAATTATGTTTAGCTTCAACATAGAGAGCTGAGGATGGTGGAATCTTAGCAAGAAGGAATATAGTGAATGGACCTTAGAGGAATAAATTGAAATCATATTTTTATGAGAGTAGACTTTATCGTCAGTCGCACGTTACAGCGAATAGGGTATGTAAGTACTTGATAATGAGATATATAAGAATTAAGTTTTAAGCTTATTTTTTATATAATTTAGGTGGCAACGCGGATAATCTCCGTCCTATTGATTTAGGACGGAGTTTTTTATTTTGCAAAAACTATTAATAAAGAAATTATATAATTTAAAATAAAAGGTGGTGAGAGAGATGTTATGAACTTCTAAAGCTAAAGAGAATGATATGGAAAATTGGAACGAAAATGAAATAAATATTAAACAAATTAGGGGGAAATATTACAATGAAAACAAATACAAAAAAAATAACTTTAAATGCAATACTTTTAGCTATGGGATTATTGATACATCAACTTACACCTGCTATAGGACTTCCAATGCAACCAGATATATCACTAGCAATGATGTTTATAATAATGATACTAAATAAGGATGATTATAAGATTTGTTTGGTAGCAGGAATTGTAACAGGAATATTTGCAGCATTAACAACTAAATTCCCAGGTGGTCAGATTCCAAATATACTTGATAAAACTATTACAATAAATATAATGTTCATGATAATGTATATAATTTATAAATTACCATTTATGAAAAAATTGAACAGTAAAAAACAAGATTTAATAGCTGCAACAATAATATTCCCAGTAGGTACAGTTATAAGTGGAACTCTATTTTTACTAGTTGCTCAAGCTATAGTAGGTCTTCCTGGAGGTTCATTCACAGCGTTATTTATGGTAGCAGTGGTACCAGCAATATTGATAAACTTAATAGCTGGTATGTTATTATTTAAAGTAGTAAGTATCTCTATAAGAAGAATAAGTTATCAAGGATAAGATTATATTTTATAAGCATATGACAAAAATAAATAATAAATTAATAAAGAGGTATTAAGTTAAATGTAATCTTAATACCTCTTTTTAAATTAAATTATAACAATATCAAAGACCTATTTTATATGTGGTAAGGAGAGAGTAGTGAGTGTATCCTTAGAGTCTCAACTAGACAACAAAATTTATCTAATAAGCAAACAATTAATGCTTCTTTGTATCTAGGAGGTCTAACAGTAAGTGGCCACATATGTTTTAAAATAATGTCTGTTTCTTTTTCATTTATTTGAAAGAATAAATTTGCGTTTTTTAGTGCTTCTTTAGGATGAGTAAAACCATGTAATCCCTTTCTATCACCTTTATAATGCCAGTCATAAAGAAAAAAATCATGCAGTAGAGCCCCTCTAATAACGCTTTGAATTTCAACATTTAAATGCAATTTTTTACATAATAGATAACTATAATATGCTACTGATAAACTATGTTCAAGACATGAAACATTGCCATGATGAGGAAATGTTCTCATAAGTTGTACTTTTTCAGATGAAAGTATCTCAGAAGCGCAATCATTAAAGTATTTAATTTCAGTTTTTGACAACATTATGCAAATCTCCATTCCTAGTAATATATAAATACTATATTTCAATGATAATATGAAATATTTCTTATCTTACAAAATATAATACCCAATAATACAAGTAAGATACCTTTTATGGTATTTAAAGTAAAAGAGATTTTATAACACTAAAAAGTGAAAAAATTAAAAATATAGCTATAAGAATATATAATATCTTTCCAATCGGATTTCCCAAATTTATAGTCCATCCTATGCCAAATCTTTTATCAACCATAAATGATGGGTCGTTTGGATTATTATATATAATACCTCCTATCCAGTACTTTTCATCATTATCTGGAGTATAAGAAGAATTGGATTTTAAATTTGGAGAATTAATATATGTTACCATTAAATAAATTATAACTAAAAGCATTATTATATTTATAACAGTTAATAAATTTGGATTTGTTTTTAATGATAAAAAAACGATAAAGAATTGTACTATCATCATAATCATCAATATAAAAAACAAATAACCAATTTTATTTAGATATTTAATGTTTTTAGTTTTACTTTCTTCAATTTTATTTGTATCTACTTTAATTCTCGCTTTTATAGCTCCAATAGAAGTTATATATAATAAAATCATTATACAAAACTCAAGACCTATTAATTTAAACACACCAAGATAGGATTTTTTCATAAATCCATCAGGTTTTCCTGTTATAGTAGAGTGCGTAGTAATTAAATCTGGTAATTGATTATAGTTAAGCAATATAAAAATACTTATTCCAAAAGTAAGTAATACTGGTATTAAATACAATATCTTAAATTTTTTTATTATTTTATTTTTTTCATTTATAAAATCCATATCTATTACCAATTTTGAGTCTGCACTTATCTGACTTAATTCAGTGAAAAACTTGGATTTAGTCATTTTAACTTCTTTATGAATATAGATATATAATATACTTTCATATAGTAAAAACCCTATAATACTAATAGAATAAGAAAATTCTATTTTATCAAACATAAAAACTAGAGCTAAAACTAAAATAAAAATCACAATGAATCCTATAGATAAAAGTTTTTTAAATTTTTTATCAAGTATTATAAAATCAGGATAGTTTCTATGTTCTTGGTTTATAGAAACACCATAAATGTGATTTTTGCCAATAAGATGTGGCATAAAATAAAAAGTAGCATACATCAAAATTAAGGTTGAAAATATTGTAAATAAACATTCAATCTTATTCATAGTATTTCACCTCATACTTATCAAATAGATTTTTACTTAACGTCAAGAACTCTTCTTTATTGATACCTGATAAATAAGATTTTGCTACTAAAAGTTCTAAATCAATTCTATTTTTTTGGCGAGTTGAATTTTCTGTTTCCATTGGAAGTTGAGCTACAATTGCACCTTTTCGCCTATCAATATTTAAAAATCCTTCTTCTTTTAGTTCATTATAAGACTTATTTACAGTATGTAGATTTACACCAATATTTTCAGCCATACTTCTTACAGATGGAAGTGATTCATTTATTTTTAATTCTCCTGAAGCTATAGCTTTAGTTATCTCTTCTTTAATTTGTACATAAATAGACTTATCACTATTAAAATCTAAATTTAAAATCATAAAAAACCTCCATAATATCGTTATAAATAAAAATACTTGTTATATATATAGTATAACACAAAAAACATTATCAAGTACAAAATATAAATTTATATTCTACAAGATGATTTATATTATTTGTAAAAATTGTAATTTAAAAATAACATAATTTTTATCAAAATAATACAGATACTATCTATAAATAGAAATCAGAAAGGAGAAAAAATATGTTAACATATTTAATTAAAAGACAAATGAATAAAAAAGATGATGGAATGAGTAAGCCAATGATGTTTGCAGGAGCCGTGATTACAGGAGTGGGTGCATATGCAACTTATAGGATGATAAAAAACATTAAATCTAAATCTCAAATGTCTCAAATGATTGATACAGAGTATTATGGAAATAATCAATACAATGACTATAAATATGATGAGTTTGGTTATGAATGTGATTGTAGTGATAAAAAACAAGATTATGAATATGAAGAATTAAAAAAAAAAGTAAGAGAATTTAATTCAAGAAGAATAAATTGTGAAAATTGTCCACATGTTTCTCAAGAAGAAATGATGCATTATGTAAATAGTGTTAAAAATGATAAAAAAGACATTGATTTACATGAAGATGACAAAAAAAATAATATTTATAAAGAAGAAGAATATAAAAAATATGAGGAAGAATAAAGTAAGCTTTAAATAGTTAAACAGATGAGAATACCAGTTTATATAAAATTAAATATCTAAAATGTGAGTTGTAGCTTAACTTGAGAAAAATCTATACTATTTTCAAAATAGTTAAGTGTCAACTTGCATTTTTATTTTTATGTTTTTTAGTAATTGTTTGTGACTATTTTGTAATTCTAAATATATTTTAGTATCTAAAACAATTGTGTATAATAAAAGTTGTATATGTAAATAGTTTAAAATTAAAATGTTAAGAAGGGAAATAGTTATGTTAAAGTTATTGATAGTTGAGGATGACAGTACTATCTCTTTTGGAATAAAGTATGCATTGGAGCAAGAGGGATTTAGTGTAGATATATCAAAGGATTTATCAAGTGGAAAAGAAATGATATCTTCTAATGAATATAGTATGGTACTACTGGATGTAATGTTACCAGATGGAACAGGATATGAATTTTGTGAGTATGTAAGAAAGTTTTCTCAGATTCCCATAATATTTTTAACTGCTTGTGATGAAGAAGTAAACATTGTACTGGGTCTTGATATAGGTGGAGATGACTATATAACAAAACCTTTTAGAATTAGAGAATTAATATCGAGAATAAAAGCTGTTTTAAGAAGAAAAGGTGACGCTACAGAAGAAAATAAGAAGATATTTAAATATAGAGATTTAAATATATATACATTAGAAGCTAGAGTATATAAAAATGACAAGGAAATATTTCTGACATCTGTTGAATATAAGCTTCTTTTAATTCTTATACAGAATAAAAATACAGTTTTGAGTAGAAGTCAAATACTAGAAAAGCTTTGGGATGTAACTTATGATTTTGTTAGTGATAATACTTTAACTGTTTATATAAAAAGACTTAGAGAAAAAATAGGAGATGACTTATGTAAACCAATTTACATAGAAACTGTAAGAGGACTAGGTTATAAATGGATAGGAAGTGAAAATAATGTTTCTATATAATCCTGAAGTAAAGAACTTTTTTAGTAAATATATTATTTTAATGTTGATGGTAATTCTTATATCAATTGGATTTGGTATAATCAATATAAATACAACTAAAAATACGATTGTAAAAAATAATCAAGCTATAATAGGAACCTTAGTTAACAAGTATCCAAAACTAGAAAGTGATATCGTAGATATAATAACACAAGGAAAGTCCATGCAAAATGTAGAATTTGGTGAGAAAATATTAAGTAAGTATAACTATGACAAAACTATTAGAATAAATTCTGAGCCTCTTACTTCCAAATTACTTTCAAACACTATAAAAATAAATATAATCTTAGTTTGTATAATTTTTATGATGATATTTATGTTGATACTTAAATATTTTAGAACTATATATAATGATTTATCAGATATGACTAAGTATGTTTACTATAGTTCAGAAGGAAAAGAATTTGATATGAAAAATAGAAATCAAGAAGGGCAGATAGGTCTTTTAAAAACAGAGCTATTGAAGATGACAACAATTCTTAATGAAAAAGTTGAACTTTTAAATTCAGAAAAAATATTTTTAAATAATACAATTTCAGATATATCACATCAGTTAAAAACTCCCATGACTTCCTTAATCATACTAAGTGATTTATTATATAATGATGTACCATATGAAGTGAAAATAGATTTTTTAGACAAGATAAAAAATCAACTAAATCGTATGGATTGGTTGATTAAAAGTATGCTTAAATTATCAAAAGTAGAAGCTAAAGTTATAAAGTTTAAGAGAGAAAAAATAAAGTTTAGTGAACTTATACATAGAGCAATCCAACCAATGAAAATACCTATGGAGATTAAAAACCAAAAGTTAAGTATAGAAGGCAATGGTAATGTATCTTATGTTGGTGATATTGATTGGTCAGTTGAGGCTTTAGTAAATATAATAAAAAATTGTATAGAACATACTCCTGAGTTTGGAAATATAAGTATAATTTACAAAGAAAATCCATTATTTTCAGAGTTAATAATAAAAGATGATGGTGAAGGTATAGATAAAAAAGATATACCACATATTTTTAAACGTTTCTATAGAGGGAAAAGTAGTTCAAAAGAGGATAGTGTAGGTATAGGGCTTGCAATGGCAAAATCCATAATAGAAAGCCAAAATGGAGATATTTATGTAAATAGTGAAAAAGGTAAAGGAACTGAATTTCATATAGCATTTCATAAGATATATGATGATAATAGTGACTAATCTGTAATATTTAATTCACTTTATAGTAATAGCTTGAGTCTAATATATGAAGTATAGAATATAAATATTGGAGGTAGTTATGGAAATTTTAAGAGTAGAAAATCTGACTAAAAGTTATGGTAAAAATGAAACAAAAGTCGATGCAATAAAAAATGTAAGCTTGTCTATAGAAAAAGGTGAGTTTATAGCAATAACAGGTCCAAGCGGAAGTGGAAAGAGTACATTATTACATTTATTAGGAGGTGTTGATAGACCTACTAGTGGTAAGGTTTATATAAATGATGTAGATATATATAATCTAAAAACTAAGGATTTGGCAATCTTTAGAAGAAGAAATATAGGTCTTATATATCAATTCTATAATCTGATTCCAGTTTTAAATGTCAAAGAAAATATATTACTTCCAGCAGAGCTTGATAATAGAAAGATTGATAAAGAATACTTGAATGATTTGATGAAAACATTGGGTCTAAGCAACAGAGAAAATCATCTTCCTAATCAATTATCAGGAGGTCAACAACAAAGAACATCTATAGGACGTGCCTTAATTAATAGACCATCTATAGTATTAGCAGATGAACCAACAGGTAATCTAGATAGCAAAAACTCAAAAGAAATACTAGAGTTATTAAAATTATCAGTGAAAAAATATAATCAAACATTAATAATGATAACTCATGACAAAAATATAGCACTTCAGGCGGATAGAATTATAGGCATAGAAGATGGAATTATAAAAAGTGATGAGGTGATATAAATGAATCTATATACATCTCTAACTGTTAGATATTTAAAACAAAATAAAAGACGAACTATTGTAACTATAATTGGAATAATACTTTCCACTGCTCTAATTTGTGGTATAGGTAACATATTTGAAAGTTTTATGGATTATCAAATAAGAGAAACCATAAAAAATGATGGGAGTTTTCATGCTAAATTCTACAATGTAAACAAAAAAAATATAGACTATGCAACAAAATCGGCTGAAATAAAAAGTTATGCACTTACTAATCAACTTGGATACTCTAGAATAGAAGATACTGTAAATGGTATATTAAGCGTTAAGCAATATGATAAAAATGCTATGGAAGGATATAGAGTTTCTATAAAAGAAGGTAGATTTCCAGATAAAGATGGAGAAATTATTTTAAGTGAAAACATAGTTAATCTTATGGAGAAAAAGCTAAAAATAGGAGATAAGATAACCTTAAAAGTAGGTGATATGTTTGATAGTAATAACAAAAAAATTGATGATATGAGTGTATTTCATGAAGGTGATTATATTGCCAATGAAAAAGAAAAGACATTTAAAATTGTAGGTATAATCAAAAGGCCAGGGTTTGAACTCACTGACCAAGTTGCTACTGGTTTAACTTACTTTAATCCTATAGATAATAATAAAGAGACAGTGAATATATCAATAACAGCAAAAAATCCTAAAGATATATATGAAATAACAAGAAAAATAAGTAATAATATATATACAAATAAAGATAAAGCATCAAACTCTGAAATGATAAAATACAATGAACATTTATTGAGATTACAAGGAGCTAGTAAGTATGCAAATATAAATAGTTCTATAAAAGCTATAATTACTATGGTAACTATTTTAGTAATTATATGTACAATTGCTACAGTATATAATTCTTTTAGTATTTCTATAACTGAACGAAAAAAGCAGTTTGGAATATTAAATTCTATAGGAGCTACTACTAATCAAATTAAAAGATTAGTTTTTATTGAAGGTATTATAATTAGCTGTATTGGAATACCAATAGGACTATTGTCTGGAACAGTAGCTATAGATTTAGTATTTAAAGCTATAAATAAATATCTTACAGAATCAGTTGTATCACAGATGGGTTTACAAATAGTATATAATCCATTAATAATAATTATCAGTATAATAATTGTTTTACTTACAATTTTTATATCAATTCTCCTACCTGCAATAACAGCCTCTAATATTTCTCCTCTTAGTGTAATAAGGAGTAGTGGAGATTACAAAGTAGGTAAGGTTAAAAATTCGAAACTTATTAAATTAGTTTTTGGAACAGAAGGTGTACTTGCATATAAAAGTGTAAGAAGAAATAGAAAGAAATTTATTGTGACACTTTTTTCTTTAATAGTAAGTATAGTAATATTTATATCTTTTAGCGGATTTATGGCGAATTTCTTAAAAGGTGAAGAAATCAGAAATTCTCAAAGAAACTACGATTTATATTTAAGTTCAAGACAAATATCTAAGTCTATGGATGATACTATAAATAAACTAAAAAATATATCTGGAATAAAAAACTTTGAAGTAGCTGTAGGAGAGTATATTTCTATAGGAGTAGATAAGGATAAAATAAATAAATCTAAAGAAAATCTAATTAAGGATTATTATCAACAACGTAAGGTTGGAGATAGTTATGTATATGAGTTTAACAACAACGAACTAATTTTTCCTGGAGAAACTGCAATACAAAATAAAACAAAAAACTTAATAAAAGGCTCTTTTGATAAAGAAAGAGCGATTAAAGAAAATGGAGTGATATTTGTTAGAAAAAGTTACTTTGAATCAAAGGGTAAGAAAGGCGTAATAGAGTTAACTAATTACAAAGTTGGAGATACTGTAACTTGTGAATATACTGGCGAAAATGATTCAAAGAAAAAAGTAAACATAAAAATTCTTGGTATAACAGATGAAAAACGTCTAGGAATGGGTTATCAAAATATGGGATTGCAATTTTTAACTTATGATGAGGTTGCTGAAAATATGGATTTAAAGTTAGAGAAAGGTATTGTCTTTATTGACTCAGGGGGAAGTGCTCAGACTAGGAAGAGTATAGAGTCTTTGGCTAAGAAAAATAATGTCAATTTTCATGATGAAAATACAAGTGACAAAAGTGAAAAGCAAAATTTAAAAGCTATTAAAGTTTTTGTATATGGGTTTATAGTAGTGATATCTCTAGTAAGTGTTACAAATATACTAAATACAATAAGTACAAGTATAAATCTAAGAAAAAGAGAACTAGCAATAATACAATCAATAGGTGTTACTCCTGTAGGTTTTAGAAAAATGATATACTTAGAAAGTTTTATCTATGGTATTTTATCTTTATTGTTTGGCGTACCAATTGGTATTGGGTTGATATTAATTATGAATAAATTAGTTTCAGGTGTAATTGAGTTTTCTACAGTTATACCATGGACAGCAATTGGCATATGCATAGTTAGTGTTTTTATAATAACCTTTATAGCAGCATATATACCTATGAATAAATTAAATAAGGAGAATATAATAGATAATATAAGAAAGGAAAGTATATAAAATACTATAAAAATAATTTATAGATATGTAAAATATTATTAAAATCGTTTAATTGGTATAAACTATAATTATGCTGATTAAACGGTTTTTATTTATATAAGAAATCTAATAAATAAATTGCTAGAGGTATTTAATTATTTAGAAAGAATTGGTATTATATAAAGTAGGAGTTTAGATAATAAAGAAAGATATTTGATTATATTGGAAAACAAAAGAAAAAGAAGGTGATTACTATTTCTCATATAACTGCTAAAAACATGTATAAAAGCTTAGAGGAAAGAATAAATAAATTTCCACAGGGTGCTCCACCCTCCGATACATTATATAAAATACTAAATGTACTTTTTACAGAACAAGAGGCAAAATTAGTGGCACAACTTCCAATAAAGCCTTTTAGAGTAAAAACAGCAGCTAAAATTTGGAGTATAAGTGAAAGTGAAGCATATAGGGTGCTAGATAAGCTAGCTAGCAGGGCACTAATACTAGATATAGAAGATAAAAAAGGTAAAAAATATATAATGCCTCCTCCAATGGCTGGTTTTTTTGAGTTTGCCATGATGAGAACAAGACACGATATAGACCAAAAACTTTTATCAGAACTTTACTATCAGTATATGAATGTAGAAGAAGATTTTATTAAAGATTTATTTTATTCAACAGAAACAAAACTTGGAAGAGTTTACGTTCAAGAAGAAGTATTGACTAATGATAATGAAGTAAGTATTTTAGATTATGAAAGAGCTACTCATATAATTGATGAATCGACTCATATAGGTATAAGCATGTGTTATTGTAGACATAGAATGCAACACGTTGGAAAAGCCTGTGATGCTCCTATGGATATATGTATGACATTTGACAATGTAGCTAATTCTTTAATAAACAATAAATTTGCAAGACGTGTAGATAAAGTAGAATGTAAGGAATTACTTCATCAAGCATATGAACATAATTTAGTTCAATGTGGAGAAAATGTTCGAAAAGGAGTTACATTTATATGTAATTGTTGTGGTTGCTGTTGTGAGGCGCTAGTAGCAGCAAAAAGATTTGGAAATCTTCACCCAGTACAAACAACTAGTTTTATACCAAATATAAACCATGAAAGTTGTGTAAAGTGTGGTAAATGTATATCTGCATGTCCAATAGATGCAATAAGTAAAGTAAAAGAAAATGATAAAGAATATATAAAAGTTGATGAGGATAGATGTCTAGGTTGTGGCGTTTGTGTTAGAAATTGTCACAAAAATAGTATTATGCTATTAAAGAGAGATGAAAAAATAATAACTCCTGCAAATTCAGTACATAGAGCAGTTCTCATGGCAATCGAGAAAGGGCAATTACAAAATCTAATTTTTGATAATAATGCCTTAGCTAGTCATAGAGCTATGGGAGCGATACTATCAGCTATATTAAAACTTGAACCAGCTAAAAAAGCTTTGGCTAGTAAGCAGCTAAAGTCAGTATACTTAGATAAATTACTAAGTATGAATGATAAATAAAGATTAATTTTATAATTGTAATAAAAACGGGCTATATTCAAATAAAATTATTTGAATATAGCCCGTTTTAAAATATTAAGCTATTTCTTTAATTTGTTTAAATGAATTTTCATTTCCATTTCCACCAATTTGTGTTACTGATTTAAATCTCATAGTTTTAAATAGTTCTTTTTGACTATAGTCTAGTAAATTTCCTACTAGT